>JBKPHA010000037.1:0-7871 GCA_046729615.1 Actinomycetota bacterium
GGATGAAGTAGCGGTGCGGCCCGTGTCCCGGCGGGGGGCTGGGCCCGTCGTAGCCGGTGTTGCCGAAGTCGTTGCGCCCCTCCTTGGGAGCGGGCCGACCCTCGGCGAGGCTGCCTGCCTCCGGCTCGATCCCCCATCCCACCCAGTGAACGAAGGTGCCCGAGGGGGCGTCCGGGTCCTCGCAGATGACCGCGATCGAGCGCGTCGAGGCTGGGACGCCGGACCAGGTAAGCGCGGGGGAGACGTTCTCCCCCTGGAGGGCGAAGCGCTCCGGCATCCGCTCGCCGTTCTGGAACGATTCGCTTGCGACGGACAGCTCGGCCACGACTCCCGGATACCCTGAATCGGCGACCCTATACGGCATCGTGGCAAAGCGCATCGAGCTCAGGCGCCATACCGACAACGACGGTGACGTCCTCACCGACGAGGGCACGAGGGCGGCGCTCGCCATCGGATCGGGCCTGCCCGGCGGTTATGCGCTGCTCGTCTCGACGGGCGCCCAACGCGCCACGCAGACGCTGGCCTGCTTCGCGTGCATGCTCCGGGACCCGATCCCCGGCGGGGTGCTCGTCGAGCCTGGCCTCCGCTCGGAGCGAGAGGATCGGTGGCGGGAGGCCTACGGGAAGGCTGGAAGCGGGAGGCTCGAGGACCTGCGCTCGGCGGACCCGGAGCTGGTCGATTCGGACTCGCGCATCCTCGGCGAGGCCCTCGGCCGGGTCCTCGAACGGCTCGACGACGGCGAGACGGCGCTCGTCGTCGGCCACAGCCCTACCAACGAGGCCGCGGTCTTGGGCCTCACGGGCGAGATCGTCGACCCGATGTCGAAGGGATCCGGCGTGCTCGTGACCGCTGACGCGGATGGATTTCAGGTCGAACCACTCGACTGACTTCCCGCCTGCCGACTCGGCAACGAAGCGGAGAGGCGAAGCGTCAGCGGAGAGGGTTAGTTCCGTAGCCTTGAGATAGGCACGAATTCAGCCCCGCCGTGCGATCGGTCTGCTGCCGGTCCTATGGAAATCTCGGTGAAGGCGAGGGCGATTCGCTGGCGCTGGCGTTGCTCGTCGGGCTGACCGTACAGCTTTCGGACTAGCTGCCCGCCGTCCTCGTGACCCAGCTGCGCCGCTACGTCCTCCGGCGACAGCCCGCGCTCGAGCAAAAGTGAGTGCCGTCTCACCCATCCTGCGCCGCCCTGCCCTCGCGTCCCGTCTCGGAGCGGCTGACCCTTCGATTGCCAAGGGAGGAAGCGGTCGCAGCGTCGCGAAGGGAGCGTTTCCGCGCACCCCTCGGGGTATATGCGGTGTCCAAATCGCGCCGGGCTTCGACGCCAAGTTGGCAAGTGTGGATGATTGGTTCCCCTCTTCGGCTTCTTGCGTCGCGCCCGGCGCTTCTTTTGGCCGCACACGCTCCGATTCAGCCATCCTGAGCGGCCTGCCCTCCCGTCCCGTCTCGCAGGGCTGAGTCCGGGTAGAGTCGCCCTGCCAACCGAGCGACACAGGAGGGCTGTTGGTGCACGCAGTCATTACGACGGTCACGATTGGCGACCACGATGTCGCCGAACGCCATCTGCGCGAGCAGGTCGTCCCCGGCGTAAAGCAGGCTCCGGGCTTCGTAGCTGGGTACTGGGCCCGAAAGGACGACTCGGGCATAGGGATGGTCATGTTCGAGTCGGAGGACGCCGCCAACGCGATGAGCGAGCGGGTTCCGTCGATGGTTCCGGACGAGGTCACGATCCAGAACATCGAGGTGCGCGAGGTCGTGGCGCACGCCTAATCTCTTAGACGCGGGCGAAATCACACAGCTAACGGCGGTCATTCACCCTGCACCGCCCTCCGCTCGCACCCAGTCTGGGAACGACGCCCGGCGAGTCGTCCGTCAAACAGCGAAAATATTTCTCTCAACGAGCCACGCGGCGGTCTGCTGACGCTGACGGCGGGGGGGTCACCCCCGGGTTTCGCCTCTGGAAACTCCCGTCCCCGAGCGGCTCGTCATCCCCCGGTCGTTGAGGACGTAACCAGCGAAGCGCCAGCAGACGTGCAGCTCAGCCATTTCCGCTTTAACCTCCGACGATGGACTGGGAGAAGCTGCCATTCGGCTCGCGGGAACAGCGCGTCGCGTTCAATGAGGCGCTGTGCCGGCATCTCAACGAGCGCAAGGCCGAATGGGCCAAGCACGGCCTACCGACCGCTGGTTTTCGATGCGAGTGCGTAACGCTGCACTGCGGCGCTCGGTTCCGGCTCTCACCAGAGCACTGGGAGGAGGCCCGCTCGCGAGATAACCGCTTCGTGGTCGCGCCGGGTCATGTCGATCGCCATGTGGAGGTGCTGGTCAAGGAGTACCCGGAGTTCTGGCTCGTCGAGAAGCGCGGAGAGGCGGAGAAGATCGCCGAGGCGATGGAGTAGCTGTCCCGTCGTTCTCGCTCGCTGCGGGATCGCGGGGGCCTCAGCAAACGCGTTATTGCGCCGGACATCAGGCCGATCGTCGCCTTCAGGACTACACAAGTGCCAACTGCACCGCCCGTCACCCACCACCGCGTCCGAAGTTGTCGAAGTCGCCGGGGTTCCCGCCTGGATCGCCGCTAGCCTGCGTCTGCAGGAGACGCACGGATGGCGGTTCATCAGTATCGACTTACCTGCCGGGGCATGCTGAGGCCTCAGGTAATCGTCGAGTTGTTTCGGCGCGGCATCTACCGGGCTCGAGGTGGCCCAACGCCGCTCGACACGCAACGGCGACGCCACCACCTGAGGATCCGGGCCGAGACTGAGTCACAGGCGATCAAACAAGCGCGAAGCGAGATCGAGCGGGCTGGCGCGAGCGCGAGGGAGATCGCGGAAGTAAGGATCGTCGGGAGCGACTGACGCCGTTCTTTCGGGGCTCCCAGCCCGTCGCCGCGCGATCGCCCCACCTTCGGGCTGAGGTCGATCTGGCCAGCGCTCTCCGAGTTGGCGCATTAAAGCCTCCCCGCTCCCGGCAGTCGGCCTTGCAGCTCCCGGATGAGGTGGAGCAGGAACCAATGATGGTCGGCTGCGGGATCGCTGGGCGGTGGCACTAGCTCCCTTATGCCTCCGTCATACGAGTTCACCGTGGGCTCTGGACTCGCCCCGGACTCGCGCACGTACGGTCGCGCTTCGAGCACCTCCGCGAGCACCTCGTGCTGCTCGCCGCTGCCCGCCCGTTTGAGAGCGTCGGGCTCAGCGAACTTCGCAATGTCTGGAGCGAGTCCGTGGTGCTGGGCCAGTGCCCACAGTAGGCCTCCGCCGCCTTCCCGTCGTGTCTTTACCATCTCCTGCCGGACGGCCGGATCCTCGAGCGTCTCACCAAGTTCCGCCTTCGGCTCGGGCTCGGGGTGAAGGGCGCGAACCAGCCCTCCTTCCAGCTACTCATCCTCGCTCACCTCCGGCGTCAGCGTGCGAGACCAGCGGGCGGATCTCCGAGCCGTCGATCAACCTACCGGAACCGCGCCTTCCCTCTCCACGCGCGGACTGGGCCGCTCGGCGGAAAGCTGTTGCGAGCCGCGTCTCGGCCGCCTGCCCGTCGGTTCGCTTACCTACGCTGGTTCAAAGGCGCAGGAACCGGATAGCTATTTAGCCGTGGATCGCGCCCAAGCCATTCGGCTCGTCGACAAGCTTCAGGCGCTAGCCGCCGATCGAGCAGCGACAGAAGCCGAGAGGGCGCTGGCTCGCGCCAAGGCCGATGTGCTCAGCGCTCGGTTCCGCCTCGACGTGCCGGTGCAGGGGACTCGCCGGCAAGTCTGGCGGCGCTCCCGCGCTGGCCGCGTATGGGCATCCTCGTCTGAATCGGCCTGGATCTTCGAGACCTCAACGGGCAAGGGGCCCAAAGTCAACGTAGAGCGCGATTGGCAGCGAGGCGGCTGGAAGATCTCGATCGAGATCGGCTGGACGACGGGGGCGTCATGGAGTGCGTTCAGTAGCCGGCGCTCGCCCACCCGGCGGCGTAGCTAGGGGTCGGCTGCCCCGGACCGCCGGCCATTCTGCGCCTGGAATCCGTTCAGATCCCGACCGAGTCGGCGTCAGCTATGAGCAGGACGAGTCACTTCCGCTTTGGGTTGTCCTCCCTTGCTGCCCGCTCCGCCTGGTAGGCGATCATCACTTGCAGAACGCTCCTCGCCTGATCCTCGCTGAGTTCGCTGACCGCTTTGCGGATGACTTCGCCGGCATCCTCGCCGTCTCGGATTGCCTCTCCCGC
The DNA here is from genome assembly GCA_046729615.1 of Actinomycetota bacterium. Lineage (GTDB taxonomy): Bacteria > Actinomycetota > Thermoleophilia > Solirubrobacterales > 70-9 > AC-56. Next base: position 4,204 of record JBKPHA010000037.1, read on the forward strand.
GGCAGTCAGAGCAGCCATGTACCAAGCCACGTAGGGTCGGATCTTGTCTTCGCTGGCCATCATCGAATCATCGTAAGCCCCGATATCGGGGCAGCCAGCGACGGAGGAGAGAGGGGGGGTCGCGCGGCGTCCAGGAGTTGCTCGAGCGCTTCCTCCTCCCGCCCTCGCAGCGCTTGTGCTGGTTCTTGGTGGGTGTTCTCCCCTCGATGGGTTCGTAGTCGATGGGTCCAGGTCCTGTCGTGATGTGGTCTGGTCTGACTACTGGACTGGCTGACTTACCTGGCTGAGCTAGCACCTATCCAGCTCTCAGCCTGCTCCCTGGGTGGGGTGCGGTTGACGTAAAGCCACCTCCCAGGGGCGGAAGTGACTCATGCATCTCCCCGGTATGGGTATGCGGCTAGACAGCGAACCAGGACGTGGTCGATGCGGTAGGAAGGCTCAGGCAAACCCGCTCGCACATCCGTCCCGGCCCCTCGCGGGACCGGCCCTTTTACGCCGGCAGTGAAGGTGTGGCCCACCGGCATCCTGTTAATCCCCACTCGGCTTTGAGCGTCCAACTCAACGGTGGCACCGAGATGCCCGAGCCCCTCGTAGGCTCCTATCTGCGCCCTCGGCTTTGGGGTTAGAGCTTTCGCCGAGGGCGTTTGCATGTTCGCGCGTCTCCTGGGCCGGTGATCTCCGGAGCCCATATGAGCGGCGAGCTCTGCGCTAGTGAAATTTCTCTGCTACCGGCCTTGCTCCGGTGCCTGGTTGCCCGGTGGCGCGACCGGTTTTCACGAAAACGGGTGTCGGCCAGGCGTCAGTCGTGCTAGCGGTTTCAAGCCGTTCGTGCGTATCGAGGTAAGGCGCTTAGCGGAGAGGGTGGGATTCGAACCCACGAGGCGGTTTGACCCGCCCACGCGATTTCCAGTCGCGCACCTTAAGCCGCTCGGTCACCTCTCCGGGCGGGCCTGACGATAGCGCCGGGCGCGCCTACGGAGCGGCTTCTGTCGGTGGCCTGATCGCCGTCGTTCGAGCTCGTGCTCTGGCTCGAGGACGAGGTTCCACCGCCGCAGCCCGAGAGCGGCGCGACTGCGACCGCCAGCGTCACGAGCAGCAGTCTTCGCCAGCTGAAGGCACCTGCCACAGCGATCGCGAACGAGGTCAAGCAGGTTCGTGGTCAGAGTGATGCCCAGATCGCGGCAACGTTCCGCGACCTTGCGAGCCGCTGGCAGGTCCAGCTCAGCCACCTTGAGCCGCTTCAGCCTCCTGGCAACCTGAGGGCAGACTTCAACACGTCGCTGGCGCGGCGTCGCGCGTCGAGTCGGACCTCCGGCCGGTCGCGTCGGCGGCTGAAACCGGGTGGTGCGGCGGCCGCCAAACAGGCAAACGCCAACCTTGTGTCCGATCTCCTCGACACCAAATCGGCGAGCCACAGGCTGCAGGGGGCAACTCGGGCCCCTAGCTCGCGTCAGGCGAGCGCCGGCGCCTCCGGCAGTCGCTCCAGGGCCGCCTCCATCTCGGCCTGGGAGAATTCCAGGTCCTCGAGGGCTTCGGCGTGGTAGGCGTCGTACGCCGCCATGTCGAAGTGGCCGTGGCCGGACAGGTTCATGAGGATCACCCGCGCCTCGCCCGCCTCGCGCGCGGCCTCGGCCTCGTCGAGGACGACGCGAAGCGCGTGCGCGGCCTCGGGCGCCGGGATGATCCCCTCCGCGTGCGCGAACCGTACCGCGGCCTCGAATGCCGATGTCTGCGGGATGGCCTGGGGCTCGACTATTCCCTCCTTGACCAACCCGGACAGGCTCGGCGCGGCGCCGTGATAGCGGAGCCCGCCGGCATGGACGGGCGGGGGCACGAAGTCGTGCCCCAGCGTGTACATCGGGATGAGCGGGGTGAGCCCGACCGTGTCGCCGAAGTCGTAGCGGTAGGCGCCGCGAGTGAGGGTGGGGCAGGCTGCGGGCTCCGCCGCGACGAACCGGGTCTGGGTGCCCTCGCGGAGCCGCCTGCGCACCAGGGGATAGGCGAGTCCGGAGAAGTTCGACCCGCCGCCGACGCACCCGATCACGATGTCCGGATACTCCTTCGCCTGCTCCATCTGGGCTAGCGCCTCCTGCCCGATCACGGTCTGGTGGAGCAGAACGTGGTTGAGGACCGAGCCGAGGGAGTAGTTCGTGTCGTCGGACTTCGCCGCGGTCTCCACGGCCTCGGAGATCGCGATGCCGAGGCTCCCGGTCTCGTGCTCGGCCTGGGCGCGGCCGGCGTCGGTGAGGTCGGAGGGGCTGCGGTGGACGGTTGCGCCCCACGTCTCCATCATCGCCCGTCGATAGGGCTTCTGGTCGTAGCTCACGCCGACCATGAACACCTCGCACTCGAGCTCGAAGAGGCGGCACGCCAGAGCGAGCGCCGAGCCCCACTGCCCGGCGCCGGTCTCGGTGGCGAGCTTGCGCACGCCGTCGCGCTTGTTGTAGTAGGCCTGCGCGACGGCCGTGTTCGGCTTGTGCGAGCCGGCTGGCGAGACGCCCTCGTACTTGTAGTAGATGTGAGCGGGCGTGAAGAGCTCGCGCTCCAGGCGCCGCGCGCGGTAAAGGGGCGTCGGGCGCCAGAGCCTGTAGACCTCGCGGACCTCCTCCGGAATCTCGACCTCGGGCTCCGGCGATACCTCCTGCTCGATCAGGCCCATCGGGAAGATCGGGGCCAGGTCCTCGGGGCCGAGCGGCTCCTTGGTGGCCGGATGAAGCGGCGGCGCGGGTGCCCCCGGGAGGTCCGGGAGGAGGTTCACCCAGTGCGTGGGGATCCCGCTCTCGGGTAGCAGGTATTTGACGGGCTCGCCCACCGTGGCGCGATTCTATGCGCAGCCGAGCGGCGGGCCAATAACACGAGTCGATCGACCCAGGAGGCAGGAATGGAGACGAGAACGACCACCCGCCTGCCCGAGCAGGCCAAGCAGATCCTCGACAAGAAGACCTTCGCGCACCTGGCGACGCTCATGCCCGACGGCTCACCACAGGTGACGCCCGTCTGGGTGGACTACGAGGGCGACCGGATCCTCGTCAACACCGCCGAGAGCCGCGTCAAGCCCCGGAACGTGCGGAACGACCCCCGGGTGGCGGTATCGGCCACCGACCCCGACAACCCCTACGAAGCGGTAATCGTGCGCGGCCGCGTTGACGAGCTGACGCACGAGGGCGCCGACGAGCACATCGACTCGCTGGCGAGGAAGTACCTCGACCGCGCCCGCTACCCGTTCCGCCGGTCCGGCGAGCAGCGCGTGAAGATCTACATCGAGCCGGAGGTGGTGAAGGGCGCCAACGAGTGAGCGAGGCGAGGAGCTTCCCCGGCGAACCGGCTTGAGGACGACAGATGACCTACGGCTACAGAGGGCCGAGCATCATCACGGTCATCTATCTGGCCATTGGCGTCATCGTGGCGACGGACAACAACTACTTCTCGAGCCTGGACACCGCGAAGCTCGTCGCCGAGATGGTGCTCGCGGTGATCCTGTGGCCACTCCTGCTGTTCGGCGTCGACTTTCGGTTCTGACGCGGTGCCTGCACGGTTTGCCCGCGTGGCCGCAGCGTAGAAGCCGGGACATGGAGCTATCGCTGCTGCTCATCACTCATCGGGATCGTCATCGCGATCTTCGTTCATTACGCGATCGGAATCGCGTGCATCCTGATCGGCCTCGTGCT
>JBKPHA010000038.1:0-17095 GCA_046729615.1 Actinomycetota bacterium
CCGGGAGCTGCGCGCGAGCGACTTCGCCCTCGGATACCAGAGCACGATTGCTTGGCTCGACGAGGCGCTGCCGGCCTGCGGGGTCGGGGCCGGGAACGCTCGCCGCGCCGTCCGGTTTGTCGAGTCGCGGCGCCGGTACGAGGTCGAGGAAGTCCGAGGTGGCGAAGCCAGGCTGTCCGACCTATCGCTCGCCGACCGCTTCGAGCTCGTCCGGCTGGGCGCGCACGTCGCCAGGGTTCTCGGCGCCGGCGTCTTCGACGTCCGCTCGCGAATTCCGGACGCCGTGGGACGCGCGATCCAGCGGGCAAGGGATCGGCTACCCGGGGGCGCTGGCTAGGCGACTATCCGGGCTCGCGCTCCCCCCGGGTGCTGATCGGCAGCACCGCCCAGAACCAGCCGAACAGCGCCACGGCGACCACGCCCGAGACGATGGTGAGCGTCGGACTGTAGATGAAGTCCGCGATCAGCATCACGGCGCCGACCATCGCGGCGGCGAGGAATCCGAGCCCGGCGATTGTCAGCGAATTCGAGGTGAGCAGGACGCGCTCCTTGTCCTTCTGGCGGAAGTGGAGCCGGTGCCAGGCGGATGGGGCGATCAGGAGCACAGATGCCACCGCGGTCGAAGACAGGGTGCCGAAGAAGAGCGCGCGCTGGAACGAGGTGGTGGATGTGAAGCCCTGGCTGAAGGGCACGGCAAGCAGGAAGGCGAACAGGACCTGAACCCCGGGCAGCGCCACCCGCAACTCGTTCAGGAGCTCGATCAGCTCGCGGTTGACCCGCTGGCCACGGTCCTCGTCGCGCGCTCCCTCGTCGGCCATCGCTGATACCCACCGCGTCTTTCGCAGGCGCTGCGGGGTTTCCTCCCGCGCCCCCTTCGCGCCCTCATCGAGCCGAACGGTGCAAAATCCGCGCCCACCGCGGAAATTGCACCGCTCGGCGGGAGGGCGCCGCGGAAATTGCACCGCTCGGCGGGAGGGCAGCGCCCAAACGGCACCGTTCGGCGGTAGGGCGGCGGCCCTTGCATCTCGTTGAAATCGCGCAATCATGGGGCCCGATGCCCGTGCCCCACCCAGGCGCGCCGATCACGATCCCGCTGGTGGCGCATGCGCTCATGTGGCCCGCGCTCGCCGCCTGGATCGTCCTGCTGGTACGCCGGCGGCGGACGCGCTCGTGGCCGTGCACCCCGGTTTTCGGGGCCGCGCTCGTGCCGGGGTGCCTGTTCGTCGATGCCGGCGCCATGCTCGCGGCCGCACGGTGGCCCACCAGCGCGTCGAACTCGTTCATCCTCGCGCTGCTCTGGCTGGCGCTGCTCTTCAGCGTGACCGCCTACTTCGCGCTTCGCGCGCCCGGCGACGACGGCGGTGACGACGATCCCGACGATTCGCCGGAGCCACCGTGGTGGCCGGATTTCGAGCGGAAGTTCCGCGACTACATGCGCGGCGGACCCGACGGGCCGACCGCGCCGAAGACGCCGGCCGGAACGGCGGCGTAGACCCGCTCCAGTGAGTCGGACCCGTGTCGGGGCCACTCGACGCTCCGCTCAGACTGTCCTGAGTCAAGGCGACCACTAGGCTGCGCCGCCGGTGCGAGTGGCGGTGGTCGACATGGGCACGAACTCGACGCGTCTGTTGGTCGCGGACATCGATGACGGACGGGTGAATGAGCTGGAGCGGCGGTCCACCGTCACCCGCCTCGGCCGCGGGGTCGATACCACGCAGCAGCTTGCGACCGAGGCGATCGAGGACGTGGCCAATGCGGTCGGCGAGTACATCTCGCTCTACGATCCGCTGGACCCGGACGTCGTGACCGTGCTGGCGACGAGCGCCGTGCGCGACGCCACCAACGCCGGGGCGTTCATTGCCGAGCTGCGCGAGCGCTACGCGCTTGGCGCCAGGATCCTCACGGGCGTCGAGGAGGCCCGGCTCACCTACCTGGGCGCCATCGCCGGCCGGGCGCCCGCAGACGGCACGCTGGTCATCGACATCGGCGGCGGATCGACCGAGCTCGTCGCGGGCTCGGGCGACGAGGTGACGTCTCATACGTCGCTGCAGGTCGGGACGGTCCGTCACAGCGAGCGCCACATCCGAAGCGACCCCCCGCAGGCCGCGGAGCTCGAGGCGCTGGCGGAGGACGTTCGCAGGCTGATCTTCGCCGAGCTCGCCGAAGCGGAGTTCTTCGAGGTCGAGTCCGGGATCGCGGTTGCCGGTACTCCGACCTCGCTGGCGGCGATCGAGCAGGGCCTCGATCCCTACGACCCGGAGCGCGTGCACGGCTACGTCCTCACCCTCGACAGCGTCCAGCGAATGTGCGCAATGCTCTCCGGCAAGACCCTCGAGGAACGCCTGCGGGTTCCCGGCCTTCATCCCGGCCGCGCGCCCACCATCGTCGCGGGCGTCGTGATCCTGATCCAGGCGATGCGCGCGTTCGGGCTTCAGCGAATCGAGGTCTCCGAGCACGACATCCTGGACGGTGCCGCACTCGATGCCGCCGGCTACCCCGACGGCCGGTAGGTCCCGAAGCTCCAGACGTTGCCCTCGGGATCCCGCACCGAGAAGTCCCGCGAGCCGTAATCGGTGTCGGTGATCTCCATGACCACGTCCGCTCCCTTGGAGCGGACGCGCTCATACAAGCCGTCGACGTGGTCGGCGGCAATGTAGGTGAAGCCGCCGCCGGTTCGCCCGCCGAAGGCGTCGTCGCGCTCCGATCCGAGCATGATCAGTCCGCCTCCGTGACTGAGCTGGGCGTGGGCGATCGAGCCGTCGTCCGCCTCATGGAGCTCCCGCACCTCGAAGCCGAGCACATCCACCAGCCACGCGACCGCGCCCGGCGCGTCCCGGTATCGCAACGCGGGAAAGACGTTCTGTTCAGCCATGCGCAGCCCCTCGCTCACTCCTTCCCGGAGATCCGGTCCCAGGCGCGGCGGAGTTTGTCCCGCAGCTCGTCGGGGACCGTGTCATCCGGCGTCGCGCCCAGCGCCGGCGGGTTGGCGCTCGGCTTCGGTAGCTCCTCGGCCAGCGCCGAGTCGATCGCCAGGACGACGCCGCGTTCGCGGAGCTCCGCAATCTGATCTGCGTCCGCGAAACGGTGGTCCGGCGGCACGCCGCCGAACGAGACGACGAGCCCGTCGAACACGTCGACCTCCGGATCGGCGAGCACATGTGCCACCTTCCCGACCTCGCGGCCGTCGCTCGCATACACCGCCACTCCTTCGGGCAGTGTCAGGTAGGAGACGGGTGCGCCGAGATCCTCCACTGGCCTCATCCTAAGTGCCCACCTGATAAGCCTTCGGCCATGGCGCTCGAGGTCGCGGTCGTCGGCGGGCACGGGAAGGTCGCCTTGCGCCTTCTGCGGCTGCTCTCGGAGCGCGGCGACCGCGCGCGCGGCCTGATCCGTAACCCGGACCATGCGGCGGATGTCGAGGCCACGGGTGCCGCGGCCGTCGGCGCGGACGTCGAGAACCTCGACCCCGACCAGATCGCGCGCTCGATCGCGGGCGTCGACGTCGTCGTCTTCGCGGCCGGCGCGGGTGCCGGCAGCGGGCCGGCGAGAAAGCGAACCGTGGATTACGGCGGCGCCGTCAAGCTGATCGAGGCGGCCCGGATGAACGACATCCCCCGCTACCTGATGGTCTCCGCGATCGGCGCGAACCACCCGGACCGGTGGTCGGATGAGATGCGCCCGTACTACGAGGCAAAGGCGCAGGCGGACGCCGAGCTGGTAGAAAGCGGCCTCGACCACACGATCGTGCGCCCGGGCGGGCTGACCGACGACCGCGGGACGGGCAAGGTGGACGCGGCCGAGAGCCTCCGGCGCTACGGGCGGATCCCGCGTGACGACGTCGCCGCGACGCTGGCCGCATGCCTGGACGAGCCGGCCACCATCCGCAAGGCGTTCGATCTGCTCTCTGGCGAGACCCCGATCCCGAAGGCGCTCGCGGCGCTGTGACCGACCGTCCGGCCTCGCATGCGAGGCATTACGAGGGAAGCGTGATCGAGCCGTCGTCGTTGAGCGTCCATCGCGGGTTGTGCGCCACCTCCCACGGGTGACCGTCCGGGTCCTCGAAAATCCCCGAGTAGCCGCCCCAGAACGTCTCACCGCCTGGCCGGGTGATCCTTCCGCCCGCGGCCTGGGCCTCCGCCAGCACCGCCTCCACCTCCTCCGGCGACCGGACGTTGTGGGCGAGCGTCACCCCGCCCCAGCCGTCGGAATCGGTCACGGCGCTGTCATCGGCGAGCTTCGCGCGGTCCCAAAGCGCCAGGATGCAGCCGGGGGTCTGGAAGAAGACGACGTCGTCGCCGGGCTCGGCGCGCGTCGTCCATCCCAGTCCCTCGTAGAAGGCCCGCGCGCGAGGTAGGTCTGAGACCCCGAGCGTGATCAGGCTGACGCGCTGCTCCACGGGGGCATCCTCGCATTCCCCGCTTGCGGATGTTTGCGACCACAGTTACAAGGGAAGGGATGGCGGCGAGCCCTGAGCACGAAGCAGTGCACGGAGTGCGGCGGGGCGAGGGAATGGAAGACCAAGGGGGTTGACGGGATGTATCACTTCAGCCGCTCCATCTATCGGGAGCTGGCGCCGCGCGTGATCGGGGACGAGGACGATCCCGCCGGGGCGCGCAACCGGCAGGCCGTACTCGAGGCCTGCGAGGCGGCGATCCAGCGCCTGATATATGACGGCCGCTACTTCGCCCGCCCCGCGCGCTGGCTGTTCAAGGAGATCCGCCCCTACCTGCGGATGAGCGACCAGCTCTACGCGTGGCGGGTGGTCGAGATGAACATCAATCTGGCGACCAGGTTCCTCGCGCAGTGCCGCGGCGGTGTGGACCTCGACGGCCGTCCTCGTCACTGCCAGGCCCACACTCGCGAGGGTGCGCCCTGTCAGCGCGCGCCCCTTCCCGGGCACGACTTCTGCCCGTCGCACAAGCATTTCGAGGAGTTCCTGGCGGCGGCGTAGAGAACTCCCGTGGTGAGCGGCAGCGCCCGCTCACCAGGGAAGCGCACCGTGTGAGATCTTCCCGTCGGTGACGGAGCACACGATCTCCAGGCGCGGGCTGGTCGGCGCCTCCGCGGCGGCGGGCATTGGGGCGGCGATCGGGCGGCTGCCCGGAGCCCGCGCCGTAGGTCGCCGGCCGGGGAGAAGGAACTGCGACGTCGCGATCGTCGGGGCCGGGTTCGCGGGGCTGACGGCGGCGCGCGAGCTGCGTCGCGCCGGTAAGTCAGTACTCGTCTTGGAGGCGCGAGACCGCGTCGGCGGCCGCGCCCTCAACAAGGAGATTGGCGGCGGGGACATCTCGGAGCGCGGCGCGACATTCGTGGGACCGACTCAGGACCACATCCTCAGGATCGCCGAGGAGCTCAGCGTCCGCAAGTTCCCGACCTTCAACAAGGGCGACAACGTCTACGTCGACTACAACGGGGACCGGAGCACGTACAGCGACAGGGGGCCAACCGGCTCGGCCCCGCCGGACCCCGTCACCCTGCCCGACCTGGCTCGCACGGTACTGGCCCTGGACCGGATGTCGACCGAGGTGCCGGTGGACGCACCGTGGCGTGCCTCCCATGCCGCCGAGTGGGACCAGCAGACGTTCGCGAGCTGGCTGCTGAACAACACCGACAGACCCGAGTTCCGGCAGCTCGTGTCGGTCGGCGCGACCCGGCCGATCTTCGGCTCCGAGCCGGCCAATCTCTCGCTCCTCTTCGTGCTCTTCTTCATCGCCGCGTCCGGGAACGAGGACAACGCGGGTACCTTCGAGCGCAACTTCAACACCCGGGGTGGCGCGCAGATGTGGCGGTTCGCCGGCGGCTCGCAGCGCCTGTGCGTGAAGATGGCGCGGGAGCTGGACGACCGGGTGATCCTGCGGGCGCCGGTTCGCGGCATCTCGCAGCATGGCGGTCGCGTCACCGTCCACGCGCGGCGGTTCGATGTCCGCGCCAAGCGCGCGATCGTCGCGGTCCCGCCTACGCTCGCCGCGCGGATCGCGTACCACCCGCACCTGCCTTTCCAGCGCGACCAGCTCATGCAGCGGCTCCCGCAGGGAACGCTCATCAAGGCGACCGCCGTCTACGACCGCCCCTTCTGGCGCGACGCGGGGCTGAATGGCAGCGTCGTCTCGTATGAGGGGCCGGCGAACACGACCTTCGACGACTCGCCACCCGATGGTTCCAAGGGGGTCGTCTTCGGGTTCATCGGCGGCAATTCGGCACGCAGCTTCGCGGCCCTGTCGGAGGCGGACCGGCGAGCGGCCGTTCTCCGCAACTTCACCAAGTACTTCGGCAGCAAGGCCGCTCACCCAAGGGAGTACTTCGAGAGCAACTGGGCGCAGCAGACGTGGACGCGCGGCTGCCCGGTCGCGATCGCCGGCCCGGGCACCCTCACCGGATACGGCCGGGCGATCCGCAAGCCCGTTGGCAAGCTCCACTGGGCGGGCACGGAGACGTCAACGTTCTGGAACGGCTACATGGACGGCGCCGTGCGGTCTGGTAAGCGAGCCGCGGCAGAGGTGCTGAACGAGCTCTAGTCGCGAGGCGGCAGCGGCGATTGAGCGCGCCGCCGAAATAGCTGACCAGCCCGCCGAGACGGGACCAGGACCGCGAAGCTCCTCGGCAAGCGCCCGCGGGCCCGCGATCGTGATTCCTTCCAACGGCAGCTTGTGCATCCGCCGCAACCCGTCCGGCTCCACCCACGGCGGACCTGAATTCGCGCCTGGGAGGTGTTCGCGCGCGCTGGCGGGTAATGGGGGCGCATGGGAGACGGATCGACCGCCACGGACGAGCGGCGGGCCGAGGGTGTGCGCGGCGACTCGCGCGCGAAGCCGATCAGCCGGCGCAGCCTCGGCCGCGTGCGCGACGCGGGGGAGAGCCGCAAGACGGTGCTTGTCGCACTCACCGCCAACGCTGTCATCGCCGTGGCGAAGCTCGGCGGCGGCCTGCTGAGCGGGTCGGCCGCGATGTTCGCCGAGGCGGCGCACTCGCTCGCCGACACCACCAACCAGGCGTTTCTCTTGGTCTCGATCCAGCTCGGCAGGCGCGAGCCCACGCCCGCCCGCCCGTTCGGCTTCGGCCAGGAGCGCTACCTCTGGACGTTCATGGCAGCGGTCGGGATGTTCCTGGCGGGCGCGATCTTCGCGATCGGCTTCGGCGGCTACGAGATCGCCACTGGCGGCGGCGAGAGCGAGGGATTCCTCGTCGCCTACATCGTGCTCGCGATCTCGTTCGCCGCCGAGGGAACGTCGTGGGTCCGGGCCCTCCGCCAGACGCGCGCCGAGGCCGAAGAGGCGGACAAGCCCCTGTGGCGATACGCCCGCGAGAGCCGCGACCCGAATGTGAAAATGGTCCTGTTCGAGGACAGCGCGGCGCTCGTCGGCCTCGCCCTCGCCACCTTGGGCATCGCCCTGAACGAGCTCACCGGCCTCACTTTCTGGGATCCCGCGGCCTCCGTTTTGATCGGGCTGCTCCTCGTCTCGGTTGCCTTCTGGATGGGCCGGGATGCCAAGCACCTCCTGATCGGCTCGGCGGCGCTGCCGGAGGAGCGCGAGGCCCTGGAGAGAGCGATCGAGGACTACGAGGAGGTGGTCGGGGTCGAGGAGCTCCTGACGATGGTCCTCGGGCCGAACGCCCTGATGGTCGCCGCGCGGATGAACCTCCGCGACGAGATTGACGCCGAGCATGTGGAGAAGGTCTCGACGGCGATCGATGAGCGCCTGCGGGAGGTGGTCCCGGACGTGACCGAGGTCTTCCTCGACGCGACGCCGGGCCGCACCGCAGCGACGCAGTGGCCTACTCGCTAACGCAGTCCCGCCAGCGTGGCCAAACTCGATCGAGGATCTCGACCACGCGGTGATCGATCCCGAGATCCTCCAGCTCAAACACGAGCGAATCGCCACGCCTGAGCTCCACGCGAAGGCCCAGAGCTCGGAGCTGTGCGACCGCCTCCTGCGCCTGCCCGCGACACTCCGGGAGGACCTTGTATCGCCACTCTTGCCGGCTCACCGCTCAAACGTCCCAGGGTCCTACTTCCGCTCGCTGCCTCACCCCTTCGGTACCCGATCCTGAGACGAGGCAATCGGGAGGGCGCTGATGCATGCCGCGGGACCGGAGCGCTCGCTACGGCCGCAGCCGGACCGGCAGCGACTTCAGCTGGTTTACGAAGGGAGACTCGACGTGCTCGGGACGTCCCGCCAGCTCCATCTCGGGGAAGCGCGCCAGCGTCTCCTCGAACAGGATTCGCAGCTCGAGCCTCGCGAGGGCCGTCCCCAGGCAGAAATGCCGGCCGCCGGCGCCGAAGGCTTGGTGCTCCGGGTTGCGGGTGACGTCGAAGCGGTCCGGCTCGGAGTACAGCGACTCGTCGCGGTTGGATGAGACGTACCACATGACGACCTTGTCGCCCTCATTGATCGCCTGATCGCCCAGCTCGACGTCGCGGGTGGCCGTGCGGCGGAAGTGGGCGAACGCGGGAAACATCCGCAGCGACTCCTCGACCGCGCTCGGGATCAGCGACGGATCGTCGAGAAGGAGCCGGCGCTGGGCGGGGTGCTCCATCAGCGCGCGCATGCCGCTGCAGTAGGTGGCCTTGGTGCTGTCGTTGCCGGCGGCGACCAGCAGGAAGAACCCCATGACGATCTCGTGCTCCTCGAGCCGCTGCCCGTCGATCTCGGCGTGGACGAGGACGCTGGTGAGGTCGTCGGTCGGGTTCTCCCGGCGCTCGGCGATCAGGCGCCGGCAGCGCTCGAAGATCTCCGGCACGTCTCGCTCCATAACCGACTCCGAGCCCTCCGGGTTGAGGTCGGGGTCGCCGGCGCCGAGGACGGTGTTCATCAGCCGCGCCCAGATCTCGTCGTCCTCCGGCGGGATTCCCATGAAGCTCCCGATCACGCGGGAGACGACCGGCTGCGCGACGTCACCCGTCAGGTCGCACTGCTCACGGCCGTCGAGGCGGTCGAGCACACCGACCGCAATCTCGCGAATCCGGCCCTCGTGCTCAGCGATCCGCCGCGGCGTGAACCCGCGCTGGAAGAGCATCTTCAGCCGGTCGTGCTTGGGCGGGTCCATGCCGATGAACATCGACCGGATGAGCTCGACGGGCATGACGGCGCTGGTGAGCGCCGTGATCCCGCCGCGCTCCGACGAGTACGTCTGCCAGTCGTGGCTGACCTCGTGAATGTCGTCGGCGGTGGTGACCGACCAGAAGCCCTCCTCCTCGGGATACTCCGGGATCCGCGAAGACCAATGGAGCGGGCACTCGCGCCGTAGGCGTGCGAAGAGCTCGTGGGGCGGCCCGTCCCTCCAGCGCTCGCGCTCGCCGACGAGGATCTCGTCGAGCGGAGCCTGGTCACCTTCCATCGTCAGCCGAGCCTATCTCCCGACATCGAGCGGTGCAAAATCCGCGCCGAGCGCGGGAAATGCACCGTTCGGTGGTTTGGGTCTGCGGGCAGGACGCCGGTACGTTCCCGTCATGCGCTACCTCGTCGACGGCATGAACGTGATCGGCACCCGGCCCGACGCTTGGTGGAGGGACCGACACGCCGCCATGGTCCGGCTGGTCGACACGCTCGAGCGCTGGGTGGCGGAGCGCGGTGACGACGTCACCGTGGTCTTCGAGCGGCCGCCGCGCCCGCCGATTCGCTCGACGGTGATCGAGGTCGCGCACGCTCCACGGCCGCGACCCAACTCGGCCGATGATGAGATCGCGCGCCGCCTCGAGGCCGACGAGGATCCCACGCGAATCCGCGTCGTAACCTCGGACCGCTGGCTCGCCGACCGTGCCCGGCTCGCGGGCGCGAGCGTCGAGCCGGCCGATTCGTTTCGCCGCCGCATCGAGGGCGACTGAGCGCGCGGCGGCGGGGCGCGTCAGGAAGGCTGATCGACGTGAACAGGCGGGGGGCCGCTCGAGTTGCGCTCACCAGCCTTCGCGACTCGCTCGAGCCATAGATCCGCCCGTAGCTCGCCGAACGTATGTCGGGCCTCCGCGAGCAGGTGCTCGGCTCCGTCGGCTGCGCCTCCGTCCAAGAGCAGCTCGGCATGCTCGAGCAGAACCTGTGCGAGCTCGAACTGATAGCCAAGCCGCCGAAAGGCATCCTCGGCGAGGCGCAGCCTCCTCTTCCAGGTCGAATCCTCGCCTCGCCTCGCCGCGAGCAGGCCGGCGAACCGGTCCGCGTGCGCCCGCAATGACGGGGAGGAATCGCCGGCCGGCAGGTCATGGACGGACCGGATCAGCTCCGCGAGTTCCGTCTCGGCGTTCAGGCGCCATGCCGCCATGCAGGCCTCCGCATAGGCATATCCGCGGGCGCCCGGCTCCGGGTCCGCGATGACGGAGCGCGCCAGCTCCAGCGCCTCGCCGGGCCGCCCGAGCGCCTGCACCGCGATTGCCGTGGCGGTCGCGCAGCTGTTGCGAACCTGGGTATCGCTGCTCTCGAGCCCTAGCGCCGCCAGATCCAGCGTGCTCTCGAGCGCGGCGCGGTCCGATCGCGCCGCATGGATCCGCGCGATCCCCACGAGCGCGTCACTGAGGTAGAAGAGGGACCCTTCGTCGATCCTGTGGACGCCGAGCGTGCGGGCAAGCGCCATGGCCTCGTCCCAGCGGCCCAGCGCCGCAAGCGAGCTCACCTTGGATCCCAGCAGCTGCCGCTCCCAGACGCGATCCCCGCGCGCCCGCGTCAGTTCCAGGGCCTGCTCGCAATGGGCGAGGGCGTCCCTCGTGCGGTCGCGGGCCCAAGCGACGGCGCCGAGGTTGTTGTGCGCACGGATCGCCATCCACGGCAGGTCGTGGCGGAGGGCCAGCTCGAGTCCGCCGCGCATCAGCGCATTGCCCTCCTCGGGGCGTCCCTGCCACGCCCGGACGGTTCCCCGGGTGATCATCGTGTCGGCGACCACCTCCCACTGCTGTTCCGGCTCGGCCAGGGCGAGGGCCTCGTCGCTCGCCCGGATCGCCTCCTGAAGCTCCGTCCGGAACAGGTGAAGCTTCGCGAGCTGGGCGGCGACGGCGGCCCGCTGCGTCCCGCTGCTGAGGCCCTCGTATGCCCGCTGCGCCTGCGGCAGCGCGTCGTCCACTCGGCCCGTCATCGCGAGGACGTCGGCGACTTCGGCCGTCGCCCGCGCCACCGCGTCGGTGCCGCCCGCGGCCCTGAACAATTCGATCGCCTCGTTTAGCCGCCGGCAGGCGGCGTCGGAATTCCCCGCCAACCAGGCTGCGCGACCCGCCTGCTCGAGCAGCTCCGCGCGCGTTGCGTCGTCCTCGGCCAGGTCCGTCGCCTGGCCGAAGATGCGCTCCGCCTCCTCACCGAGCGCCAGTGACGCGGCCCTGCGGCCCGCTGCCACCAGCATCTCTCGCGCCGATCTCCTGATCGCTGGCGCGTCCGGGGCCTCGGGATCAGCGCGTACAGCGTCGAGGTAGTGTGACGCGATCACCTCCGCGATCTCGTGGCCGTCGCTTTCTCTGGTCGCCTGCAGGTAACGCGCGGCCGCCAGATGACGCGCCTTGCGGTCGCGGCGTGCCAGGGTCCCGTACGCGACGGTCCGCAGCAGTCCCTGAAGGAACTGGTACTGCCCTCGCTCCGGCGAGAGCTCGTCATCGTTGAACGCAACGACCTGTTTCGCGACCAGTCCGTCGAGCAGCCGCTCCGCCTCGTCGATCGAGCGCTCGCCAAGCGCTGCCAGACCGGCGGCGGTGAACGATTGACCGAGAACGGCGGCATCTTGAATCAACGCTCGTTCAGCGGGATCGAGGCAGTCCAGTCTCGAGGCCAGCAGAGCCTGCAGGGATTCCGGTACGGCGAGGTCGTCGATGTCGCCTGTGACGACGTAGCGCGCCCCCTCCTGCGCCAGTACCCCACGATCCAGGAGCATCCGCAGCGTCTCAACCGCGTAGAGCGGGACGCCCTCGGAGCGATCGCTGAGCTGGACCGCCAGGTCGTGAGCCAATCCGGGCACGACCCCGGTGAGCAGCTCGAGCATCGCCCCCCGCGAAAGCGGACCGAGGGGGAGCGCGTCCCACTTCGGCCGCATGGCGACCAGCTCCGGGCGCCCGAGCGCGAGGATGAAGATCGGGAAGTCGGCCGACCACTCGAGCAGGTACTCGATGAAGTCGAGGAGCCCCGAATCCGCCCACTGAAGGTCCTCGAACACGAGAACGACCGGATCTCGCGTGGCCAGCCGCTCGAGGAACAGCCTCCAGCCGGAGAAGAGATCAGCGCGGTCCGGTGCCTCACGCTCCTCGAGCCCCATGAGATGCGCGAGCCGCGGCTCGACCAGCCGCCGTTCGCGCTCGTCCAGCGGAAGCTCCAGCACCGTGGCTCGGAGCTTCTCCCGCGCCCGCTTTGGATCCTCCTCCTCGACGATGCCGAGCCGTGCCCGGATCATCTCCGCCAGGGCCCAATACGAGACGCCCTCGCCGTAAGGAAGCGAGCGTCCCTGGTGCCATAGGACGACCCGATCGAGGCCCTCCATGTGTTTGGAGAACTCCCACGAGAGCCGGGACTTTCCCATTCCAGCCTCGCCCACGACGCACACGAGGCCGGCCCGCCCCTCCGCTGCCGTGGTCTCCCACGCCGCGATGACCTGCTCGAGCTCCCGTTCGCGCCCCGCGAACGGAGCCTCGACCCCCGCGAATCGACCCCCTCCACCGCGGGCCCCGACGACCCTCAAAGCGCGCCACGCCCGAACCGGCTCCTGTCGCCCCTTCACCGAATGCTTCCCGGTGCCCTCGTAGGCGATCGCCGCCTCGCTCGCCCGCCGGGTGACATCGTCAACCAGCACCTCACCGGGAGCCGCGAATCCCTGCAGGCGCGAGGCTGTGTTCACCGTGTCCCCAACGACCATCCCCTCGCCCTCGCTGCCCACCTCCACCGCCGCGAGTCCGCTCACGACGCCCGCTCGGGCCCGGAGCTCCGGCAGGCCGATGTCCTCGCCGAGAGTGGTCACCGCCCGGGTCACGGCGAGAGCTGCCCGCACGGCACGCTCGGCGTCGTCCTCGCGCGCCACGGGAGTCCCCCAGACGGCCATCAGCGCATCCCCGATGAACTTCTCGACGGTGCCGCCGAGACCTTCGATCAGCGAGCGCGACCGATCGAAGTAGCGACTGAGGAGCTGGCGTACGTCCTCGGGATCCCGATGCTCCGAGTGCGCCGTGAAACCCACCAGGTCGGCGAAGAGCACGGAGACCAGCCGCCGCTCCGACGTCGAGGTTCCGGCTCGCGCCCGCGCTTCGCCGCCGTCCGCGGCGAGCGCCGCGCCGCATGACCCGCAGAATCGGTCGCCCGGCTCATTCTCCGCGCCGCAGCGCGGACAGCGTACGGCCAGTGCTGTTCCACACTGCGCGCAGAAGCGGCGCCCCGCGCTGTTTTCCGATCGGCAAGCCGGGCACCTCATCGAGTCCCCCGTTTCGGCACCCTACGCTCGAAGCGGGGCCCGGTCAAGCGCGCAGGGTCGGTTTGGCTCGCGCGGGCCCTCGCGAGCGTTTAGAGTCGGGTCAGCCCTGATCATTCGAGACAGGAGGCCGTGTATGCACGCGCGAGTTGCGATGTTCGAGGGGATGGATCCGGATCAGGTCGATCAGACCGTCGACGAGACCCGGCGCCAGGTGGACGAGGGCTTTGAATCGCCGCCCGAGGGGCTGGAAGGCGCGTCCGAAGTGTGGATTCTGGTCGATCGCGAGACGGGGAAGAGCGTGGCCATAACTCTCTTCGAGAACGAGGACGACCTTCGTCGCGGCCACGAGGCGCTGAACGCGATGTCGCCTGCAGGAGCCCAGGGGGGAATGCGCCGGACGGACGTCGGGCTGTACGAGGTCGCCCATCGCAAGACGCGTAGCTGATCTCGCACCCGGGGCCGTAGCGGCTCCCTCCGGAGCTATTTGGAATCGCCGGTCGCCTGCCCGTGCCTGCCTGGCCGGCTCCGGCGCTCGATCGTCGTCTTGCGCTCGGGTCGGGAATCCGCCCACGCAACCAGCGCACGCACCGCCTCCGGCATCGAGCTCTCGCTCACGCGCAGCGTGCGGTGGCGACCGGCGTGTTCGACCGTCAGCTCATAGGACAGCTCATCGGGATGGCGCTGCCCCGAGGGAGGTGCCTGAGCCGGTTCGAGCAGTCCGGCTTGCGCGACCTTGTCGTGCAGCGCATTTGCTTCCTCGGGTGACATGGCGTCCGAGGTGACCTCAGTCTTGGTCACGATCCCGGCGAGGCCTCCACCCCGAACGACCGACAGCTTCATCTCATCCGACCGGGCCGTCGCCTCAGCCCAGGACTCCGACCTCCCGCCACGCAGTCCGAACGGCCTCCTCGGCCTTGGCGTCGAACAGCTCGCCCGCCACCTCCACAGTGGCTTGCGCCGCGGCGCCGAAATCCGAATCCGGGTGGAGCCGCTCGGTCAGGGTCGCGTACCAGATACGGCCGGTCACCTCCCACGCGTTGCCGCCCATCGCCGCGGCCGTCAGGTAGAACGCGCGATTCGGGATCCCAGAGTTGATGTGGACTCCGCCGTTGTCATTGCGGGGGTCGTTGTCGTCGGGAAGGTCGACGTAATCGCTCATGTGCGCCGGCTGCGGATCGCCCTCGTACGCGGTGCCGGGCTCCTTCATTGAGCGCAGTGCTCTCCCCAGCTGCGGCAACAGCGTTCCCTCGCCGATCAGCCAGTCGGCCTCTTCCGCGCTCTGGTCGAGGGTGTACTGCTTGACGAGCGACCCGAAGACGTCGGACATCGACTCGTTCAGCGCCCCCGGCTGGCTGCCATACCTGAGCCCAGCGGTGTGCTGGGTCACCCCGTGGGTCATCTCGTGGCCGATGACGTCGATCGCCTTGGTCAGCCCACCCTCGACGAAGAGGTGGCCGCTGCCATCCCCATACACCATCTGAGCGCCGTTCCAGAACGCGTTGTCGAAGCCCACCCCGTAGTGGACCGAGGAAATCAGCTCGAGTCCGCTGCCGTCAATGCTGTCGCGATCGAAGACGCCTTTGTAGAAGTCATAGACGTTGTCGGCGCCGTCATAAGCCTCGTTCACGGCGTCGTCGCCGGACGGAGGATCTCCCTCGCCCCGGACTCTGCGCCCCGGGAGCGAGCTACGGCCACCGTGTTCGACGTCGTAGACGGTGCGTTGCTCGCCCGCGGGTGGCGCGATGAATGCCAGGTCACCGACCTTGACATTCAGCTCTCGCATCACCTGGTTCACGAAGGAGCGCTGCGTGCGAAGCGACGCCGACGCCGCGATCGTGCGGAGCGCCGCATCCCGCTGGTCCGGCCTGTCCGATTCGGCGAGCCGAGCCAGGAGATTGGGGGGTGCGATGAAACAGCAGGCTAGGCGCCCGCTCTCCGCGGGCGCGACGGTCTCGACGCGCCGCCTCGATCCGTTGCCGCTTCCCCTCAACCCGACGCGAGCCTACCGCCAGAACGGCCGCGTCGCAAGGTAGCGGCGCGATGTGGCCGTGAGCGGCCTGGATTTCGATCCGAAGCCGGCGGTCGGTGACGACGTGGCGACGCCAAGGCTACATTTAGTGAAGGGATGGACCATCTGAACATGTCGAAGAGCTTGAGCGAGCGCCCGCTGCCGGCGCTCCCTTCGCCAAATTCGTCCCCGGCACGCTACGAGCCGACCCATCCGGGCTCGGGGCGGCGCGGGTTTCGTAAGCGAGTCGCCAGCGTCCTCGTGGCACTTGCGGTCGTCCTGGCGAAGGCGAAGGCGCTTATCTTCCTGCTGCCGAAGCTGAAGCTCCTCACCACGTTCGGCTCGATGCTCGTCTCGATTGCGGCCTACGGCCTCCTCTTCGGCCTCCCGTTCGCGGCCGGCTTCGTCCTCCTCTTACTCCTCCACGAGATCGGCCACGTGATCCAGCTCCGGCGTGAGGGCATCAAGGCTTCGGCGCCGATGTTCATTCCCTTCCTCGGCGCCGTGATCTCGGCGAAGTCGATGGGCAAGGACGCCGCCGCCGAGGCCCGGGTGGGGCTCGCGGGGCCGGTCCTGGGAACGCTTGCCTCGCTCGTCCCGCTCGCCGTCTGGCTCCTCACCGGCAGCGATTTCTGGCGGGCGCTCGCGTACATCGGCTTCGTTCTCAACCTTTTCAACCTGCTGCCGGTGGTGCCGCTCGACGGCGGCCGGGCGATGGCGGCCCTGAGCCCGACCGCCTGGCTCGCCGGGCTCGCCGGGCTGGTCGCGCTCGCGATCCTCTACCCGAACCCGATCGTCTTCCTGATCCTGATCTTCGGCGGCATGGAGAGCTGGAGGCGGTGGCAGACGCGCGCGACCCCCGAGGGCCGCAGCTACTACACGATCCCGGCCCGGACCAGGCTGCTCGTCGGCGTGACCTATCTCGGCCTCGCCGCGGCGCTCTCGATCGGGGTCGCGGAGACGTTCTTCTCGCGCGGCCTTTGAGCTCCTGAGTCGTCGCTTCGTTTGTAGCCACACGCCGTCGGGGCGAACGGGTAGTGGCTGACTACCGCGGCCCGAAGCCTGATGCTTCCCCCGGAAGAGCCGACGGGAGCTTCCGGCGAGTAGGCTCACCGCGCACGGGATAAATGGCGGTCGACCTGGCGATCGACATCGAGAACACCCCTGGGGCCCTGGCGCGGGTGGCAGCCGCGATCAGCGATGCCGGCGTAAACATCGCAGCCGCTACGTGCGTCGGGCTGGGCGAGCGGGCCGAGCTGCACATCCTCGTCCCACACGCCGAGGCCGCGAAGCACGCGTTGGCGATCTCGCATGTCGGGGTCACCCGCGAGCGCGAGGTCGTCGTGGTCGATGTGGAGGACCGTCCCGGGGTGCTGGCGGACCTGACGCGCAGGATCGCCCGCGCTGGAGTCAACCTCGATCTCCTCTACGTCGCCACGCGGAATCGCGTCGTCTTCGGCGCTGAAGACGTCGCTGCCCTGCGGGCGGCGCTCGACCCCTCGAGCTGACGCCTCCACGGCATTGGCCGCATACCTCCGCCGGCGAGGCCGCAACTGAGCCTGTCAGCGGATTGACCGCGGGCCGGCGTCGCAGCTACAGTACGGCGTCGGCGAGCAGGTCGACCTGGGCGGGATCCGTCGACGTCGGAAAGCAGATGAGCTCGTCGGCGCCCGCGTCGGCGAACGCGTCCCGGTAGGCACGGATCGTGCCCTCGTCGGTGGCGGCGCT
>JBKPHA010000039.1:0-13940 GCA_046729615.1 Actinomycetota bacterium
AACCGCGCGACGAGCTGGGGGCGGCCGTGGTAGTCAAGCCCGGGCGGGACGAGCGGTCGGCGCGCCATCTCGTCGGCCGACGGCTCCCACAGGTCGCAGTCGGCGCCCGCGGCGGCGAGCCGCTCCGCCAGCCGTCGCTGCAGCGCGGCCTCATCCCGCGGCGGGTCGTCGACGTTGCGGGCGGTCGTGTCGAAGCGGATGAGGTCGCAGGCGAGCTCGACGAGGGCATCACGGCGCCGCCCGATCTCGGCGCACACGGCTTGCTCCCCGCTCGTCAGGCCCACAAGGCCGCACGATAGCCGGCGGCCTGCGCGGCGCCGCCTGGGTCAGCTGACGGATTGTCTCGGCGCTGTCCGCACCATGAGCCGTGCGCCATCGAGGTAGGAGGAGAGGCGACTGGGGCCAGCCCGAATGTTCTTCGGCCTGATGATCGCCGTCTCGCGCGCTCCTCCTATGAAGCAGAAGTCACGCGCAGAGCCGCATCCGCTCGACGATCCGTGCGTCATAGCGAGAGGCATATCGGGCCCGGTATCGGATTTCGGGGCGACGCACGGATCGGGCTGCGATCGAGTTGGCGGTCTTGGCCTCTGCGCTCATGCGGGGAGCAGGCGCCGGCTGCGTGCACGCCGTCACTACTGCCTTTCATCCGCTTTGAGCGTGGACCTCGCCCGCCCCAGATCTCGTCGGGCTGGGTACCGATCGAAGCTGACTAACGGCCTCCGCCCCCGCGCTCCAGCGCGCTCGGATTCACGACGTTGATCGGTGTGCCCGCAGCGTACGCCACGATTTGATCGAAGACGTCCGCGAACTGCACCTCATACTCCTCGCGCGTGACATAGCCGATGTGGGGCGCGCAGACGACGTTCTCCATCGCGAGCAGCGGATGACGCGCGTCGGACACGGGCTCTTCCTCGTAGACGTCGACCGCGGCCATCCCGGGCTGCCCGCGCTTCAGCGCGGCGACCAACGCGCCGGGCTCGATGAGCGACGCCCGGCTGGTGTTGACGAGCAGCGCGGTCGGCTTCATGCGGGCGAGGTCGCCCGCGGTGACGATGCCGCGGGTTGCGTCGACCAGGCGCATGTGGAGCGAGATCACGTCGCTCTCCGAGAAGAACGCCTCCTTGCTGGGCGCCACCGTGTGGCCTTCGCCCCGCGCGCGCTCGCGCGAGCTGCTGCGTGCCCACACGCACACCCTCATCCCGAACGCCTGCCCGTAACTTGCCACCACGCTGCCGATCCTGCCGTAGCCGTAGACGCCGAGGGTCTTCCCGCGGAGCGTGTGGCCGACGCCGACCTGCCACGTCCCCGCCTTGAGGGCGGCGACCTGCTGCGGAAGGTGACGCATTGCCGCGAGCACGAGCGCCCAGGTGAGCTCGGCCGCGGCGTACGACGGCGTCCCCGGGTGCATGCTCGACGAGACGACCACCCCGAGCTCCGTGCAGGCGTCGACGTCGATGTGCGGGTAGACGCTGCGCTGGCTGATCAGCCGGAGCTTCGGCAGTCGACGAAGGAGCGGCGCGCGGATCTCGGTGCGCTCACGAATCAGCACCAGCGCCTCAGTCTCGCGCAAACGCTCGGCGAGCACGTCGACCTCCTGGACGTGGTCGTTCCAGACCTCGACCTCGTGACCCGCCAGCTTCTCGAAGCACTCGAGCGTGCGCAACGTGTCGTGGTAGTCGTCGAGGATCGAGATCTTCATCGTCGCGGGGCGTCAGCGCGGCGACCGTTGGCGGCGCTCGCGATCGTACTGACGCTTCCCTTCGGCTCCTGGTATGGCCCCTAGCTCTCAGCCCGGGTGGCTAATCGACTGGCGCTCGTGGGTCTGCACCGTGCGGAGGCGCACCCGCTCCACAATCCGTGCGTGGTAGCGAGCGGTTTGCAGTCGGCCGTGGCCGGCTCGTTGGCGAGCGGCTGCAGCCGCCAGCCCGCCTCGGGCGGGTCGGCGAGAACGAGCACGCCGCGCGCGGACGGGGGTAGCTCGTAGCGTCCGTTCGTGAACGTCGCGTCTGGTGCGTCCATCTGCATGGTGACCAGGATCGACGCGCGGGCGCCGGAAACGCATCGGTGGCCTCGCCAGTCCTGGTCGCCGGTCTCCACATGCGCCCGGCCGTTCGGGCCGGCCGACGGCTTTCTCCCGCCGTTGCCCGAGTTCAGACGGGTTGCTGCTCCGGCACACCCATCTGCACAAGCTCGGTCCGCGAGGCGACGCTGAGCTTGCTGAAGATCTTGCGCAGGTGGTAGTCGATCGTGCGCGGGCTGAGGTAGAGCTGTGCCGCGATCTGGCGGTTGGTCATCCCGGCGGCGACGAGCCCGGCGATATGTAGCTCCTGGGGGGTGAGCTGGTCGAGCGTCGAGGGGTCGCGCTTTCTTGCGGTTTCGCCTGTTGCACGCAGCTCGACCTCGGCGCGTTCCTCCCAGGGTGGCGCGCCGACCTGGCGGAAGAGATCTGCCGCCCTGCGCAGATGCCCGCGCGCCTCGCGCCGTTTTCGCCCGCGGCGCAGCCATTCGCCATAGAGCAGCTCGGTGCGAGCATGCTCGAATGGCGAGAGCGCCGCGGTGCCATGCTTTAGCGAGCTCTCGAATTGCTCGCGCTTGGCTCCCTCCGTCGCAACGGCACGGCACCGCGCGAGTAGGGACAGGCGGGATGGAGTCGGCGACCGCTGGACCCAGTCCGTGTAGCGGTCGAATCGATCGACGATCTCGTCGAGCCGTCCGGACCGCGCCGCGGCCTCGATCAGGTCGGGGATCGACCACAGGCCGGTGAGCGGATTCGACTCCGCCCGCTCGCTGTCGCTCACCATCAGCAGGCGATCGGTTGCCTCGCTCGGCCTGCCCAGCGTGAGCTCGAGTATGCCGAGCGCCCATTCGGCGAACTCGCCGATCAGCACGGCGCCGCTGCTCCCGGCGAGTTCCCTGGCCTCGTCGGCGTGAGCGCGCGCTTGGGTCTCGTCTCCCCGGAACGCCTCGAGCAGGACGAGGTTGGAGAGGTTTCTACCCACGCCCCAGTGGTGGCCGAAGTCGCTCGCGAGCCTGATCGCCTCGTCCGCCGCGGCGTAGGCGAGCTTGAAGCGGCCATGGCCGATCAGCCCGGTCGCCTGATGCGACAGCGCCACCGGCAGGACGCTGAGCATCGCCCGGTCCCGCGCGATCGTGACCGCGCGCGCCGCATAGGGCAGGCCATCCCTGGGCATATTTCGGATGGTCGCCGCGCGTGCCGCCCAGATCAGCGCGTGCGGATCCTCGAGCTCCTCCGCTCGCTGGGTTGCCTCCCGCAGGAGCGGCGCGGCTCGTTCATAGTCGCCGGCAAGCTCGGCTGCGACCCCCCCAAGGGCGGCAATACGGAAACGATCAGTCTCGCTGCGCGGCTCGATCCCGATGGCGCGTGCGCCGAGTTTCGCGGCCTGGACATCGTCGCCGGCATACATGGCGGCCTCGGTCGCTTCCGTCAGCACTTTGAGCGTGAACGACCCATCCTCGCTGGCGTCCGCTCCCTCGACCAGCATGGCGACGGCACCGCGATCGTCGCGGGTTCTCGCCTCGATAACGCCGCGCAGATACAGGAGCTTCGCCCGCAGCTCGCCTGTCGCAAGCGGTAGCGCCCGCGCGATCATCTCGCGCGCCCGCTCGGGCTGCCCGGCGGCCCACGCTGCCTCGCTTGCCGCGGCGAGGCGGCCGGTTCGGCGCCCGTCATCGGCACTCAGTTCGGCCGCGCGGACGAAAGCCGTAGCAGCCGAAGCGTGCCCTCCGCGTGCCTGATACCGATGCGCTGATGCCTCAAGCGCCGCGGCGACCTCTTCGTCCGTCGCCACCGTTGCCAGCGCCTGGTGCCACGCGCGTCGGTCGGCGTCGGTGCTGCTGCTCAGCGCCGAAGCCAATGCCAGGTGCGCGCTTCGCCGCTGGCTGTGCGTCGACGACTCGAGCAGCGCGGAACGCACCAGCGGGTGGCGAAACGTGATCTCGCCGTCGACCACGCTGAGCAGACCAGCCTGCTCGGCGGAGTCGAACGCGTCCGCGGGCAAGCCCGCCTCGGCCGCCGCGCGGACCACCGTGGCCAAGTCTTCGGCATCGTCGAGCGCCGCGATCAACAATGCGCTCCGTGTCTTGGCAGGCAACCGGTCGATGCGCTCCAGAAACGCGTCCCGGAGCCGCGCGCTCAAGGGCGTGGCCTCGGGTAGTGGGATCCGGCCCTCTAGCTGTGCAGCCGACAAGCCATTCGGCAGCTCCAGCAGCGCAAGCGGGTTTCCGGCCGCTTCGGCAAGCAACCACTCGCGCACAGGATTGGCCGCCGCAGGCGCGCTCATCTTCAGGAGCTGGGAGGCGGCTGCGGCGCCCAGGCCCTCGATCACGAGCTCGGGCAGGCCCGGTGCGGTGAAACCTCGGCCTGCGCCTTCCCGGACCCCGAACAGCATCGCCACCGGCTCAGCCACAAGCCTGCGCGCGCTGAAGACAAGGACCTCAACCGACTCCGAGTCCAGGAACTGCGCGTCGTCGATCAGACACAGGAGCTGACCCTCGCCTGCCGCAGCGGCGACCAGGCTCAGCGTCGCCGCCGAGACCAGCAAGCGATCCGCTCCGTGCGACAGCGCAAGCCCAAGAGCCCCCGCCAGGGCTTCCGTCTGCGTTTCGGGCAGCTCCCCGAGCTTGTCCACGATCGGACGTAGGAGCCCGTAGAGGCCCGCGAAGCCGAGATCCGATTCCGCCTCCACGCCCGCGGTCCGGAGCACCGTTGCGCCCCTGCTGCGTTCCGCGGCGTAGTCCAAGAGGGCCGTCTTGCCGATTCCCGCCTCGCCGCGCAGGACGAGGGAGCTGCTCTCTCCGCCCGCCGAGGCCTCCAGCAGGCGGTCGATCGCGGCGCACTCGCGCTCCCGGCCCACGAATGCCCTGGCCGTCCGCTCGAGCCTCGGCGTGGCCATGCAGCGATCGTAAAGCCCGAGGGGGGACGCGGACCGGTGATCAGGACTGGCGAAGTCGCCGACGCGTTCCAGCGCTCGCGCGCCGATGCTGATCGCGCATGGGTGATCCAACCGAAAGGACAGAGATGACATCCCCCACCATCAATTCCGATTCACCGCCCAGGAGGCGATTTCAGCTGACCGCCGGAGTCGTGGCGCTCGCGCTCGCGAGCCTGGTCGCCACTGTCCCCGCGTCGGCGAGCGAGAAGGTCGACGGCGTGAGCGCAAATCTCAAGCGAGGCACGCTCAACGTCAAGGGCAGCGACGGCGGACAGCAGGTCGCGCTTCGCCTCAAGGCCGGCGACCCGACCCAGATCCAGGTCGACGCGGGCGACAACGGCTCGGCGGACTTCTCGTTCGCGAGCGGCGCCGTCGACGCGATCAAGGCGAAGATGGGCGATGGCAACGATCTCGCCCGGATCGACGACGCGAACGGCTCGTTCACGGGCGATCCGAATACAGGCGATTCACGACCGACGACGATCGCGGGCGGCGACGGCAACGACACGCTGCTGGGCGCGCAGAATCCGCCAGCCGGGCCAGCCGCCAACCAGGTCGAGACATACAGGGGCGGCGACGGCAACGACACCGTCGACGGCGGCAGGGGTGACGACATCGCCCATCTCGGCGGCGGGAACGACACGTTCCGCTGGGATCCGGGCGAGGGCAGCGACGTGATCGAGGGCCAGGACGGCAGCGACACGATGCTGTTCAACGGCGCCCCCGGGACGGACAACGTCACGTTGTCGCCGAACGGAGGAAGGCTCGACTTCTTCCGCGCCCAGGGCACCATCCACATGGACGCGAATGACGTCGAGATCGTTGACTTCAACGCTCTCGCCGGAGCCGACACCGTCCTCGTCAATGACCTGACGGGCACCGACGTGACCCAGACCAATCTGGATCTCGGCGGGACCGACGGCGCAGTCGACAGCGTGGACGTCAAGGGTACGGACGGCGTTGACAACATCAACGTCCAGCGCAACGGCTCTGATGTCGATGTGACCGGACTGGCCACGGCCGACTCAATCAAGAACGCCGAGCCGACCGACCACCTCAACGTCCACACCCTCGCGGGCGCGGACAACGTGGTCCAGAACGTCGGCGGACTGATTCAGCTGCTGGTCGACTGAGCGTCCGTTCGAACATGCTCGGAGCTAGCGGGCCCCGGCTCACAGAGCCGGGGCCCGCTCCGCCCTAAGCCCGGCCTTCGAGTCGTGCTGCCCGCACTCGATCGCGAACTGCCTCGGCTGCCACGACGCGACCGCGTCCCCGCAGTCGAACGCGTCTGGCGACGCTGTGAGCGGCCCACCGAGGTACCAGCCGTGGTACCGAACTGAGCGAAACTCAGCGCACCTCAGAGCACCTAAGAACGTTTGACAGAGCCCCATGGCACCCGGGCAGAGCGGCCTCAGCCGATCTCATAACCCGGAGGTCGCGGGTTCAAATCCCGCCGCCGCTACTCAGAATATGGCCCGCTCTCGCGGGCCTTTGGACGTTCGGATCCTATGCACTCGATCCGCCAGGGTACCGCCGAGGTAAGCGGCTGGTTTCGGCGTGGCGGAGCTGTCGCTTCCCGATCGCCGCGAGCGGTCTTGCGAAGCAGCCTGCGTGTGGTTCGCGTGGGAAGTGGTGTTCTACCTGGTGGTGGGCGTGGCACGATCCACGCCTGCAGAGTCGGGCCGCCCCCGGCACGCGGCATGTGTGCTGGGCGGTAAGGCCTTCGATGGGGAAGGGATCCATGCGAATCCTGTTCGTAACTCAGATGTGGCCCAGTCCGGAGAACCCGGACCTCGGGAGCTTCCTGGTTCCGGTCAAGCGCGAGCTCGAGGCGATCGGCCACGAGGTCGAGGTCGTCGCGATCAGCCGCCGGGGCGGACCCCCCACCGAGTACGCCCGTCTCAGTGCACAGGCCGTCGCGGCTGCCCTCCGAAGGCGCCCCGACGCCGTCTTCGCGCACGTCCTCTTTCCCGCCGGGGCGGCAGGGGCGTTGGCGGCGCTGGTCTCGCCGACCCCGCTGGTCGTCATGGCGCACGGCCAGGACGTCGCCAACATCGGGCAGATCAGGGGCGTGGCCGCGGCGACGCGCGGCGTCATCGCGCGCGCGAGCGCGGTGATCGCCAATTCGCGGTGGCTTGGCGGCTGCCTCGCCGAGCGGATCCCCGCTGTCGCCCCGAAGCTCGAGGTGGTCAACTGCGGCGTCGATCTGAACGCCTTTAGTCCCCGCCCCGCGGCTAGCGCCCGCCGGGAGCTGGGCTGGGAGGGTGACGGCCCCGCCTTCGTGTGCGTCGGCTCCCTGATCGAACGTAAGAACACCACTCGGCTCGCCGACGCGTTCGAGCGCTTCGGGCGCGGCCGGCTCGCCTTCATCGGCGATGGCCCGCATCGCAGCACGCTGCAGGGCCGCCCCAACGTACGGATCACGGGCCGCATCCCGCAGGCGCGGGTCTCGACCTGGATCGCCGCGTGCGACGTGCTCTGCCAGCCATCGCTGGTCGAGCCCTTCGGGCAGGCCACCCTTGAGGGAATGGCGATGGAGCGAAGCGTGGTCGCCACCGCGGTGGGCGGCCCGCCCGAGTTCGTCACGCCCGAGGCGGGCGTGCTCGTCGATCCCCGCGACACGAATGCCCTGACGGTTGCCTTGGAGCGCGCCGTGGCTCTGCCCTCGCCGAACACCGCGGCCCGCGTGGCAGCGAGCGAGCACGACGTCGCACGCCAGGCCGCCCGGATGGCGAGCGTGCTCAAGCGGGCGACCGACGCCGGTCAGTAACCGAGGCGTCTTCCGAGCGGTGCCACGAGCGGCAACACCCGCTCGACCTCCGGCCCATTCAGGTCTCGCCATTTGTCCGCCAGCGGCGGGCTGAGGGTGGTGAAGCTCGGCCTGCTGGCAAGCGATCGCGCATGCTCGTCGACGGAGGGACCAAACGCCAGCCCCAGCCACTCGAAGAGGCTTCTGGTCGTCTCCAAGGGGGTGGCCGTCAGCTCCTCGTACGCGACCTCATGCCAGCGCGACGGCTCGATGCCATCCCGGACCTCGAGCACCTCCTCGTTGCAGGCGACGTACTGCCGGGCGCAGATCTCCTCGAGCGGCGCGGAGCGGAGCTGCCGCCATCCCGGGATCAGCACAAAGCTCCAGTGGTTTCCGCTCAGCGGCCCGAGGCCATCCAATCGCTCCGGAAGGCAGTATGTGACGAATCGGGGCCGCGCCCGCCACCCCTCCATGAGCGAGCTCACGTTGTCTGCAGGACGACGACGCAGGAAGACGAACGACGCATCGGGAAACAGCTCCAGGAGGTAGGGAATCCGCAGGCAGTTCTCGGGCGTCTTATCCACGAAGCGTCGCCCCCGGACGAACATCCGGACCGCCAGGTACACGTACTCTCGTTCCCGCTCGCAGACGTCCTCCGCGCCGAGGCGATCGGAGTCCCAGCCCCGGTCTCGGGGGTGATGATGAGGCTGCCAGAGGATGTGACCCTCGTTGTGAATCGAGCGCAGCTCGGCGCTGCGGAGCAGAGATTCGAGTAGCACGGTGGTCCCAGACCGCGGACAGCCGATGACGAAGATTGGTCGCTCCGGAGGGCTAGCGCGAGGGACGACGAGGGAGAGCGGCTGCGCGATCCGGGGGACGTTGCGCCGCACCCGCCACACCGCTCGCCGCACGACGATCGGCACGAAACGGCGAACGAGTGCCCTCAACACGGCGGCGCGAGTGCTGGCCTCACGCCCTCGACAGTATGCACCGACGCGCGGCCCGTGCGGGAAACATACGTTCCTGGGCAACGGCGCAGCTGCTAGTTCAGGGGATCACGGCCGATCGCCTCTCGCTCGACGGATTCACCTTCCGCTGCCGCCCCTCGGGCCACAACCTGTGCCCACAGCACCCCGCCACTCTCACGATCTCCGCTGGGATTCGGAAGCCACGAAGCCGTGGCGGGTAGATTGGCGCCAGTCTCCATGGCGGAGCGCAGGCGGGAGACACATCTGGCAAGTGCGCGGCGCGCGGCCCGATGACGCCATCACCGTTCTGGTGGTACCAGCGGTGGTACCAAACTGAGCGAAACTCACCACACCTCAGAGCACCTGAGATCGCTTGCCAGAGCCCTAGGGCACCGGGCAGAACGGCCGAAGTCGATCTCAACCCGGAGGTCGCGGGTTCAAATCCCGCCCCAGCTATGGAAGTATCCCCGACGGGCGCCGCTCCGTCGGGGGGTTTTTTTGTTGTCGGGGACGAGTTCCGGCATCACCGTTGCGCCGAGCTCCAGCGTGCGGCCGATCTTGTCGTAGACGGCGGTCACGTCGAAGGCCTCGAGGAGCTCGGCGAGCTCTCCGGCGTCGGCGGTCTTGCGGCTGCCGCGAAGGTCCGGCACGGCCGCCGGCATGCCTCGATCACGTCTGGCCGGGCGCCATGCCGGCGCAATCCCGCCCGGCCCTACGGGACGAGCACAACCTTGGTCGCCTCGCGGCGGTCGAAGAGCTCGTAGGCGCGCGGCGCATCGTCCAGGCTCATCTGGTGGCTGATCAGCTCGGTCGGATGAAGCTCGCCGGCGGCGATCATCGCCAGTAGCAGCTCTCGATCGCTGACGGGGTCGCCCATCGCGAAGCGCAGGGTCAGCTCGCCCTCGAACATCCGACCGGCGTCGAGCGGATAGTCGGGCTCGAAGTGGGCGCCGACGACGCAGACCGTGCCGCGGCCACGGGCGAGGCCGAAGGCGGCATCTAGGGCCGGCTTCGCACCCGCCGCCTCTATCACCACGTCGGCCCCTAATCCGTCGCTCGCGGCGGCGACCGCTTCGGCGGCGGAGTCGGGGTCGACCGCCTCCGCGCCGAGGCCGGCGGCGAGCTCGCGCCGTGCCTCGATCGCGTCGACCGCGATCACCCGCCGCGCGACGCGGCGGGCGAGCATGATCGCCATCAGCCCCACCGTCCCGCAGCCGAGCACGGCGACCACGTCGCCGACGCTGACCCCGCCGCGCCGCACCGCGGACAGCCCGGTGGGAAGCATGTCGGCGACGAAGACGGCGTCGTCGTCCGCGACGCCGTCGGGGATCGGCCACAGCGAGCGGTCGGCGTTCGGCGCCCGGACGAGGTCCGCCTGGCCGCCGTCGAGCCGCTCGTAGACGCCGCTGTAACCGAACAGCGCCCGGCTCTCGCACTGCATCGGCCGTCCGGCGCGGCACTGGCCGCAGGTGCCGTCCGAGATCATGCTCGCGTTCACCACCCGCTGTCCGGGCCGCAGGGCTCGTACGCCATCACCGACCTCGCGCACGACGCCCACCCACTCGTGGCCGGGGATCGTGCCCGGCTCGAAGCCTGGGGTGAGCCCGTGGTAGGGGAAGAGGTCGGCGCCGCAGATCGCCGTCTTCGTCACCTCGACCACCGCGTCGGTCGGCGACTCCACGCGGGGCTCGGGCGCCTCGTCGAGCTCGAGCCGCTCGGGCCCCTGGATCCTGATCACCCTCACGCCGGCTCCTCGAGCTCGACCAGATAACCGTCGGGGTCGACCGCGAAGCAGCGCGCCCCGCCCCAGGGCGGCGAGTAGGGCTCGGCCAGGAACTCGACGCCCGCCGTGCGGAGCTCCTCGTAGGCGCCGCGGCAGTCGGTCACCTCGAGCACCAGCGCAACGGGCAGTCGCGAGCGATCCTCCGGCACCGCCATCGTCACCCGCGGCCGGTCCTCGGCCTCCTGGCCCTGCTCGGCGAGCGAGAGCCGGGCGCCGGCCAGAGCCAGGGTCGCGTAGGGGGGATCGTCATAGCTCGCCTCGAGCTCGAAGCCCAGCCGGTCGCGATAGAAGGAGACGGATACCTCGACGTCGGCGACCGCGAGGATCGCCCCCGCCCGGGTGGTGGTCGGGACAGACATCAGTGCCGCGTGTGGCCGCCGTCGACGACGATCATCTGTCCCGTCACCCAGGCCGCCTCTTCGGAGCAGAGGAAGGCGACGGTCGGGGCGATGTCGGCCGGCTCGCCGCGCCGCGGGATCGCCTGCAGGCTCTGGACGAAGTCGAACGCCTCGGCGTGCGGGCTCTCCAGCACCCCCTCGGTGGCGGTCAGCCCTGGGGCGACCGCGTTGACGGTGATCCCGTCGCCGCCGACCTCGGTGGCCAAGGCCCGCGTGAAGCCCCAGACGCCGCCCTTCGCGGCCACATATGCGGCCATGTTCGGCGTCCCCGCCATCACCGTGTTCGAGGCGATGTTGACGATCCGCCCGTAGCCAACCTCGCGCATCGGCCTCCAGACGGTGCGCGAGCATAGGTAGACCCCGGTCAGGTTGGTGTCGATCACCTTCCGCCAGTGGACGAGGTCGACGTCGTCCCAGGCGACGAAGGGAACGATGGCGGCGTTGTTGACCAGCACGTCGACCTTGCGGTGCTCGTCGAGCACCTTGCTCACCATCGCATCCACGGAATCGGGTGAGGAGACGTCGGCCTCGATCGCGTGCCCGCGCTCGAGCGCCCCCGCCGCCTCCTCGGCGCCGGTGGCGCTCAGGTCGGCGATCACCACCGTCGCCCCCTCGTCGTGGAGCTTCTCGGCGATCGCGCGGCCGATCCCCTGGGCGGCGCCGGTGACGATCGCGACCCGGTCTTCGAGCTTCATCTCTTCGTGCCTCCTTGGCCCGGTAGGCCCGGGCTCCTAGTAGTGGTCGGGCGCGTGCGCATAGGAATCCCACGCCTCCATGTCGTGTGTGAGGAAGACGTCCGCGTCGAGCCGCCGGGCGAGGTGCTTGAGCATGCGCAGCGAGGCGAAGTTCGCGGTCGGATCGTTGTGAAACCCCGAGATCAGCTCCTTCTCCCACGTCTCACCGGTGTAGGTGACGTCGGCGACGAACAGCATCGGGCGCCGCCTCTCGCCCTCGAGGAGCAGCGAGTAGTGGCCGACCGTATGACCGGGCGTGAACAGCAGCCGGATCCCGTCGGCGAGCTCGACCTCCTCGCCCTCCAGCCACCGGTAGACGGAGTCCGGCCGGTGAAAGACCTTGTCGGAATAACCGAGGCGCTCGAACGGCTCGGGGACGAGACAGTGGCGAAGCTCGTCCTTCCCCACCCAGGTGACCGCCTCGGGCAGGTGCCGCTGGCCGCCGCAGTGATCGAAGTGCAGGTGCGAGTTGATCACCGCGCTCACGTCGGAGGTGCCGAACCCGCACCTGTCGAGCTGTGCCGGGAGCGTCTGCTCGTCGCTCTGCTCGGGAAGCTCGAAGGGCAAAAACTCCTCCACCGTCCCCTTGTCGAATCCCGAGTCGAAGAGGAAGAGGCCGTCGGTGTGCTCGATCAGCACGCTGTAGACCGGAAAGCGCACCGGGTTTCCCGGCTCGATGTTCCAGGCGATGTGCGTGCGGTCGATGACCAGCGAGCCCGAGTCCAGCAGCCATACGCGGCCAACACCCATCTTCCGCACCTCCTCCTCAGACGTCCTGTGCGTCGAGCGTCTTTCGCACCGCGACCAGCGCCGCGGCCCGCTGCTTCGGCAGCTCGGCGAGCTCCTCCTGTGAGTAGGAGAACAGCCCGCCGCCGGTCTTCAGCCCCAGCTTCCCCTCCTCGGTCAGCCTCGTGATCGTCTCCGAGATCCGCGACTCGGTCGAGAGCTCGGGGTTCAGGTAGTTCGCGACGCTCTCGTAGATGTCGAGGCCGGCGACGTCGAGGAGCTGCATCGGGGGGATCACGGCGAGCTTGTAGCCGATCCCCCACTTGACGTTCAGGTCGAGCTCCTCGGGCTCGATCACGCCCTCGTCGACGAGGGCGAGGCACTCGCGCATGATCGCGTAGAGGACGCGGTTCTCGACAAACCCGGGCACCTCCTTGCGAAGCCGGCTGGGGTAGTAGCCGATTCGCTCGATGAGCGCGTTGGCCGCCGCGATCGTCTCCTCGCTCGTTCGCTCCCCGGGGATCACCTCGATCATCGGGATCAGGTGGGGCGGGTTCGACCAGTGCATGCCGACGACGCGCTCGGGATGGGCGAGCTTCTCGGCGATCCGAGTGATCGGGATCCCCGAGGTGTTCGAGCTCAGGATGGCGTCGTCGGCGACCTGGCGCTCGAAGGCGGCGAACACCTGCTGCTTTAACTCGAGCTGCTCGGGCACCGCCTCGAGCACGAAGTCGACGTCCTCCAGCGCCCCGGCGAGGTCCGTCTCGAAGCGCACCTCGCCGCCGCCCTCGGTCCGCTCGCCTCCGAGCCGCTCGAGCACGCCACGAGCCAGCTCGACGCCCTTACGCGCTCGCTCGAGCGCCTCCTCGGAGACGTCGTGAAGGGCGATTTCGATCCCCGCCCGCTCCAGCACCGCGCCCATTCCCGGACCCATCGTCCCGGTGCCGATCACCGCCGCACGCCTGACCTCGCTCATCTCGTCTGTGCCTCCTTAATTGCCTGGATTCGCCGCCACACCCGCTCCGGGGTGAAGGGAAGCT
This sequence comes from Actinomycetota bacterium, assembly GCA_046729615.1. GTDB lineage: Bacteria > Actinomycetota > Thermoleophilia > Solirubrobacterales > 70-9 > AC-56. Next base: position 13,351 of record JBKPHA010000039.1, read on the forward strand.
CCGTCATCGGCACTCCGGCGTCGGCGAGCGCCGTCGCGATCGCGGCCGGCGTCGCCGCCTGCGCGCCCTCCCCGCAGCCCTTGGCCCCGTATGGCCCCGGCCCGTCGGCGTTCTCGACGATGATCCCCTCCATCCGGGCCGGCATGTCCTCGACCCGGGGAACCCGGTACTCGAGCAGGTTGGAGTTGGTGAGGACGCCGTCGGCGAACACCATCTCCTCGAAGAGCGCGTTGCCGACGCCCTGCAGGACGGCGCCCTCGTCCTGTCGCTCGACGAGCAGCGGGTTGATTGCCTTGCCGACGTCGGCGATCGTCGCCGTCCGCTCGACCGAGACGCGCCCGGTGTCGGGATCGACGGCGACCTCGGCGGCGGCGATGCAGATCTCCCAGAAGACCGGACCCTCGGCGTAGGAGCCGCTCCCCCGCTCGGGCCGGACCTCGCCCTCACCGACCAGCTCGCCGCCCGCGAACCCGAAGCGCTCGGCAAGCAGCTCCGCGTAGCCGGCCTCGCGCCCGGCGCCGCGCACCACCCCGTCGGCGACCTGAAGCGCGCCCGGCTCGGCGCCCCAGGCGCCCGCCGCCGTCTCGAGC
>JBKPHA010000040.1:0-19632 GCA_046729615.1 Actinomycetota bacterium
GTGAACCGCCGCTCATAGAGCGCACGGCCCACGATCACCCCGACCAGGTTCTCGAGCGAGAGCTCGCGCAGCGCTCGCAGATTGTCCAGCGTCCCGACGCCGCCCGAGTAGATCAGGCTCGCGCCCGCTCGAGCTGCGGCGCGGGCGACGTCTTGGAGCTCCTCGAGCGCCGGGCCTCGCAGCGTCCCGTCGACCTCCACCGGCGTGAAGACGAACGTCCGGATACGGCGCGCCGCGAGATCGGCGACGGTCCCGGCGGGCGTGGCCGCGGTCTCACGCTCCCAGCCCTCCACCGCAACCCGGCCGCGGCGCGCGTCGAGGCCGACGACCACGCGCTCGCCGTGCTCCTCGGCGAGCGCGGCGACGATCCAGGGCTCCGCGAGCGCGGCCGTGCTGAGCACGACGCGGTCGGCTCCCGCGTCCAGAGCCGCCGCCACAGCGTCAGCGTCGCGCAGCCCGCCGCCGAACTGTATGGGGACGTTCACCTCCGCGGCGATGAGCCGCACCTGCTCGAGGTTGCTGGGCTCGCCCGTGCGCGCGCCATCCAGATCCACGACGTGAAGCGCTCGCGCCCCCTGCCCGAGCCACCGCCGCGCCGCCCCTACCGGATCCGCGTCGTAGACCGTCTCGCGGTCGTAGTCGCCCTGCTCGAGGCGGACCGCGCGCCCGCCCCGGATGTCGATCGCCGGATAGAGGATCACGCCGGAACCGAGGCGCAGATACGGGCGAAGTTCGCGAGGATGCGAAGGCCCGCCGTGCTCGACTTCTCCGGGTGGAACTGCACGCCGTAGATCGGCGGGCGGGCGACCGCGCAAACGAACCGCTCACCCCACTCCGCGGCTCCGAGAACGTCCTGCGCCTCGGCCGGCCGGACGGCAAAGGAGTGCACGAAGTAGAAGGGCGTCCCGGAGGCAAGGCCGGATACGAGCTCCGACTCGCGTTCCCAGCACACGGGCTCCCATCCCATGTGCGGGATCTTCAGCTCAGGGGCGTCCAGGCCGGTCACCTCGCCGGGCAGCAGGCCGACCCCGGCGGCGCCGCCCAGCTCGGTTGAGCGCTCGAAGAGGAGCTGCAGGCCCAGGCAGATCCCCAGCACCGGCGTGCCGGCCTCCACCCGTCCGGCCACGAGCGAGTCGAGCCCCAGCTCGCGGACCCGTGCAATCGCTCGCGGGAACGCTCCGACCCCCGGTAGGACCACCCCCGCCGCCCGCTCCGCCTCGGACGCCTCGCTGGGGATGTAGCCCTCGGCCCCGACGCGCTCGAGCGCCTTCTGGACGGACCGCAGATTGCCCATCCCGTAGTCGAGGATGGCGATCCGAGTCATCGCGAGCACGCAGCATGCAGCCTGCAGTGCCCAGAGGCGGATCTGCATGCGGCGTGCTGCATGCTCAAGTCAGGGTTCCCTTTGTCGATGGCACTCCCGGCTCGTTCGGGTCGATCGCAATGGCCTCACGCAATGCGCGCGCGAACGCCTTGAAGCACGCCTCGACCATGTGGTGGGCGTTCCGGCCGTACCTAGTGCCGACGTGGACCGTCAGCCTCCCGTTCCGCGCGACCGCGCGGAAGAACTCCTCGGTCAGCTCCGTCTCGAAGCCGGCGATCGACGTCAGCGGCAGCTGGGATCGAAACAGGCAGAAGGCGCGGCCCGATACGTCGATCGCGCAGACGCCCAGGGCCTCGTCCATCGGCACCGCAGCGGACCCGTAGCGGCGGATGCCCGCCCGGTCGCCAAGCGCGCGGTCGAGCGCCTGCCCGAGCGCGATGCCGACGTCCTCGACCGTGTGATGAGCGCCCGTGTCGAGATCGCCCTTGGCGTCGACGCGGAGGCCGATGCCGGCGTGGCGCCCGAGTGACTCCAGCATGTGGTCGAAGAACCCGATGCCGGTCGCGGCGCGGGCGTCGCCGCCGTCGAGGTCGACAGTGAGCTCGATCTCCGTTTCGCGGGTCTTTCGGGTGACGTCAGCTGTGCGTGCCATCGGTCCGGGTCGCGCGAGATGCTCGATGTTCGCGGATCACTCGCCCGCACGGACCGCGGCCGACTCCCCGTGCACGGGAAAGCCCTCGGCACCGGCCAGCGCGCTCACGTACGGCGCCAGCTTTGCCGCCGCGCGCCGCGGCACGCTGACGACCGACGTCCGGCGCTGAAATGTGCCCGGCCCCAGCGGCCCGCCGAACCGTGCGGCGCCGCCGGTCGGCAGGACGTGGTTCGATCCCGCCACGTAGTCGCCGAACGCGGCGCCCCCGCCCTGCCCGACGAAGACGCACCCTGCCACGCGCCCGCGGGCCGTGGCCTCATCGGCACCGACGAACGCCAGCTCGAGATGCTCGGGCGCAACCGCGTCGGCGAGCGTGAGCGAGGACTCGATCCCTGTCGTGGCGACCAGCGCGAGCGGAGCCTGCGCGACGCTAGGCCGCTCAGCCGCCAGCTCGCCAACCAGCTCCTCGAGACGATCCAGGAGCGCTACGGCCGGCGAGGCGACGGCGAGCAGGCCGTCCTCTCCGTGCTCCGCCTGGGCGCAGAGGTCGAGAGCGATCCATTCCGGACCGGCGGTGCCGTCCGCCACGACCATCAGCTCGGTCGGACCAGCGACGCCGTCGATCCCCACGACGCCGGAGACCTGTCGCTTCGCCTCGGTCACGTAGCGGTTCCCGGGGCCGGCGATGAGATCGACCGGGTCGATCGTCTGGGTGCCGTGCGCGAGCGCGGCGATTGCCTGCGCGCCGCCGATCGAGTAGACCTCGTCGACGCCGGCGGCCGCGCACGCCGCAAGGACCGGGGCGCTCGGTCGCCCGCGCGCCCCTGCCGGGCTCGCGACCGCAACCCTGGCTGTGCCGGCGACCTTCGCCGGGATGCAGCACATCAGCACGGATGATGGGTAAGCCGCCCGCCCACCCGGCGCGTAGACGCCGGCCGCGCGGATCGGGTCGGCCCGCACCTCGACGAGCTGGCCCTCGGGCAGCTCCAGCGAGGCCGGTCGCTGCAGGATCTCAAGCTCCGCCCGCGCGACGGCGGCGATGTTCCTGGCCGCGACCCGCATCGCGTCCCGAACCTCGGAGTCGAGGAGCCCGGGGGCGGCTGCGATCGCGTCGGGATCCACTCGCCAGGGCTCAGGCGCCTCCTCGCCCAGCCGCTCGGCGATCTCGCGTAGCGCCTCGTCTCCGCGCTCGCGCACCGACGCGACGATCTCCGTGACCGGCTCGACGACCTCCTCCTGTGGCCGCGCAAGCGAGCGCACGCGGGCCGCAAGGACGGGAGCACCGGAGCCATCCCACTCGATCCGCTCGACCCTCATCGTGTCGCCTCGCGCATCCGGTCAGCGAGCTCGTCGACCTCCGCCGCGCGGAGCTTGTGGGAGACCCTGTTGGCCACTAGGCGTGCAGTGCAGCTCGCGATCTCCTCGCGCACCTCGAGCTCGTTCTCGGCGAGGGTCGTGCCGGTGTCGACGAGGTCCACGATCCCGTCAGCGAGGCCGACGAGCGGAGCGAGCTCCACCGACCCCTTCACCTCGATCACCTCGGCCCGGCGGCCCGCCTCCTGGAAGTAGCGCTCAGCGGCCCGCGGGTACTTCGTCGCGATGCGCATCGCACCGAGCCGGCGCTCGGCCTGGGTGAGGCTGTCATCGTCTCGCCGGGCGGCCAGGACCATCCGGCACCTTCCGTACCCGAGATCCAGGAGCTCGTAGACGACCCGCTCCCGCTGCTCCATCAGGACGTCCTTGCCGGTGATGCCGAGGTCGGCCGCGCGCGCTTCGACGTACGTCGGCACGTCGGAAGGCCGCATCGTCACCACCTCGAGGTCGCCCGCGTCGAACACGAGCGAGCGCGACTCCGACCGGATCGCGGCCGTGTCCACGCCGATCCGGTCGAGCAGGTCCAGCGTCCGTTCGAACAGCGCACCCCTCGGCACCGCGAGCTTCAGCGGCCCATCGCCCCGGGCACGAGTCCCCGATACCTCCCCGAGCCTCACGGGCCCACCGTCCGCGCGGCGCGCGCGGCCTGCTGCGTGCTCTCCGCGAGCCGCTCCTCCTCAGCTTGGGCGATGTGCACCCGCTCGAGGTAGAGCGCGAATCCGGCGGCCGGAAGCGGCCTGCCGAAGCGGTTCATGAGCTCGTCGTAGCGACCGCCGCCGCCGAGGACGTGGCCGACGGCGGGATCGTAGACCTCGAGGATGGCCCCCGTGTAGTAGCCGAGGTCGCGAAGGAGGCCGAGGTCGAGGCTGATCCTGCCGGCTACGCCGCGCTCGCCGAGCGCGGCGTAGGTCGCGGCGAGCCGCTGCGTGGCACGCTCGACGGCGACGCCCCCCAGCTCCCTTGCGGTGTCCAGCACCTCGGCGCCGCCGCGCAGGTTGGGAAGACGGAGCAGCGTCTCGCGCTCGGCGGGGCCCAGGCCGAGAGAGTCCACCTCGCGCTCCAGGCCCACGAGGTCGTGGGTGGCGAGCAGCTCCAGGATCGCCGCGCGCCGCTCCGGCGGTACGTCGAGCTCTGCCAGGAGCTGGCGGTAGAGGTCGGCGTCGCCCAGCCCGATCACGGCCCGGTTGAGGCCGGCCGCGTCGAGCGCGGCGCTCAGGACCTCGATCACCTCGGCGGTCCCGTCCGGAGCCTCCACCCCGATCAGCTCGACCCCGGCCTGGGCGAACTCCCGCATCTGGCCCCGTTGGGGGCGGATCGCGCGGTAGGCGTTGGCGAAGTAGGAGAGGCGAAACGGGGGGTCATCGGAAGCGAGCCGCGTGGCGACCACGCGAGCGATCGGCACCGTCATGTCCGTGCGCATCGCCAGGAGCTCGCCGTCGGCATCGAAGAACCGGTACGCAGCCGGCGCCCCGCGCTCGTCGCCGCGGGAGAGCACCTCGTCGTACTCGATCGTCGGGCTTGCGATCTCCCCGTAGCCGTAGCGCTCAAAGACGGCGGACAGCGCTCCCTGGAGGCGGCGCAGCTCGCGCATCTCGGCGGGAAGGATGTCCCTGGTTCCAGGGGGAATCCTATGGATCATCCGCGCCACCTTACTCAGGGGTAGGAGTCGGACTGGGGCCGCGAGCGTGGCTTACGCGGGGACCGGCTCGGCGCCGACGCGCTCGATCCTCGCGCCGAGCTCGCGCAGCCGCAGATCGATCCGCTCGTAGCCGCGGTCGATCTGGATGACGTTGCCGATCTCCGAGGTCCCCTCCGCGGCCAGCGCCGCAATGAGCATCGCCATCCCCGCTCTGATGTCGGGGCTGTCCACGCGCTCGCCGTGAAGACGGCACGGACCATGGACGATCGCCCGGTGGGGATCGCAGAGGATGATCCGTGCGCCCATCGCCACCAGCTTGTCGACGAAGAACAAGCGGTTCTCGAACATCTTCTCGAAGATCAGGATCTGCCCGTCGGCCTGCGTGGCGAGCGCGAGGGCGATCGAGGTGAGGTCTGCCGGAAACGCGGGCCACGGGCCGTCCTCGATCTTGGGCGTCGCGTCGCCGACGTCCGTCTTGATCTGGAGGACCTGCTCCGGTGGGACCAGCACGTCGTTGCCCTCGACGTGCGAGGTCAGGCCAAGCCTCGCGAACTGCCGGCGGATCATCGTCAGATCCCCGGGATCGGCGTCGCGGATCCGCAGCTCCCCGCGGGTGGCCGCCGCGAGGGCCATGAAGCTCGCGACCTCGATGTGGTCCGCGCAGATGCGATGCTCGGCGCCGCCGAGCTTGTCGCGGCCGTGCACGGTCATGACGTTGGAGCCGACGCCGTCGATGTCCGCACCGATCTTGATGAGCAGCCGGGCGAGATCCTGCACGTGCGGCTCGCAGGCGGCGTTGCCGATGGTCGTCGGTCCGGGCGTGAGCGCCGCCGCCATCAGCGCGTTCTCGGTCGCCATCACCGAAGGCTCATCCATGAAGATGTGGCATGGCCGCAGGCCACCGTTCGGGGCTGAGAGCTGGATCCATCGATCGCCGACGACCTGGGCGCCCATGTCGGCGAACGCGTCGAGGTGGGGATCGAGCCGGCGCCGGCCGATGAAGTCGCCTCCCGGCGGGGGCATGTTCGCCTCGCCGAAGCGGGCCAGGAGCGGGCCGGCGAGCAGGAACGACGCGCGGATCCGCGCCGCGAGCTCCTCGCCGAGGCTCGTGTCGCTCACGGAGTCCGCTTGCAGGCGCAGCTCGTTTTGGTCGCTCCAGGTGACCTTCACGCCCAGCGCCTCGAGCAGTGCCACCTGGCTTTCGATGTCGCGGATCCGGGGGACGTTCGTGAGGACGATCTCCTCGTCGGTCAGCAGGCAGGCCGCGAGAATCGGCAGCGCCGCGTTCTTGTTTCCGGCGGCGACGATCTCTCCGGACAGCGGCGTCGCGCCCTGGATGACGAACTTCTCCATCAATCCGGCGGCTAGGGTAACAACGGGTCATGGCACAACCTGAGGGTCCATCCGAAAACCCCCCACGCACGCCTGGCGGCGCCGGAGCACGCGCGGAGTTTCCGGATGGACCCTAAACGCGATGACGCATGGGCCCTGGTGTGCGAGTGGATCACCTCCGACTCGCTTCGCAAGCACGTGCTGGGGGTGGAGGCGGCGATGCTGGCCTACGCGCGTCGCGCGGGTGAGGACGAGGAGAGGTGGGGGATCACGGGACTCGTCCACGACCTCGACTACGAGCGCTACCCCGATCCGGACACCGGCCACCCCCGCTACGCGCTGCGGGAGCTGGAGGCACGCGGCTATCCGCAGGAGGTGATCGACGCCGTCGCCGGCCATGCCGACTACCTCGAGGTGCCGCGGGAGAGCCGCCTGGCCAAGACGCTCTATGCCGTCGACGAGCTCTCGGGGTTCATAGCCGCCTGTGCGCTCGTTCGGCCAACCGGCATCGAGGGGATGAAGCCGAAGTCGGTGCGCAAGAAGCTCAAGCAGCCGTCGTTCGCCGCGAAGGTGGACCGTGGGCAGATCGCTCGCGGGATCGAGGAGCTGGGTGTGGATGAGACCGAGCACATCCAGCTCATCATCGACGCGATGACACAGAACGCCTCCGAGCTCGGGCTCAAGCCCCGTTCGGTCGCATCGCAGTCGGACTGATCTCGCCGGCTCAGGGAGTCACTGCCACCGCCCCCCGGCCTTCGCCCATTCGAGCAGGTGGTCGACCGAGCAGAAGCCATCGGGGATCCGGTTCTCGCCGCGATGGCGCACTAGCAGCACGTGGACGTCCCCCAGCTCGCGACCGCAGTGCGCGCAGGTCCGCGCGGTCCCCTGGACGGCCGGCGGCTCGTCCAGCTCGCCCGCCTCCCAGTGCGGGCCCTGAATCGCCCACGGCACGACGTGCTCGAGGCGACAGAAGACGGCGCGCCGGTCGCCCGCCGGCTCATACAGCCGGAAGCCGTCGTCCGCCTCGACGCCTGTTCCACACCAGGTGCAGCGCTCGCTGGTCACGCCCCGTAAGTAATACCCTCGCGCGGCGATGGCGGCGCTCGAGGGAGCCCGGAAGGCGAGCGGTGCGAGAGGCCAGGGCTCACCCGGCCAGGGACGGCCGGGTGACCGTGGCATTGAGCTAGTGGCGCTGGAGGGCGATCAGACCGGCCAGGAGCTCCTCGAGCAGGCGCTTCGGGTGCTCGACCCGGAGGTGCTGGGCATCGGGATCGAGCTCGTTCGGTTCGACCTCTCGCTGGAGAAAAGGCGCCGCACTCGAAACGCCATCTGCGAGGAAGCGGCGGCGGAGATGCGCAGGACCGGCCTTGGGATCAAGGCCGCCACGATCACGCCGGAGGGGGCGGACGACGTCGGGAGCCCGAACCGGATCATCCGGGAGGCGATCGATGGCAAGGTGATCCTGCGCACGGGCCGCCGGATCCCGGGAGTGACTCCAATCGGCGGCATCCACCACCCGATCGCGGTGTGCCGGATGGCGGTCGGCGACGCCTACGGCGCCGAGCAGTGGCGTGAAGCGGCGGGCGGCGACGAGCTGGCACACCGCACCGAGACGATTAGGCGGTCCCACTGCAGAGCGGTCGCCGAGTACGCGTTCCGCGCCGCCGAGCAGCTCGGCGGCCGCGTGTACGGCGGGCCGAAGTGGACGGTGAGCCCCGTCTACGAGGGCATGCTGAAGGAGGAGATGGACGCGGCGGCGAAGCGCCATTCCAGTATCCCCTACGAGCCGGTGCTGATCGACGCGACGCTGGCGGGCCTGGTGAGCGGGGCGGCGTCGGAGCCGCTCGTGATCCCGTGCCTGAACCGCGACGGCGACCTGCTGGCGGACCTGGTGCTGCCGCTGTTCGGCTCGATCGCCGGGGCGGAGTCGGTGCTGCTGGCGCTCGATGACGACCTGCGGACCACGGTCGCGATGGCGGAGGCACCCCATGGCACGGCTCCCGCGCTGGAGGGCAAGGACATCGCGAATCCGATGGGCATGATCCTGGCGGCGGCCGCTGTACTGCACCACGCAGGGGAGGCCGGAGCGGAAGCGGCTCAGCGAGGCTCGCGGGCGCTCTATGAGGCGGTGCTCGGCGCTATGGCGGCGGGCGTCCGGACCCCGGATCTCGGCGGCCATGCCACCACCACCGAGTTCACGGATGACGTCATCGCGCGGGTGCGCGCGGCGCTCGGGACATAGCTTCCAGGCCGGTCAAACCGTGGTGCTGGGCGGGCGGCCTCCCCCGCCCCCCGGCCCGATGCGCCGCCACTGCGTGATCTTGCCGTCGCGGATCACGAACGACGTCCTCGCCACGCTGCCCGTTCCGGGGCCGCACCATCCCGGCCCGGGGCGTTCCGTTAGGCGGAACGTGGCGGTGGTGAACTTCCCCGCGGAATCCGCCCGGATCAACCGGGCGCCGCAGGGAAGCGATTCGTTGAACTGAACAGCGTCCTCGATGCTGCGGATGCGCACGAGGATCGGCCCGTTCTGGGCGACGCTCGGGATGGCGAAGTAGCCGGCGGCGGCGTCGACGTCGCCGTGGCGAAGCGCGGTGACCCAGTCGTCAATCACCCGCACGTCGGCGGGGTCGGAGTCGCCGGGGATGGTGGTCGTCGCCGTGCCGGCAGTCGTCATGTCGCCGCCGCCGCATGCGGAGAGGGCGAGTACGGGGAGCGCGAGGAAAGCGCCGAGGGTCCGCGCGGCCACGTTCTCAGTATGGCGGGGGTCCCACCAATCGAGTGAGTGGTTCACCACACATATCGTGGTCAATCACTCACTCGAGCAGCGACCGTAGTATCGCCGGCATGGGCGACCCGCTGGACGAGCGCGATCACGTGACGGCGGCGCTGTCGGTCGCCGCGGAGGAGGCCCGCGCCTACCTGGCAGACCTCGACTCGCGGGCGGTGCTCGACCCAGGCACCGAGGAGCTCGTCCACGGCTGGGGTGATCCGATGCCGGAGAAGGGTGACGGCACGCTCGCGGCCGTGCGGGAGCTCGCGGCACGGGGGCAGCAGGTGGCCACGCGGTCGAGCGGGCCGCGCTTCTTCCACTTCGTCATGGGCGGCGGCACGCCCGCGGCGCTCGCTGCCGACTGGCTCACCTCCGCATTCGACCAGGTCGCCTTCGGCTGGGCGTCATCGCCGATGGCGTCCCGCCTCGAGCAGGTCGCGGTGGACTGGCTGCGCCAGCTCTTCGACCTGCCCGTCGAGTTCGGAGGAGCCTTGACCACCGGCGCGACGATGGGCAACTTCGTGGCCCTCGCGGCCGCCCGGAACTGGTGGGCGGAGCAGCACGGGGTTGCAGTCGACGAGGCCGGGCTCTCCGCGCTGCCCGCGCCGCCGATCCTGACGAGCGGCTACATCCACCCGAGCGCCGTCCAGGCGATCGGCATGCTCGGGATGGGTCAGCGGAACGTCGAGCGTTTCGCCCGCGACGGAGCCGGGCGCCTGGACGCCGACGCGCTCGAGGCGCGGCTGGGCGCGCTGGACGGCCCAGCCATCCTGGTCGCCAACGCGGGTGAGGTCAACGCGGGGGACTTCGACCCGGTTGAGCGCATGGCGGACCTGGCGGCGGAGCACGGCGCTTGGCTGCACGTAGACGGCGCGTTCGGGCTGTTCGCCCGGCTTGCGCCCGAGACTCGGGAGCTTGCGGCGGGAGTCGAACGGGCGAACTCCGTGATCGCCGACGGCCACAAGTGGCTGAACGTGCCCTATGACTGCGGATTCGCCTTCGTCCGGGGGGCGGGTCGCCTGTCGAGGACCTTCAACGTCGGCGCCCCCTATCTCCCCTCCCCCGACGATCCGCGCCCCAACCCGGGATTCCTGACGCCTGAGAACTCGCGGCGGGGCCGGGCGCTTGCGGCCTGGGCGACGCTACGCGCCTACGGACGGACGGGCTACCGCGAGATGGTGGAGCGCCACCTGCGCCTGGCGAAGCATCTCGGGGAACGGGTGGACGGAACGCCGCAGCTTGAGCGACTCGCCGACGTGAGGCTCAACATCGTGTGCTTCAGGGCGCGTCCCGATGGCGTACCCGAGGACGAGCTCGACGCGCTGAACCGCGATCTCGGCGCGGCGCTCCTTCGCGACGGGCGCGTGTTCGCGGGCACGACGACCTACGCGGGCAAGGTCGCCTTCCGCCCGGCGATCGTGAACTGGCGCACCACCGAGCAGGACGTCGACCTGCTCGTCGACGTGTTGCTGGAATTGCTGGAGGCGCGGCCGTGAAGCATCGGCTCGACTAGGCGACGGTGTAAAGCCGCCACTCGCCCGGGACGCCCTTCAACCGGGGCACGCCGTGGTCGCGGAACTCGATACTTGCTTTCCGCCGCTCGATGTACGAACATGTGTTCGTATGCGTCAAGAGAGCGCCGAAAGCGCCATCGCCTGCGCGCTGATCCCGCGGTTCACGCTACTCGCCGCGGTTGAAGGCCGTCGTGAGCTTCTCCTCCGCCCGATGGCGCTGGCGCCGGAGCCGGGCCGGCCGCAGGTGGTCGGGGAGGCATCGGGACCGGCCGAGGCGTTCGGGATTTATGCCGGGATGCGCCTCGGCGAGGCGCTGGCGCGCTGCCCCGCCCTGATCCTGGTACCGCCGGACCCGGACCGGGCGGAGGCGGCCTGGGAGAACGCGCTGCGGCGCCTCGAGGGAATCGGCGCCGCCGTCGAGCCGGGGCGTCCGGGGGAGGCGTTCTTCGAGGCGGGTGGACTTCGAGGCCTCTACGGAAGCGTCGAGCGGGGGCTGAGGCGGGCCCGCGCTGCGATCGGTCCGCCGGTCAGGCTCGGTGCCGGGCGGACGCGCCTCGTCGCCTACGCCGCCGCGCAGCGGAGCCGGCCGCGGCGCGCTCCGGTGGTCGTCCCCCCGGCCATGACCCGCTCGTTCCTGGCGCCGCTGCCGGTGAGCCTGCTCAGAGAACGGCTGGACGACGAGTGGGCGCGGGTGGACCTGCCCGACAAGCTCGAGCGCCTCGGGGTCGAGAGCCTGGGCCAGCTCGCGGCGCTTCCGGATGCCGCGATCGCCGATCGCTTCGGGCGGCTAGGGCTCGTGGCGCTGCGGATGGCGAGAGGCACCGAGGAGCCGCTTCGCCCCCGGCGTGCGCCGGAGGACCTGGTCGAGGCGATCGAGCTGGGCGAGGCGACCTCCGGACCGCAGCTCGAGCGGGTGGTGGCCCTGCTCACAGACCGCATGCTGGCCAATCCCGCCCGCGGGGGTCGCAGCGTACGACGGCTGCGGCTCGCGGCGCGCCTTGCGGGAGGCGGCGGCTGGCGCGACGAGGCGGCGCTTCGTCGGGCCAGCGGCGATCATGAGCGCCTGTTGCTGGCGCTCAAGGCGAAGCTCGGGACGATCCCGGGGCCGGTCGTCTCGCTGACGCTGCGGGCGCTCGAGATGGGCCCGGCCGCGGGCGATCAGGCGGCGATCGACGCAGCGGCGGCGGAGAGCCGGCTTCGGCGTCTGGTCGAGGCTGTCCGGCAGGCGCGGGCCGCCGCCGGCAAGGACGCGGTGCTGCGGGTGATCGACGCGGACGTCGAATCGCGCGTTCCGGAACGGCGGTCGCTACTCACGCCCTACCAGGAGGAGGGGTGAGCCGGCAGACCGTCTACTGGCCGCGGCCGGTGAAGGTCGAGGTGGGTCCAGGCGGGGAGCCGGCCGCCGTCGACTCGGTGGTCGTGGACGCCGTTCGCGAGGAGTGGCTGGTGGAGGATCGTTGGTGGACGCCGAAGCCGCTCAGCCGCCGCTACTTCGAGCTCGTCCTCGTCGATGGGCGGAACGTCGTCGTCTTCCGGGAGCCGGCCGACGGCGGCCGGTGGTTCATCCAGAGGGCGTAGCGGTGACGCTGTCATGAGCTACGTCGAGCTTCACTGTCACTCCGCCTATTCGTTCGGCGACGGAGCCTCGGCGCCGGAGGAGCTCGCGCACCGCGCGGCCGAGCTGAGTTATGAGGCACTCGCGCTCACCGACCACGACGGGGTCTGGGGCGCGATGGAGTTCGCGCAGGCCTGTAAGGCGCTCGGCGTCCGTCCGATTGTCGGCGCGGAGATGACGATCAGGGGCGATGAGTTCGAGCGGCCGTTCCACGTGACGTTGCTGGTGGAGAATGCGAGCGGCTGGCGCAACCTCTGCCTGCTGGTGACGGAGGCGCATCGCGATACGCGCCCGCATCCGGGGCGGGAACCCCTACCGCCCACGCTGCCTCTCACGACGCTCGAGGAGCGCGCCGAGGGGCTGATCTGCCTGTCGGGATGCGCACGTGATGGCGCGTTGGCGACGCACTTCGCGCACTGCGGCGGTCGGACGGGTGCCTCCGAAGCGGCGGCGGCGATTGCGGTCGGTCGGCGGCTCGTGGCGGCGTTCGGGTGCGAGCGGTTCCGGGTGGAGCTCCAGCGGCCCTTCTGGCGGCACGACCGGGCGCGGAACCGGTGGCTGGCCGGGCTCGCGCAGCGGCTTGGCGTGCCATGCGTCGCCACGGGAGATGTCCACATGCACGACCCTTCGCGGGCGGCGCTTCAGGATGTGCTGTGCGCGGTTCGGCTCGGCGGTACGCTCGAGGAGACGGAGTCCAGACGGCGCGGAAACGGCACCGCCTATCTCGCCTCGCCGGCTGCGATGGCCGCTTGCTTCGCGGAGTATCCGCAGGCGGTGGCGGAGAGCGGGCGCCTGGCCGAGCGGCTTTCATTCGACCTGACGCGGGACCTCGGCTACCGGTATCCGGGGTCAGAGGATCCGGGCGCCAACCGGGCGCTCGCGGAGATCTGCCGGACGCGCTTGGAGCATCGCTACCGGGGCGAGCCCGAATACGAAGAGGCGAAGGGGCGTCTCGAGGAGGAGCTCGCGCTGGTCCGCAAGCTCGAGCTGTCGGGGTTCCTGCTCCTCCACTACGACATCCTGGAGCTGGCGCGGGAGGTGGCGGCCGAGGTGCGGGGGCCGGATTCGGCGCGCTCGCTTCTGCCGCCCGGGCGCGGGCGTGGCTCGAGCGTGAGCTCGCTGGTCTGCTACCTCACCGGGCTCTCGCACGTCGATCCGGTGCGCAACGGCCTGTTCCTCGGACGGTTCCTGAACGAGGAGATCACGGAGGCGCCGGACATCGACCTGGACTTCCCGCGGGACGTCCGCGAGAAGTTGATCCCGCGAGTGCACGAGCATTACGGGCATGATCGGTCAGCGCTGGTGGCCGCGTTCGCCTGCTACCGCTCGCGCGGCGCGGTGCGCGACTTCGGCAAGGCGCTTGGGCTGCCGGCCGGCGAGATCGAGCGCGTCGCGCGCACGGTGGAGATGTACGACCGGCCCGATTCGGTCGAGGCCGACATGGCGGCGGCGATCGGCACCGAGCGCGCGAAGTCGGTGCGGTGGCGAGTGCTCGCGCGAATCGCCCACGACGCATGGGGGCTGCCGCGCCACGCCTCCCAACACCCCGGCGGGATGGTGATCTCGACACGGCCGCTGATCGACATCTGCCCCGTGCAGCCGGCGGCGATGGACGAGCGACAGCTTGTGCAGTGGGACAAGGACTCGTGTGCCGACGCCGGGTTCCTGAAGATCGACCTGCTGGGACTGGGGATGCTGTCGGCGGTGGAGCGGGCGGTTGAGGAGATCGCTCGCGTTCGCGGCGAGCGGGTGGACCTGTCGCGGATCCCGCTGGATGACCCGGGGACGTTCAGGACGATCCGGGCGGCGGACACGACCGGCGCCTTCCAGATCGAGAGCCGCGCACAGATGCAGATGCTGCCGCGCACGCGTCCCGAGACGATCGACGACCTGACGGTGCAGGTGGCTCTGGTGCGGCCGGGTCCCATCCAGGGTGGTGCGGTTCACCCTTACCTCGAGCGGCGCGAGCGGCTGCGGTCAGAGCCGGATTACGAGATCCCGTACGAGCACCCATCACTGGAGCCGATCCTGCGCGACACGTTGGGGACGATCGTCTTCCAGGAGCAGGTGATCCAAGTCGCGATGGCGCTCGCCGGATTCACCGCGGGCGAGGCCGAGGGGCTGCGGCGCGCGATGAGCAGAAAGCGCTCTGAGCAGGCGATTTTGGCCTATCGAGACAAGTTCGTCGCCGGTGCGATGGAGCGCGGGGCGAGCCGTGAGGTGGCCGAACGGGTCTTCGAGCAGATCCATGGCTTCTCGGGGTTCGGCTTCCCGAAGGCGCACGCGGTCGCGTTCGGCCTCCTCGCCTACCAGTCGACGTGGCTGCGGGTGCACTACGGGCCAGAGTTCCTGTGCTCACTCCTGAACGAGCAGCCGATGGGCTTCTATCCGCCCGACGCGCTGGTGCACGAGGCGCAGCGCCGCGGAATCGAGGTGCGACCGCCCGACGTCAACGCGAGCGATGTCGAGTGCACGGTGGAGGATTCAGCCGTCCGGATCGGGATGGGTTACATAACCGGGCTGCGAGAGGACGGGGCGCGGGCACTGGTCGCCGAGCGTGAGCGGGGCGGCCCCTATGCAAGCCTGGCCGATCTCGCGTCTCGCTCAGGGGTCGGGCGCGACGCGCTCGAGCGGCTCGCTTGGGCCGGCGCGTGCGAGCGGATCGGAAACGGAGACGAGCTCCGCCGGCGCCGGGATCTGTGGCAGCTCGGCGTGGCCAACGGCGCGCTGCGGCAGCGTCCCGAGCAGATCCAGCTCTCCCTCCCCCTTCCCATCCCGGCGCCGCCCACGCTGCGCAAGCTCGACTCGTGGGAGCGCCTGCTGGCCGACTACTCCTCGACGGGGATCGCGATCGCCGAGCATCCGATGAGCCTGATCCGCCAGGGGCTGGACGAGGGGATGGCGACGAGCTCGGATCTGGAGCGGCTTCCGAACGGCAGCTTCGTGCGCTTGCCGGGGATGGTCGTCGCGCGCCAGCGCCCCGCGACGGCGAACGGCGTTGTCTTCATGCTGCTCGAGGACGAAGGCGGCACCGTCAACGTCATCGTGCCGCCGCCGGTCTACACCCGCTATCGCCTCGCCGTCAGGACGGCTTCTTTCGCGCGGGTGGACGGGAAGCTCGAGCGGCGCGAGGGCGTAATAAACGTCGTCGCCCGCGCGGTGCACCCGCTGTCGACGCCGGATCAGCCCGCGACGAAGGTGCGGCACATCGAGCCGCCGACGGAGCGCGAGACCGGGCGGCGCGGACGCGAGGCGGGCGTGGTCGCGGACCCGCGTACGGCCGAGCTGGCCGCGGTCGCCCCTGCCGCGCACAGCTTCGGGCGCCGCGGGCGATGAACGCAAACCGCCCTGCTGACCCGCAGAAACCGCCTGTTCAAGCCGTTCCGCTCGGGCCTCCCAGCTCGCTGCAACTTCCGTTGCAGAACGTATGTTCCGTCCGCGGCCGTCCATAGATTCCCGGCCATGTTCCACGGGCGCAACGACCTCGGCCAGCGAGTAGTCGACGGCGTCGACCTCGTGATCGACTTCGCCACACTTGGCGAGTACGGCCTCGAGACCCGCGCGGAGGGGTCCGCTCGCCGACGGACCGACCGGCATCCCAGACCCGATCGCCGGCCCGGATGGGAGGCGCCGGCGAGGGCCCCCCGCAGCGCCTGTGGGGCATCGAGCGGCCGCAGCGGGAAGCAGATCGACCGCCGTTACGAGTGGCGGTTCCAGGGGTCCCGCCCTTCGCGGGCGAACTTCCGCGCGGCAGTCGACCGCTACTCCTCGTAGCGCGGTCCGGCCTGTGACGAAAGGGGCGCCTCACCGGTAGTACCGGTGTGAGCGGACACGTCATCACCACGTTTTGGCCGGTTATGGTCGCCCCAATGGCGTCGTCCCCTCGCCGGAGAAGCTCCCGATGTCGCCTCGCGACCGCGGCGGTTCTCGCCGTGCTCGTCGCGGCACTCCTTGTGGCGCCCCCAGTGGGCGCGAGCGAAGTCAAGCCCCCGCTCCGCCCGTTCGTCGGCAGCCATGGCCTGTTTGCGCGGGCGAAGTTGGGCTCCTACTGCGTCACGTACGGGATGGACGGCGCGGGCGTCGGCCTTTGCGCCGACGCCGCACCCCCGGACAAGCCGCCCAGGGCGCGCATCAGCGTGGAACCGGGGAACCGGATCACGATCCTGTTCCGGCACCGGGACGGCCTCCGCGACAGGCCGAGCCGGATTCATGTTGCGCTCGGCCGGATCCGCGACGGGCACCTCCGGACCTTCTCAGTCCACATCGACGCCCATAGGGTCCGTGATCACGACTGGACGTGGCGCGCGCGAGCACCGCGACAGGTCGCGCGGGCGAACGTCCTGACGATCTTCGAGAGGTTCCCAGCCGGCGACTCCGGATATTTCGTCGGCTTGCGGCACCAGTAGCTCTCATGACCGAGACGACTCCACCCGTTGCCGCGTAGCCTGCCCCCATGCCCGACCCCACTCCGTTCTACGTCCATCTCCGGCGGGCGAAGGACCTGATTGACAGCCGGTACGCCGAGGATCTGGATGTAGGCAGACTCGCCAGAGCAGCGCACGCGTCTCCGGCCCACTTCAGCCGGAGCTTCAAGCGGGCCTTCGGCGAGACGCCTCACAAGTATCTGCAGCGGCGTCGCATCGAGCGGGCCATGGAGCTCCTCCGAGAGACCGACCTTATGGTGACCGCGATCAGCCTGGACGTCGGCTTCCAGAGCCTCGGGTCGTTCAGCTCCGCATTCAAGGCGCTGGTTGGCGAATCGCCGATCGACTACGCCCGCCGCTGGCGCGCGGGTCGGCCGCCGCCGATCCCGGGGTGCTTCACCCTCATGTACACCAGGCCGGTGAGATCGAGCAGTTCTGGAGAAGCAAGCGTGCCAGACCGGAGCTAGCGTGGCGTCGCAGGCAACAAAGGAGGCTAGCCGATGATCACGAGGCTCTCTCACACCACAATCTGGGTGCTCCACCAGGACGAAGCGCGCGAGTTCTACACCGACAAGCTCGGCTTCGACGTGAACACGGACGAGCGCATGGACGGCTTTCGCTGGCTGACGGTCTCGCCACCCCACCAGCCCGATCATGAGCTGATCCTGCTCGAGCCCGGCCCGCCGATGATGGATCCTGAGACTGCGGAGCAGGTGAAGGCACTGGTGGCCAAGGGTGCGATCGGTCCCGGGGCGTTCGAGACCGATGACTGTCAGAGGACCTACGACGAGCTCCGTGACCGGGGTGTCACCTTCCTGTCCGAGCCGACCGAGCGCTTCTACGGCATCGAGGCGACGCTGCGCGATAACTCCGGCAACTGGTTCAGCATGACGGAGCGTGTGGCGGAGCGATCCCGCGATCCGGCCCACGGCTGATCCACTCGCGCCGCCGGCGAAAACTCGCGCACAGGCGAAGAGCCGCCCCGGGGGCGGCTCTTTCGCGAGGGGGACGGGCGTGAGCAGCCCCCAGAGCCTCCGTCAGGTACAAGCCCGCGCTCGGGGCCAGCGAGAGATCCGCCCTGGCCCCGAGGAGGCAGACTTACGCATCGATGCTTCGGCCGGTGACCCGCTACGTGAAGAGCGGCCGCTACAACATCGCCTATCGAGTCGTGGGCGAGGGGGAGCTGGATCTCCTCTGGATCCATGGATTCGTTTCGAACGTCGAGCTCGCATGGGAAGAGCCGCGGCTTTCGAGCTTCCTCTCGCGGCTCGCGTCGTTCTCTCGTTTGATCACGTTTGACAAGCGCGGAACCGGCATGTCCGGCCGCGTCGGACAGGATGAGCTGCCGACCCTGGAGGAGCGCATGGAGGACGTGGAGGCGGTGCTGGATGCCGCTGGATCCAAGCGTGCGTCCCTATTCAGCCACTCGAAGGGAGGCAGCCTCGCGGTGCTGTATGCGGCAACGCACCCGGAGCGAACGACGGCACTGGTGACGGCGGGCATATTCGCCAAGCGCATCTGGAGCCCGGATTACCCGTGGGCCCCGAAGCCCGACGACCGGGCGCGGGAGATCGCGGAGCTCGAGCGGACGTGGGGTACCGACGCCGATGTCGAGCATCTCGCGCCGAGCGCGTCGCGCGATCCGGCGTTTCGGGAGCGTCTCCCCGCCTACTTTCGCCGCAGCGCGAGCCCGGGCGCCGCGGCGGCGCTGATCCGCATGAACACGCAGATCGACGTACGCGATGTGCTGCCAACGATCCGGGCGCCGACGTTGGTCCTGCATCGAACCGGCGATCGGGATGCGTCCGTCGAAGAACGGCGCTGGATCGCGAAGCAGATACCCGGTGCCAAGTTCGTCGAGCTGCCCGGCGACGACCATCTGCCATGGGCCGGGGTCGGGATCGGCTGCTCGACGAGGTGGAGCGATTTCTCACCGGCCGCCTGCCGGCCCCTGCAGACGACCGGGTTCTCGCAACGGTTCTGGTCACGACATCGTCGAGTCGACGCAGCGCGCGGCGGAGCTCGGCGATCGGCGCTGGCGCGAGCTGCTCGAGCAGCATCATGCCGCGGTGCGCGACGAGCTCGCCGCCTTCGGTGGTCAGGAGGTCGACACGGCGGGAGAGGGTTCGTCGCGACGTTCGAGGGCCCGGGACGGGCCATCAGTGCTGCCGTCGCGATTGCCGAGCGCACACGCGCCCTCGGGATCCCGATCCGCGCAGGGATCCATACCGGGGAATGCGAGCGAATCGCGGGAAAGGTCGGTGGCATCGAGTGCACATCGCGGCCCGGATCGCCGCTGCGGCGCAGCCGGCTGAAGTCCTCGTCTCACGCACCGTGAATGACCTCGTGGCCGGATCCGGGATCGACTTTCAGGATCGGGCCGCCCAATCGCTGAGAGGCGTGCCCGACGAGTGGCAGCTGTTCGCCGTCGAGGGCGTTTGGCACATAAAGCCGCTCCACGTGGGGCGGCCTAGGTCAGAACCGGCGGCGACCTACTCTCCCAGGAGGTTGCCCTCCAAGTACCATCGGCGCTGAGGGGCTTAACTGCTCTGTGCGGAATGGGAAGAGGTGTTTCCCCCTCGCTATTGCCACCGGAAACCGGCGGGACCGAGGCCCCGGCGATGCCTGAAAACTGCACGCAGGCCAAAGAGGCAAGATAAATACCGTCAAGCCCTCGCCGCATTAGTACCGGTCTGCTGAGCGTGTTGCCACGCTTGCACAGCCGGCCTATCGACCTGGTGGTCTACCAGGCGGCTTACTCCCTCAAGGGGATGGGAGAGCTCATCTTGAGGTCGGCTTCCCGCTTAGATGCCTTCAGCGGTTATCCAGTCCGCACGTAGCTAACCTGCAGTGCCCTTGGCAGGACAACAGATACACCAGAGGTGCGTTCATCCCGGTCCTCTCGTACTAAGGATGACTCCTCTCAACTCTCCAACGCCCGTGGCAGATAGGGACCGAACTGTCTCACGACGTTCTGAACCCAGC
>JBKPHA010000041.1:0-63553 GCA_046729615.1 Actinomycetota bacterium
GCGGCCCCTCGCGGGGCGGGGGTGCCCCGGCGGGGGGGCGGGGGCGTGGGGGGGGGGGGGGGGGGCCCCCCCCCCCCCCCCCCCCCCCAACCCTCCGGGCCGGGAGGATCCAACGTGCAGTATCCGACCGGCCTGCTCGCAAGACTCCGGGCGTGCCGCAACCAATCCGGGAGGGAGGTCGCGAGGCGCTCAGGGTCGCGCGGGGCGCCACTCCCACACACCAGCACCTGCGCGCGAGGCTCGTCTTCGTCTTCGCCGTGACGCTCATCGTGGACGCGGTCGCGAGCGTCCTGATCCTCATCTTCGAACGGCACACGCCGGGGACGGACATCACCACGCTGGGGGATTCCGTGTTCTGGACCAGCACGCAGCTCCTGACCGTCTCGTCCCAGCTCCCGAACCCGATCTCAACGCCGGCGCGGGTCCTGGACGTATTCCTTCAGGCCTACGCGATATCGGTCGTGGCGATGCTGGCCGGCTCATTCGGCGCCTTCTTTCACCGGCGCGGGATCGAGCGCAATCCTCTTAACGGTCCCGGCTCGGCGTGAGGCGCCGCGGTCGATAGTCGTTCGCTATCTGCCGTTAGGAAACGTCACGGCGAGGTCGTGACCCGCTCGATGGCGGCTCAGGTCCGCCTAGCGGGTAAGAAGATCTGGGGGTGCGGGCGCTAACGAGGTATGTCGGTCAGACGAGCCGCTTCGACCGCGTATCGCGTATCGCATTCGACCGCCTCCTCGGCAGGCATCCTCATCTGTTGCGCTTTCAGCTCCGGCGTTCATCTCGCGCTCGCGCCTGAGCACCTGACGGAATCACCTCGACTCGGTGCGGGCTTCTTTGTCGCCGCGGCGATGCTTCTCGCGGGCGGCCTCGCCGTGTTCATGTTCCCAGAGGCCGACGCGCCGCCGCTGACAGTCGCGCTGATGGGCGCCGGCCTGATTGCCGCCTACACGGCAAGCCGCACACTCGGCCTACCTGGCCTCGAGCCCGATCCCGAGCCCCTGGACGCGATCGGCCTCAGCACCCAGGTCCCGCAGCTGGCGGCGCTCATTCTCGCTCTTCGCCTCTACCGGGAGAACCGCAGCCGGCATGAGCGGCTGCACGAAACAAGGAGGATCGGATGGACACGCATATGAAGAGCCCGCCGCGGCGGCTGCTCATCGGAGTCATCACCGCCGCCCTGGCCGCGGCGCTCGGCCTGACCCTGGTCGGCCTCGGCCCGGCTCATTCCGGCGCACACGAGATGACTGCCCGCGCTTCCGCCGACACGAGCGGCGCCGCGCTTCGCCTCCACGACACGATGCGAAAGCTTTGGGAGGAGCACGTCACCTGGACGCGTCTGGCGATCGTCTCTTTCGCTGCCGACAACCCTGATCTCCACCCGACGCTCGACCGGTTGCTGCAAAACCAGGCGGACATCGGCGACGCGATCAAGCCCTACTACGGGAAGAAGGCCGGACGCAAGCTGACGAAGCTGCTGAAGGAGCACATCAACGGCGCCGTCGACGTGCTGGTCGCGGCAAAGAGCGGAAATCAGCAGCAGTTCGCTCAGGCGAAGGCAGCCTGGTACGAGAATGCGCGGGAGATCGCCGACTTCCTGCACCGAGCGAACCCACGTAACTGGGGTCGGCACGAGATGCGCGCGATGATGCGCATCCACCTCGACCAGACGCTAACCGAGGCCGCCGATCGTCTGGCAGGGCATTACCGCGCCGACGTCCGAGACTACGACGCCATCGAGCGCCACATCCTGCAGATGTCGGACACGCTGAGCAGCGGGATCGTCGCCCAGTTCCCAGGCCGGTTCAGTTAACCCAGTGCACGGCGCCTGCTCGTCCGGCGCCGCGCCGGGCGAGCGGGTCAGCCGGCGCCTGGGGGCGGGGACGTCATCGCCGCAAGTGTGCAGCGTCTTTGAAATGACACAACTGCTGGCTGGTTTAGTAGATGTGCCAGAGGATGGGCCGCGAGTCCGTCCACGGGTGCCTCACGGGGCCTCCACAACTCCCCGATCCGCCCGTCGGGTTCGTCTCTCGGCGACACCCGGGGTGACTCGGGCGCGGCTACTCGCGCGGCGTGATTCGGAAGATTGGGACCACCTCTCCCTGGTGAGTCTCGGGATCCACGACATCTGCACTCGGAACGCCCCCAGGCCAACTCGCCCCCTCAGTCTCACCGACGAATATCGCGAGATGCATCTTGCCGCTGCCGTCTTCGACCCACACCGCCTGACCTTCCTTGAATCCCGTGGAGGCCAGCGCCCTGGGCCCACCCTGAGCGATTGCTCCCCAGAGGGTTTTCAAGGCGGCCACGTAGATCTCCGAGAACGTGGGGAAGGGCTGGATCGTGTCGCGGAGCACCCCGACTGGCACGCGGGCGCGGATCGCCAGCGTGGCCTGCTGGAGCCACTCGCCGGCCTCGAGACCGAGCGCGTACGCACCCGTCACCCGCTCGCCGTCGCTGAGCAGGGTCAGGAAGCCGTTGCACTGGGCGTAGGCGCGCGTGTAGGTCTCCGTCTTTGGCAACTCCGACACAGGAGCGGTCGCGCTGAACGGAGCCTCGGTCGCGCCGGCCGCCGCGGCCTGTGGGTCGGTGTAGACGACCCGCGGGACGGCCTCGTAGTTCGCCTCTCGCTCCTCGCCGAGGATGTTCGCCGCGACGACCTCGCCCTGGTACTTGCCGACGTGGGTCAGCGGCCAGATCCCGACCACGTCGCCGATCGCCCAGAGGCGCTCGCCCGCGCGCAGGTGGGAGTCGACCTGGATTCCGTGGCCATCGGCCTCGACGCCGACCGTCTCCAGGCCGAGCCCGTCGACGCGCGGGCGCCGGCCGATGGCGACGAGCAGGCGGTCGCCGCGCAGCTCGCCTCCGTCCTCGAACTCCAGGGCGTAGTCCTCGCCCTCACGCCGCGCCGCAGTCGCGTGTGCCCCGAGGACGAGCTCGACGCCGTCGCGCCGGAGGACCTCGGCGAGAGCCTGGCCCCGCGGCGCCGGCTCGCGCGGAAGGAGGTGCTCGGCGCTTTCCACGAGCGCCACCTCACCGCCGAGGCGACGCACCGCCTGCGCCATCTCGACACCGACCGGCCCACCCCCGAGGACGAGCAGTCTGTGCGGGATCGCCTTCACCCCGGTCACCTCGCGATTCGTCCAGAGGCCGTCGAGCTCGCGCAAACCCGGAACCGGCGGCACGATCGGGTCGGCGCCGTTTGCGACAACGACGTGCTGGGCGGTGTGGCGTACCCCGTCGACCTCGACCGCCCCTGGCCCAGCGAGCCGCCCGGTGCCGCGCAGGAGCTCGATGCCTTGGTCCGCCAGCCAGCGCTCCTGGCCGGCGTCGGAGTAGTCGGCGACCATGAAGTCGCGCCAGGCAAGGGCCGCCTCGGCGTCGACCTCGGCGGTCGCCGCCGCATCGCGCGCGCCATGCACCGCCTCGCCCGGACGCAGCAACGTCTTCGAGGGGATGCAGGCAAAGTAGGAGCACTCGCCGCCGACCAGCTCGCGCTCGACGAGCGCGACCCGCAGGCCGCCGTCGGCCAGTTCGCCGGCGCAGTGCTCGCCCGGTGAGCCGGCCCCCAGGACGATGACGTCGTATTCGCTACTCATCCGGTCTGCTCCTCTCCGACTTCGCTCGCAGGCGAGTCTCCGCCCGCCCGTTCGCCTTGTCTATCTCGTACGCGGCAATGATCAAGCCGACATGGCTGAAGGCCTGCGCCGAATCGACCAGTGCCCGGCCCTTGGATCCAAGATTCGCGAGAAGACCGCCGGGCTGTCGTAGAGGGGCACGCACATCCAGTCGAGCGAGCCGTCCCTGCTGACGAGTGCCGCCGAGTTGCGTCGGCAAGTAGGCCGTACTCGGCGATCGGTGCAAATTCCCCGCGCTCATCTCGCGGCTCATGCGCTCGCCGTCTAGACGAGCTGCTGCCCGCCGTCGATGTCGAAGGTCGCGCCGGTGAGAGCGGTATTCGTCATGACGTGCACCGCGAGCGCGGCGACATCGGTGGGCAGGACGACGCGCCCGATCGGAAGCGTGTCGCGAAGTTCCTTGCGGCGCTCTTCGAGCTGATCGCCGAGAAGCGACGCCGAGAGCGGCGTGTCGACGAAGCCGGCGGCGATCAGGTTTACCCGAACGGGCGCGAGCTGAAGCGCGAGGTTGGCGATGAGAGCCGGCAGCGCGACCGTCTGGGTCGATGCGAGCGCGAGGCCCGCAGCCGGACGACGGGCGCCGGTGCCGCCCATGAACACCAGCGTGCCTCCGGGCCGGACCCTGTCGCCGGCACCGCGGGCGACTTGGAGGGCCAGCATGAGGTGGTCGTCAAGGGCCTCTCGCATCTCCCCAAAGTCCATGTCGGCCAGGGGGCCGTAGTGCGGCTGGCCGGCCGTCACCATCACGTGGTCGATCGGGGCGGGCAGGTCTCTAAAGAAGCGCTCGAGCGCATCAGGATCGGCGGCGTCGAACGCCGCCGTGCCGTTCGCGCCGACCTCGCCCGCGGCCTGTTGCAGGCGGTCGGGATTGTGGCCGGTGAGGATGACATCGGCCCCCTCGGCGCGTGCTCGTCGCGCCGTTTCAAGCCCGATGCCGGCGCTTCCTCCAAGGACGATGACCGTCTGCCCGAGCAGCTCGGGTTCGCGATT
The DNA here is from genome assembly GCA_046729615.1 of Actinomycetota bacterium. GTDB lineage: Bacteria > Actinomycetota > Thermoleophilia > Solirubrobacterales > 70-9 > AC-56. The sequence goes on from JBKPHA010000041.1 coordinate 4,626, forward strand.
GGCGCGGGTGGAACTGGTTGCGGTAGCCATGCTTCCTCCTTGGTTCGGCGATGCGTCCAATAAGCCGGGGGCGCGCGAACCCAAACGACCACCTCGGCCGGATGTGGGACGCTTATCGGATGCCGTGGGCACCCGAGCTGTTCTCTGCCGCGGCGCTGGCGCGGTTAGAGGAGGCGCGGCGGCGTGAAGTGCGCGTCAGTGTGCCCTACTACGCCGGTTTGCTCACCGGTGAGACCGACGCGCTGATCGGCTCGTTCACCGGCGAGCCCGAGTTGCACGATCCGGTCCGCGGGCGGATCAAGGGCGTGCGGGCGTTTGCTGCGTACGTCACTGCAATCAATGCATGGTTCGAGGAACGCAAGGTCTCGATCGAGGAGGTCGACCGCATCGTTATGGACCGCCACGGAGTTGAGGAGGACGTGGTTCACTTCGGCGGTGAGCCTGGGCCGAGCGATGCCCCAGTAGCGATCACGGCGGACAAGACCCACGGACGGATCGACGAGCTCCGCGTCTACCACAGCACCTGGTCGCTGACCGGACGGCACGCGAACCGCCCACCCCTGCTGCAGTCCGACCCGGACTTGCGCGACTCAGGTGTCGTGGGCGAGTACCAGCGTGCGCTCGCGGCCGGCGACGTCGACGCGATCACAGCGGCGTTTGAACCGGACGGGTACGCGCGCGAGCCTGCGGGCGGCCAGTACGTGCACCGCGGTCGCGACGGCCTGCGCGCATTCTACGAGTCGTTGTTCTCGAACGGCGGCGGCATCCCGCTGGAGCACTGCGCACTCATCGACGACGGGCGCGCGTGCGCGCTGGAGTACAACGTCGTACGGTGGGGCAAGACCGAGCTGCCGCCGCAGGCCGGGGTCGCTGTGTACGTGCGGGGTCAGAGAGGCAAGCTCGCTGCGGCCCGCATCTACGACGACGCCGATCCTCCCCTCGGCGTGGCGACGTAGCCCCTCGACTCAGCGGCGGTCGGGCTTCCTGCTCCCCGTTTGTTCCAACCATGAAAGGGCGAGAGATCCCCCGAATCCCAGGCCTCGCGAAGCCCGGGCGCGCTCAGGTCCCAGTCCGGGCGGATTTCACTCGTTACGGCCCGTAGGTCATGCCAGAGATCGACGGCCGAGGGGCGCCCCCAGAACCAGTAGCCGTTGTAGACGCTGTGAATGACGAGCCCGGGCTTGAGCACGAGCGTGTGCGGGATCATCGGGTCGTGCTCGGGGTCCGTGTACTCCTGGATGTCGAGATCCTTCTGGACGATTCGCCCTGGGTCCGAAAGGAAGGTCCACTGGGCGCCGACCGAGGCGCGGAACTCCTGAAGCTCGTGATGCTCGTCGGTCGCGATCGTGGCGATCTGCGTGTACGCCACGGCGATCTTCGGGTAGAAGGCGGCGAGCTCGAGATGCTGCTGGTGCTCCTTCGGGCAGTAGTGGCCGCGCGCCAGCGTGAGGATCAGGGGATCGTCGCCCTGGAGCTCGCTGAGCCTTCGGGGTGTGTCCGTGTGATCGGGCAGCTCGTAGTCCGGGAACGTGGCGCCTGGTGCGAGGTCGGAGCGCATCTTGGCGGTGACTTTAATAAGCCGGCGGCGCGCAAGCCCAAGTGGAAGGTGGGGGAGGCGTGGGGGCGAGGAAGACAGCCGTCTTTCTCCATTTGTTCACTTTCTCGACTGATTCAGTGGGATAATCAGCAGTTGCATCCCCGGGGAGGCCGGATGCCTTGACAGACTCGGCACGCATGCCGCGAAGCGTCGGTTCGAGCACCGACGCCGAGCGGCTGAGCCCGCAGCAGGAAAGGGATCTGGTGATCGCTGCAGAGTCCGGGGACCCGAATGCCTCACGGAGACTCGTCGAGGCCTTTCTGCCGTCGATCGCCCGAATCGCTCGCCACTTCCCGGCAGGCGCGGGCGTCGAACGGTCGGAGCTCCTTCAAGAGGGAGTCGCGGGCCTGTTGTTTGCGGCACAGCGCTACGACGCTGGGCTGGGCACGCCCTTCTGGTCCTATGCATCGTTCTGGGTGCGCAAGGCGATGCAGGAGCTCGTCGCGAACGTGACGCGGCCCGTGGCACTGTCGGACCGCGCAGCTCGAAGCCTCGCTCAAATCAACGCGGCCCGAAGTGAGCACCTCAAGACCCACCGCTCCGAGCCCACCAGCGAGAACCTCAGCCGAACAACCGGCCTCACACCAGCGCAGGTCGAAAGTCTGCTGGCCGTGGAGCGCACGCCGCGGGCCATGGAGGAGCGGCTCACCGGCGACGCGGAGACGACCGCCACCGTCGGGGACACGATCGTCGATCCCGCAGCCGAAATGGCGTACGAGCGCGTCCCCGACGGCATCGAGATCCGTGACGTGCGCGGCATGGCCGACCGGCTCGACGAGCGCGAGCGCGTCGTGATCCGGGCCCACTACGGGCTGGGCCAACCCGCGCAGACACTGAACGAGATCGGCGGGACGCTCGGTCTAACCGCCGAGCGCGCCCGGCAGATCGAGGTCGGTGCCCTGAAGAAACTGCGGCACGGGCTCGCCTACTCCGCACCCAACGCGCAGCCGATGTGATCACGGCCACGCGCCGGTATCCACCTCGCGTTTGCGTTCGCCCGTTCGCGGCTTATTGGAGGCACCGCCGAACGCACGCACCTGCACCCACCCACGGAGGTGAAGATGAGCAGCACCGACGTAGGCAGTGAACCGACGGGGGGAAGCCAGAGCGCTCTGGGCGTGGACATGAACCTCGAGGTCGTGACGTTGCCCGTCAGCGATGTCGATCGGGGCAAGAGCTTCTACGAGAGCCTCGGATGGCGGCTGGACATCGACCTGGTCGTCAGCGACGACGTCCGGACGGTGCAGTTCACGCCGCCCCACTCGGATGCTCGATCCAGGTCGGCAAGGGCGGCACGACGGCTGAGCCCGGGTCCGCTCAGGGGCTGTTCCTCGTGGTCGACGACATCAACGCCGCCCGGAACGACCTCATCAGCCGCCGCGTCGACGTCAGCGAGGTGCACGAGGCGCGGCCCCCGGGCTTCGAGCAAGAAGGGCGCTCGTACTTCGCCCGGGCCTCGTTCAGCGACCCCGACGGCAACGGCTGGGTGCTGCAGGAGATCACGACCCGGCTCCCCGGCCGGGAGTGGGAGGACTGACATGGACGTTTCCTCCCTGGCGGACCTGTTGCACGAAACGGCCGAGCATCACGACTCATTCGAGAAGGTCGCCCCGCCGCACGACTGGTGGGATTGGTACGCGGCGTACATGGACGCCCGGCAGAGCGGAAACACCCCGGAGGAGGCCTCCGCGGCCGCCGGGCGCTACATGGCGGAGGTCAAGCACGTCGTTGTGTCGCCCGGGTGAGCCCGGGATCGCCGCTGAGGTGGAGCCCTGCCGGCCACGGCGTGGCTCTCGTGATCACGGAGTTCCTAGTTGAGTTCGAGTCAAGCGTTCCGGAGGGGACATCGGAGTCCGAGGTCGAACAGCGCGTGCGCGCCGAGGCGGCCGCCTCTGTCGACCTGGCTCGCGAAGGGCATCTCGTGCGGCTCTGGAGGCCGCCCGTCCGACCGGGGGAGAGGAAGGCCCTCGGCCTGTGCCGCGCGGACAGGGAAGCGCGGTCTCCTCGACGCCCTGCCGCTCAACGGTTGGGATGCACACGATTGTCACGCCGCTCAGCCGCATCCCAACACCCCGACTAGCGGGCCGGCCCTAGCGGCCAGGGTGCCGCGGTGGATCCCATGAGAGAGGACGTCTTTCCTTTGTCACGGGGTATCGTTCTTCATTCGACCGGGGCGTGAGGCGCGCAGCCGGGATCTAGTGCTCGATAGCGGATCTTATGTCGCCTTAGGCGTCGAACACATCGCAATGCGAATGAGAATGAGATCCGCGCGCGATGTGGCCGTCATCACGACCGTTGGATTGCCGCCTGTCGCCCGGTGCGGTCCCGAGACTTTCCCGGCGTCCAGTCGGTCCGTCGGCGTCCAGTCGGTTCCGTATCTCCTGTCGCCAGCGGAAGATCGTCCGCCCGCAGGCGAATGGTCAGGCGTGGTTTAAGCGAACCTGCTCGAGGGGACGCATCACCGTTCCATGATCGCGCCCTCGCCGGATGGAACGTACGTTCGGGCACCTGGCCACGAGCTCCCATCGATCGTTACGGCGAGTCGACATAACCCGCAGTGGCGGGTTGAGCGGCCGCATCTGCGACCCGGCCCGAGTCCGGCCGGGCGATGAGATGGGCGCCGGCGCACACGGCCGCGACCGCGATCACTCGCAGCACTCCGAGGGCTCCCGATGGCAGCGGCTCACCTGCGCCCTACCACCGCGACCGCCACCGCAGTCGCCGCGGTGGCCCCCAGCCAGACGAGGATTGCCGGCGTCGAGCCACCGCTGCCCGTGCCGCTCGCGCCGGCGAGTGATACCGCAAGTGCGGCGAGTCCGAATACGGAGACCAGCGCGCCGATCAGCTCCCGCCTGCTCAGGTGGCGACCGCCCATACGCGCCGACACGTAGGCGAGCACGCCGATCCCGCCGGCCTCGATCGACTGCACGAGTGCCAGGGCGGCCAGCGCCAGCGCTGCCGCGTAGAGGAGGAACCCCGCGGTCTCCATAGCGAAGCCGAGCATCCAGCTTCGGTCGCTGAGCAGGAGGTGAAGCGAGTGCAGCGGCCGTCGCATGGACAGGACGGGAAGCGCCGCCGCGGCGTCGTGCTCGCGCTGGTAGGCCAGGTTCGTAAGCGTGGCCGACGCCGCGGCGAGCGCGAGCGCAACGGGCGTGGCGACGCTCATGTCCCTCCGCCGCGACCTGGCTGCGCCATGCCGTCCGCACCTCCCGCTTGCTCCGGTCGCCGGCGATCCTATGCGGCTTTACGTGCGCAGGACATGCTCGCGTAGCCGGGCCCCTCACATTCCCCACGGGCAAGCGTCCTATTGCGGAATCGCCCTAGGAAACGACGGCACTTACCCGTATCGTGACGCCATGATCTTTCGCCAGTTCTTGAAGGACGAGACGTCCTGTGCCTCATACCTGCTCGGCTGCAAGACGAAGCGCAGGTTCGCCGTCGTCGATCCGCACGCCGACCTGGTCGCCGACTACATCGCCGCGGCCGAGGCGCACGGCTGCGAGATCGCTGCGGTCATCGAGACGCACGTTCAGGCAGATCACGTCTCCGGGCTGCCGGAGCTCGTGGCCGAGACCGGCGCCACCGCCTACATGCCGGAGGGCTCGGGCGTGGAGTTCGACCACCGGCCGCTCGGCGACCGGGAGCTGATCACGCTCGGCAACACCGTGATCCAGGCGCTCGCCACCCCGGGACACGCCCCGGCGCACCACGCCTATCTCGTCACCGACCACCGACGGGGCGAGGAGCCCTGGATGGTGCTGACGGGGGATGCGTTGCTGGTCGGCGACGCGGGCCGTCCGGACCTCCACGCTTACGGCACGAGGACTCCCGAGGAGCTTGCGCGCATGCTCTATCGCTCGCTCACCGAGCGCCTGATGGCGCTTCCGGACCACCTGCTGCTCTATCCCTCGCATTACGCCGGATCGGTGTGCGGCAGGGGCCTCTCCGGCAACCCCGGCTCCACTATCGGCTTCGAGCGCCGCCACAACGCCGCGCTTCAGGCCGATTCCGAGGATGCCTTCGTCGCCGCGCTGCTGGCCGACGTTCCGCCCGCGCCGGAGCATCAGGCGGAAATCGTCGCGGCGAATCGCCGCGGTCGGTCAGTCGCGCAGCCGGCTTGAGCGAACGCCCGGTCGAGCTGGGCCTGCGCGAGAACGCCGCGCAGTTCGCGCTGCTGGTCGCCATCAATGCGCTCGTCGGCGCCATGGTGGGGCTGGAGCGCTCGACGCTGCCCGTGATCGGGCAGGAGGACTTCAGCCTTTCCTCGACGGTCGCGGTCCTCTCGTTCATCGTGGCCTTCGGGCTCGCGAAGGGGTTCACGAATCTCGGCGCTGGCGCCTTGGCCGAGCGGATCGGGAGGCGGCGGCTCTTGATCGCGGGCTGGGTCCTCGCCCTGCCGGTACCCCTGCTCATCGCGGTCGCCCCGAGCTGGGACTGGGTGGTGGTCGCAAATCTCTTCCTCGGTCTCAACCAGGGCCTGGCGTGGTCGATGACGGTCGTGATGAAGATCGATCTCGCCGGGCCGGAGCACCGCGGCCTCGCGCTGGGGCTGAACGAGTCCTCGGGGTATGCCGGCCTTGCGATCGCCGCCGCCGCCAGTGGGTTCCTGGCTGTGGATTTCGTCGCCAAGGACGTTCTCGTCATCGGTGGGTTCGCCGTTGCGGTACTGGCCCTCGCGATCAGCGTGCTGTTCGTCCGTGACACGGCCGAGCACGTCGGCCTCGAGCACGCCCGCCATCATCCGGGACTCGATTCCGCGCCGCCGGGGTTGCGCGAGGCCTTCCCGGCGGCCTCCTACCGCAACCCCGCTCTTCGCTCCTGTTCGCAGGCGGGTCTCGTCAACAACCTCAACGATGCGCTGGCGTGGGGCCTCGTGCCGCTGTTCCTCGCCGGCGCCGGCGCCGGCACGGGCGAGATTGGTTTCGTCGCCGCGGTCTACCCCGCCACGTGGGGGTTGGGCCAGATCGTCACCGGCCACTGGTCCGATCGCGCCGGCCGCAAGCCGCTGATCGTCGCCGGGATGCTCCTCCAGGCGGGCGCTCTGGGCCTGCTCGCGGCGTCGAACGGTGACATCGCGGTCGCAGCGGCGGCAGCGATCGCGCTGGGTGCCGGCACCGCTCTCGTCTACCCCACGCTGATCGCGGCCGTCTCCGATGTGGTCTCGCCACCGGCACGGCCGCCCACGGTCGGTGTGTACCGCTTCTGGCGCGACATGGGTTACGTGATCGGCGGGCTGACCGCGGGCCTTCTTGCGGACGCGGTCGGGTTCAGCGGCGCGATCGCCGTGGTCGCCGCGCTTACGGCCGCCTCCGGGATCTGGGTTGCGCTGGACCTCCCCTCCCCCGGCCGGGGCGCGCGCGCCGGATACCCGCTCGCCCCGGGCACGACCGGCCGCCTGCAGTAGCGGTCAGTTTTCCTGGTGCGCAGGAGGGACACGCTCTTTACGCCGTGTCTCAAGCTCGCGAGTGTCGACGGATGCCGGTGGTCATCTGCCCTCCTTTCGCGTTCAGCAGGTCATTCATCCTGATTGTGTCGCGAAGGCATCCCGGACCCCGAGTTATGCTTCCAGGCCAATGGTCCTATAGATGCCTTTCCCTTCCGGCATAGTTGACGCGCTCGATCCCGCCCGGCTCAGGCTCCTCGTCGAGGTCGAGCGGCGCGGATCGATCTCGGCGGCCGCCGAGGCGTGTGCGGTCAGCCAGCCGTCCGCGACGAAGCAGCTCAAGACCCTCGAGGCGGCGATCGGCGAAAAGCTCGTGGAGCGGAACAGGCGCGCCTCGCGGCTCACCGAGGCCGGGGAAATCGTCGCCGCTCACGCCACCCGCGTGCTCGACACGCTGCAGGGCCTGCAGGAGGAGATCGCGGCGCTCCGCGGAGCGGAGATCGGCACGCTGGCGCTCGCGGCCTCCACCACCCCGGGCGCGTACGTTATGCCCTCGATCCTGCAGTGCTTCGCCGAGCGCCACCCGGGGGTACGGGTCGACATCGCCGTTGGCTCGAGCGCCTGGGTCGCCGATCGGGTGGCCAAGCGCGAGTTCTCCCTCGGGATCGCCGGCGAGATCGAACTGCCCGATGGGGTTATCGCGGAGCCGTTCCTGGACGACGAGCTGGTTGGGGTCGCTGCGCCGGGTCGGGTCAAGCTGCGGCGGGGAAAGGCTCGGGCCGAGGAGCTTGCGCGCTGGACGCTCCTCGTCCGCGAATCCGGTTCCAGCACCCAGGCGGTCGTGGACCGTGCGGTCGCCCGCGCCGGGTATCGTCCGGCGAATCGCTGGGAGCTCGACTCCAATGAGGCGATCAAGCGCTCGGTCGCGGCTGGGCTGGGGATCGGCTTCCTGAGCAAGCTGGTCGTTCACGACGAGATCGACCGCGGCGACCTCGTGAGCTTCCGGGTGGAAGGCATCGATCCCATCCGCCGCTCGATCTACCTGTTGCGGCGGCGTGACCGCAATCCCACTCCCGCGGAACTCGCGTTCATCAGCACGCTGAGCGACTGCTGCGCCGTGAGCGTCGCCGGCTGGGCCTCCGACGGGAGCGAACCAGACTGACCTGGTGATCTAGTGCCGGCCCTGCACCGGGCCGACTGGGCCGGCACGCGAGATGACTGCTGCGGCCGCGGTAGCAACCAACAGCGCGCACAGCGCGACAGCCGGCCACGCCCCGATCGCGTGCCCGAGCAGGTGCGACAGGGCGAACAGCCCAAGGGCGGCAACGACCAATGCCGCGGTGGCCCCTGGACCCGCCACCCGAAGCGCGAGGCGAGCGGCCCAGCCGCCGCCAGCGACCAGAGCGAGACCGCCAAGCGCGCGGACGCCAGTCAGCTCGGCGACTCCGAAGGCGACGATGAAGGTCACCGCGGCGACCGCGGGTATGGTGAGGCGCGGCCTCATCGCGCCCGAGGCTACCGAGCTGTGAGTTTGTGCCGGCCGTACCAGATCCGTACGCCGGCGGTTCCCGCGGCTACCGGCTTCTGGATCGCGAGCTCGTGCGGGACCCGGAACCGCTTCGGCTGCGCGTCGACGCACGCCTTGCGGTTGAGCTCGGGCGACGGGCGGAGCTGGTCTTCTTTCCTCCCGCCGACGCGCGCAGTTGCTTCTGGAGGCGGTCGATGTCCTTCTGGAGGGCCTTGCCAAGCCTGCCGCCGTCTCGCCGAGCGTCCTTCACGAACTTCTGCAGGTCCTTGTACAGGCCCTGAGTTCCGGTGCTGACGTCCTTGCTGACGTCCTTGCGGAGCGCGGTGAGGGCATCCTGCGCGGACTCGAGTGACTTGTTCAGGCGCTTAAGCGCAGCCGGTTCCCTGGACACGGAGCTCCTCCGGGCGGATGTGCTTCGACGCGTCGTGGTCTTGCGGCTCGATGTGGACCTCTTTGCTGGAGGCATAGCTCCCCTCCTCGGAATGTAGATCGGACCGTGCGACTCGAGCCTACTGTCAAGCGAGCCGCGATGCCAGTGGGATCCGTCGCTGTGATGACCGTTGCCGCTCTTACACTCGGGCGGCCATGGAGGAGTCCTCCGCCCGAGGCCGCACCCGCCGGGAACCCCTGCCCCTCGGTGCCCGTCTCCTCGGTGGTGGCGCGCGCGGTGCTCGCCGCGCTGCTCAGGTCACCGGCATCGACCGCGCCGTCGAGGCGGCGGCGGAGGAGGCCATCGTCCGCGCGCTCGAGAGCCCCGCCGTCGAGCGCGCCCTCGTTCGCGTTCTGCAGGGCCCCGCGGTCGAGGAGGCTATGCGCGGCGCGCTCGACAGCCCGGCGGTCGAACGTGCGCTGGTCGAGGCGGTGGACAGCCAGCTGCTCGACAGGGTGTGGCAGCGCATCCTCGCAAGCGACGAGGCTCAAAAGCTAGTTGAACGCATCGCCCAGGCGCCGGAGGTGCGGGCGGCGATCGCCTCCCAGGGCGTCGGCTTCTTGGACGACATCCGGCGCGCGATTGGCAAGGTCGCGCGGCGGGTGGACGGCGGAATCGAGCGGATCATCCGGCGGCTCTTCCGGCGCGAGCAGCGGACGGAACCGACGGTCTACGCGGGCCTCTTCACGCGTGCCCTCGCATTCGCGCTCGACATCGGGATCCTGAACCTGGCGTTCATCGCGATCTCGGCGCTGGTCGCGTTCGTGGCATCGATCGTGTTTCCAAGTGATGCGACCACACCAGCCCTTGCGGTTGGTGCGTTCGCCTGGCTCGTCGCCGGCGCGATCTACCTCGTTTCGTTTTGGCTGCTGCTGGGCCAGACGCCGGGCATGAACATCGTGGGGATCCGCGTCGTGGCACCGGCTGCCCCCAGGGTGACGCCGCGGCTCGCGATCCGCCGGCTCGTCGGACTCGTGCTTGCCGCGATCCCGCTGGGGCTCGGCTTCTTGGGAGTCGTCTTCTCGGAGCGAAGGCGCGGCCTTCAGGATGTGATCGGCCACACCGAGGTTCGCTACGCGGTGGCGAAGCGCGAGGCGCCCTGGTCGGGTGGCTCCCGGCTCACCGACTAGCCCGAGGGCGCGGCTGATCCCCGCCTCCAAGCGGAACGCGCCGGCGGGTGGGTGCCGCCGGCGCGCCTCTGGTTCGACATCCCCTCCGGGGAATACCGGCTACTGCGCAGGCGCGAACTCCGGCGCCTCGCGGGCGCCGCTCTCATCGGCTCCGCGCTTGGCCGCCTCCGCCTGGATGAGCTGCCGATTCACGTGATCCCAGTCGACGTTGCGGAAGAAGGCCTCGACGTACTGCTTGCGACCGTCCGGGGTCGCGCCGAAGTCGCGGACGTAGGCGTGCTCGTATACGTCGAGCGCCAGCACCGGGACCATGTTGTAGACGGCCCAGAGGTTCTGCGTGTCCATGATGTAGTTGAACAGCGAGCCGTCGTTCAGGTCGTAGCCGACCATGACCCAGCCGCGCGCTGCGCTCCCGGCCTTCTTGACCGCGTCGAACCACTTGCCGAGACCGTTGAACTCCTCCTCGGCTAGCTCCGCGAACCTCCCGTCCGGCTCGCCTCCCTCGCCGCCGAGATGCCCGAAGTACAGGTCGTGGTTCTTGTACCCGAGCAGCGCGAAGGTGTAGTCGATCGAGACCGCGCGCAGTTCCGAGTACACCTGGTTGCCTTCGATCTTCGAGTAGTCGAACTCGTTGAGGATCTTGCGGCACTCATTCGCCTTCTTCGCGTACCCCTCGTACAGCTTGTAGTGGTCCTCCATCGTCTGCTTCGAGATGCCGTCCAGCTCCTTCTCGAACGCCGGGAACTGGCGTGGCTTGAGCTCATCCCAGGGCATCAGTCGCTCCTTTCGCTCGATTCTTCCTGCTGCTTTCGAAGGCTCTCCTCGTCCACGCTGGGATTGCCCCGGGGCCCGCCGGATTCAGCGTCGTCGCCGTGGTGCTTTGACGGCGACTCCGGCGGCCGATCCGCCGGTGGCTCCGTCGCGGTCTTGTCACGGTGGGCGCCGTCGCCGCGATCCTGCGTCTCCGTGGTCATCGCACCGACCTAGGCATTGCCGCCGCCGGTGACGGGTGCGCGGTGGGCCTGGCCCGCCTCGCCCTCACCGCCACGCGGGGACGCACTCGCGCTCGGGCGCGTGGACTGCCCGGCCTCGCGGCGCTCTTGGGCCGCCGCCGAGCGCTCGGTCCCGACCTGGGAGCTTCGGCGCGTCGCCATCCCGGCGAGCAGGAACACCGCGATAAGCAGCGCGATCCCCACGGCGAAGATCGGCGCGTAGGCGGTTGCGATCATCCCGATCACGAACAGGACGAACAGGCCGAAGCCGAACGCGAGCAGAAACCACCTTCCGTACATGACCCTTCGCCCCTACCCGCGCGTCTCGGCGCGGAAACCGGGTATCGCACGTCTTGGATGGCGACATCGAGCAGAGGCACGACGCCTGAGGCCGTGCGGGAGGGCTACGAGCCGGCCGAGGACCTGATCCCGCCCAAGCCGTCGCTGAAGCGCCTCCGTGAGGCAGCGGCTGGATGCCGCGCCTGCCCGCTGTGGCGCACCGGCACCCAGACGGTTTTCGGCAAGGGGTTGGCCAAGTCTCGCCTGATGCTCGTGGGTGAGCAGCCGGGCGACCGCGAGGATCGCGCCGGCGAGCCGTTCGTCGGGCCGGCCGGGGAGGTCCTCTCCAAGGCGCTGGTCGAGGCTGGGATCGAGCGGAAGGATGCGTACGTGACCAACGTGGTCAAGCACTTCAAGTGGACTCAGGGCCGCGGCAAGCGCCGGCTCCACCAGCGCCCGAACATCGAGGAGATCGCGGCGTGCCGGCCGTGGCTCAACGCCGAGCTGGCGGTCGTGCAGCCCGAGGTCCTCGTATGTCTCGGGGCTACGGCGGCGAAGGCGCTGCTCGGCAGCAAGGTCCGCGTGACGAAGGATCGGGGCCGGTTCCTCGAGAGCGACATCGCGCCCGCCGTGAGCGTCACCGTGCATCCCTCATCGATCCTGCGCATCGAGGACGACGAGGAGCGACATGCGGCGCGCGCCGAGCTGGTCGCGGACTTCCGGAAGATCGCGGGGCGGCTGAACGGCGGCGGGTAGCTACTCCTTCAGGCGACTCGCGCGGTGGTGAAGCCGGGCAGGTAGCCGACCTCCACCAGCCTCTCCCCCATCACCTCATACATCGCGCGCTGCTCGGCGGGCGTCATGTGGCGTTGCCACCCGCCGGGGCTGGCGGCGCGGATCTCCTTGCTCGCTCCCTTCTCGTCGCTCGGGACCCGGTCGTAAGCATGGGTGTGCGCGATCTCGCGCAGGCGGGCGGGGGCGACCCGGATGCCGAACCGCGCGCAGATCCGACCGAGTTCACGGGCCGGGTCGCGGAGGAGGTCCTCGTAGCGGACCAGCACGCGCCGCTCCGGGTCGTGCGCCTGGTAGGCGCGCAGCACGACACCGGTCCGGTACGTCCACACGCTCGCCTGCCAGCGGATCAGAGCCTCCCTGCCCTCGTGGGCCACCGGATAGGCCCCCTCCTCGAGGGCCCAGGCGCCCGGCCGGTGTGCGTCGAGCCACGAGTCGACGACGTCCCGGCCGTCGCGCAGGAGGAAGATCATTTGCGATCTCTGGAACAGCGACATCAAGAGGTCGGCGATGTGCGAGCCGGGCTCCTTGACCACGACCAGCGGGTTCCGCGTGCGGCCGGCGGCCCGATCTCGAGCCTGGGCGTCGAATCGCGCCACGATCAGCTCCCGCAGAGCGGGCTCCCATACGTCCCGGTAGCGCTCGTTGAAGAAGTAGCTGGGCTTGTCGCGCTTGATGTCGTTTAGGAGCGTGAGCTGGGGATCTCGGTCCGCGGTTGCCCACGCCAACGGGATGGGCCGCCACACACCGAGGTGATGACCGAGGTGCGGGTCGTCGATCGTGACCGCGTCCTCGAGCTCGGAGAGCATCCGCAGGAGCCAGGTGCTCCCGCTGCGCGACGAGCCGAAGATCCAGACGAGACGATCCTCGCTGCGGGCCAGGCTGAAGCCGTTATCCCCCGAAGGCTTGTCCATTGGTCTCAGCGGACGGCTGCCGCGCAACCATACCCCCTCAGGCGGCGGGCAAACACGACCGCGCCGGCCCGGCGCCAGCGCGGTCGCTGCTACTTACGCCGTCGCTGAGGACTACGAGGCGCCGATGGTCAGCTCGCGCTGTTCGGGGTGAACGCCCTCCGCGAACTCCTCCACGATCTTGTCGCAGAACGCGTCGAGGTCATCGGGCTTGCGGCTCGAAACCAAGCCGGCGTCGACGTGGACCTCCTCGTCGACCCAGTTGCCTCCCGCGTTGCGGATATCGGTCCTGAGGCTGGGCCACGACGTGATGGTCCGGCCCTTGAGCACATCGGCCTCGACGAGCGTCCAAGGTCCGTGGCAGATCACGCCGACTGGCTTGCCGGCCTCGAAGAACGAGCGTATGAACGAGACCGCGTCGGAAACGGTGCGCAGCTGGTCCGGATTCGCGACGCCTCCGGGCAGGACCAGCCCGTCATAGTCGGACGGGTCGGCGTTCTGGAAAGTCCGGTCGGCGTCGAATCGGTCGCCCTTGTCGAGATGGTTGAAGGCCTGAACGCGACCTTCCTCGGGCGCGATCAGCTCGGGTTGCGCGCCCGCTTCCTCAACGGCTTCCCACGGTCGGGTCAGCTCGACCTGCTCCACGCCCTCGTTCGCGACGCAGAACGCGATCCTCTTGCCCTGAAGCTCATCGGCCATGTCCAACTCCTTTCCTGGCTTCCGTTCGCCGCTTACCCGGCGGAGCGCGGGCTTATTCAGCGAGGTGGCGCGGTCGAGCGGACGATTCGCCGAATGATCCGCTGAATCATTCAGTCGGCGCGTCTCGCTCAGTACCGCAGGAGCGCCGCCACGCCGCCATGCGGCTCGAGCTTCGCCGCCGGCTCGTCGTAGACCGGCGTGATCTCTGCCTTGGTCGAGACGGCGAACTCGACGAGCCGCTCGCTTACTGGCAGGTCGTCGGTCCATTCGTCGTAGGAGAGCTCGTCCTCGAGCGGCGGACCGTCGTAGTCGCGGTGGGCGTCGAACACGAGGTGACGGACGCGACCCTCGGCGAGCGCCTCGAGGGTCTCCTGGGGGCCCAACGCCGCTCCCGGCTCGGCTCCGATGGCTTCCTCCACCTCGTTCACCGCCGCGAGCGACTCGTTGGTGTTGAGCTGGCGCACCTCCCGAGCGACCCGCCCCGCGACCTGCCCCTCGGGCGCGCCCACGAGGTCGTGGCGGACGACGTGGAGGCGATGCACCGCGCCACCCAGTCCGTCGGCGAGCTCCCGCGGATACTCATCGTTCCCGAACGCGACGATGTGCCGCCACCGGCGTCGGTTGTGCTCCTCGGCGACCAGCGAGCCGACCTCATGCAGGAATCGTTGGCGGTTGGCTTCCATGCGCTGGCCGAACTGGTCCCGGCCCGACGCCGAGGTCCAGCTGAATCGCCCGGGGATCGAGCGCTCGGCCTTGCGCTCGCGCCAGTCGCGAGAAAAGAGCGTGATCTCCCAGACCTCCAGCTCGCGCATGGCCCCGAGCGACCAATCGAGCAGGCGGACTCGCTCCGCCGACACGAGCACCACGCCGACATGAGGTCCCTGGGCGAAGAGCTCGACGAGCGGCCGAAGGAACGGCCGCTGCGACCGCACCACCTCGATCCGGCGCGGCGCCAGCTGCATGCTTCGCCACACGGCCTGTGGACGCTTTGGTGCGAGCTCGATGAACCCGACGTGCCCCCGGCCCTCCGGCGGGGCGCCGTTCTCGGGGAACCGCTCGAGCACCTCCCGCGCCGCCGCCTCGAGCACGCGGCGATCGTCATGAGGCGACGCCTTCTCCACCGTCTTGCGCATCCTCTCGCGCAGCTCGATCCTCCATCCCTGGCCCCGATCGGTCGGATCGACGTGAACGTAGACGGACAGAATCCCCTGCGGGGCATGCCACTGGACGAGGCGGGCGAGGAGCCGCTCTCGCTCGGTCTGCTCCACTCGCCTGAGGCTACCCTGATCGCCGCTATCGAAGCCTCGCACCCCCGGGCGAGACCGCTGCTCTTGAGCACCGCCCCTAGCTGCTCTTCTTACCGCCCTTCTTCGAGGCGCCGGGGGTATTCGCGATCTTCGCCGCGCGCTTCTTGCTCATGCCCCTCTTTCGAAGACCCTCGTACTGCTTGTCGTTCTTGACACTCGATCCGTGGTTCTTTGGCACTGCCTCACCTCCTTATTCATGACGGCGAGTTCCCGCGCAGCGCCTCCAAAAACGGCTCCGGTCTCGTTTGCCCGAGAAGGCGTGGGCGGTTCACATCCCGGGTCGTGGTTCGCAGGAACGCGTGGGCTCTGTCAGGGCGGTTGCTTTTCGCTGACTGAACGCAATCCGAGCGCCCCGCTGAACCGGGTCCCGAGCGGGCGGAATGGCGGTAATCTTGCTCCGTGGCGGCAGTGCGGAGGCGATCAGGGCTTACATGGCTCGTCAGAACCGCGGCGTTGGCGGCGTCGCACCGGTCCTGGCGGCGTGGGGATCCCCCGCACTGGGTGCCCGCAGCGCTGGCGCTCGCCGCAATGCTGAGCGGCTTCCTGATCGTGACGCTCAGCGTCGGGGTCCCGGCCGCGGCCAGGTGGATCGGGCTCGGGGTGAGCATGGTCGTGTTCGCGACGGGCATCGGACTCGCGCTGCCGAAGGTTCACCACCGCCGTGCCGTATTCACCGCCGCCGGGTGGGCGCTCGTCGCTCTGTCCGCCTGGACCATCGTCGCCAGCGCAGTGCCCTTCAACGCCCAGACGGCGCGCTGGGTCGTCCTGGGAAGCGGGATCGGCTACGTCGTGGAGGCCATCGTCGCGCTCGTCGCGCACGAGCTCTCGCCGGACCGCGTCATCCACGTGTTGGAAGTGCGCGAGGGGACCGGGCGCGGCTAGCTAGTCAAAGCGCCCGGCGGTACACGCGGTACCGCTTGAGCACGTCTCCGCCCAGCGCCTCCATCGCGCGGTTCATCGGCTTGTTGGCCTCCAGGATCCAGCCCGTCTCGACGCGGACGATCCCGCGGTGAAGGCACGCTTCCCAGTGCTCGCGGTAGAGCGCCGCGGCGACGCCGGTGTGCTGGTAGGCCGGCTTCACGCCGAGCGCGAACACCCGGATCTCGTCGATCCGGCGGCGCGCCCGCAGCGCGCGAAGCCAACCCAGCGGGAGCAGTCGCCCGTTGCCGATGGCGGCGAGGACCTTGTTGTAGTCCGGGAGCGTTAGAGCGACCCCGACCGTCTCACTATCCTTCTCGGCGATCCAGGTCCACTCCTCGGCCAGGATGGGGCGCAGCTCCTTGGCGTGATGCTGGATCTCCGGCTCGGTAAGCGGGACGAAGCCCCAGTTGGATTCCCACGCCGCGTTGTAGACCTCGCGGAACCTCGCCATCTCCTCGTCGAAGTTGCGCTTTCGCATGTGGCGGAGCGTGATCCCGTGCTCGGGCTCCAGCCTGTCGGCCAGCTCGTAGATCACCGGGAGCACCCGGTCGTGGTCGGCGGTGAGGATCTGCCACTTGAGGAGGTCCATGGCCTTCTCGAGACCCCACGACTCGAGGAGTCGCGCGTAATACGGGTGGTGCCAGTTCTCGAGTACCTGGGGGGCGTACTCATGCCCCGAGACCAAGAGGCCGCATTCGTGATTCGTGTTGAAGTCCATCGGCCCTACGAGCTCCTCGAGATCCCTCTCCCCCACCCAGGCGCGCGCCGCGTCCAGCAGCGCATGCGCCACCGCGGGATCGTCGACGGATTCGAAGAACCCGAACAGCCCCCAGCTCGTGCCCTGGTAGGCGTTCAGGCGGTGGTCGACGTGAGCTGAGATCCGGCCCACCGGCCGGCCCTCCCGCCACGCCAGGAAGTACTCGGCCTCCGCGTGCTCGAAGAACGGGTTGCGGCGGCGGTCGAGGTGCCGCCTGCGCTCCGAGATGAGCGGCGGAACCCACTGCTCGGTGCCTCGGTAGAGCGCCAACGGCAGGCGGATGAACGCCTTCAGCTCGCGCCTCGAGCGTACGGGTCGAACCGAAAAGGCGGCCGCGGCGCGAGTGGGCGCGGCTGTCTCGCGAGTCGCCATGAGACAGCAGCCTAGCCCCACCACGGCACGCGAGACTCCACGGGGGCGACCGTTGTAACCGCGGCGACAGCCGAACGCTCAAGGTTCACCCAGCACCGCTCGAGCAGTGGCCGTGGAGGCAAGGGTGCCTGAACGTGGTTGCGCCCGCGAGAACCGTCTAGCATGGGAGTCGGGCCGAGGAGGGGCCGAGGCCATCTCCCCGACTCTCTGGACGCGACGGTGGCGCGGTGGCGCGACACGGGTGGAGCGGCCGCCGGGTAACCGGACCGGCTCGATCGAAGGTGGTGTGCGGTGAGCAGCGCGTCTTCGAATCCAGCGCCAAGACCCCGAAGGCCGGCGCATCCGCGTGGCAGATCCGGCCCGAACGGCAGATCGCCCCGCGCTGGACGAGCCTTCCTCCTCGATCTGGATCCCAAGCTCGCCGCCGGACTCAGCGAGCGGCAGCGCGAGGCCGCGCGCCGGGAGCTGATCGTCCAGACGATCCGCGTCGAACCGGGTGGGCAGGTCGACCCCGCGCCCCTGGAGGCGGCCTTCGCAGTACTGGTGGTCGAGGGAGTGCTCGGCCTGCACACGGCGGCCGGACACGGCCGCACGCTTGAGATCCTCACCCGCGGGAGCATCTGCCGTCCGGCGGAGGAGAGCCCGGCCAGCTTCGTCGATTCCTCGATGCGAGCCCTGGCCAGGACCCGGTTGGCGCTCCTCGATGAGCGCCTCTGTCGCTGGCCGCCGCTCACGTCTGAGATCGTGAGTCGCCTGTGTCAGCGCATCAGAAGCGCGCACGCGCAGAAGGCCATGGACAGCCAACCAGGCCTGGAGCGCCGAGTGCTGTTCTGCCTCTGGCGCCTCGCGGAGTCGTGCGGACGGCGACGGCCCGACGGCGTCGAGGTGCCGGTACCCCTGACCCACGAGCTCCTAGCCGAGGTTATGGGAGCGGCGCGGCCCTCCGTGACCACCGCGCTCAGGCGCCTTGCGTCTGCCGGCGTCGTCACGCGAACCCATGCGCGCGGCTGGCTGCTGCGAAGCGACTCCGTCGATCGGCTGTTCACAGAACAAGCGGCAGCGCCGTTCTGACGTGGCTCCCGGTTCGAGCACAAGCGCCCGAACAGATTGGAGCAGGAGCCGGTTGTAATCACGGCTACACCGCCAGGTTTTCGAGCGGGCGCCCGGGGGATTGCCTCAGCAGATCATCTATATCCAAACCCGGATCCGGGAGGACGCTATGGCAAATCACCAGACGGTTCGGTTGAGCTCCGGATCGCACCGGTCACCCGATCAGGGCGTTTGCGTGATGGAGCTTGCCTCCATGCTGGCGGGAGATCGCTTTACGGATAAGCCCCGGTCGGTTTCACCCGTCATCGGCGGGTTCCTCCGAACGTACAACGACTGCATCGATGACGACCGGCGCCAGGACCTGTACCCGTATGCCGCTCGCATCGTCGGAACCAGAGCGCCGCGACCCGTCGAGTGCAGCCGCGCTCGGCATTGCGCGGCGTGGATCAGGAATATGGGCGGTGACGTGCCGTGGATGATGCCCCTGCGTCCAGCGTGGTTCGCAGGCAGCCTCGCCGCCCGGCATGCAGTCGACCACGACCCAAGCGAAGAGATCCATGCGCGCGCCCTGGGGCTGATCGACGAGCTGATCTCCTTCAGCGATGGCTCGGCCGGCATACCGTCCGATCCGGGCGAGTTCGTCGCGCCGGCAGCCGACGCCCAGCGCGACGCCGGGATGCGGTCAGCGATGGAGGGCGCCTGTCGCTAGCTGAGCTAAGGCGGTGCCGACGACGGCTCCGGCGATCGCGTCGGCCGGATAGTGAACTCCGGTATGGACCCTCGAGTACGCGACGAGGGCCGCGAGCACGTGCAACGGCACCGCCTGCCGGGGCAGCACCTGCCCCACCCCCGTTGCGAACGCGAAGGCGGAGGCGGAGTGGCCCGACGGGAACGAAGTCGACCTCGGCATCCTGACGCGACGCGCAAGCGGCACGTCGGCCTTCACCGGGTCGGGGCGCCGGCGCCCAGCCCGCTTCAATGCCAGGTTCACGACCGTGGCGGTCGCCGCGACGCTTACCAGACCGCTCCAGGCGGCCCGTCGACCGCGCCTTCCCCCGACGCCCGCGAGAATCGCCGCGGCGGTCAGCGAGATCTTCGAATGGTCCGCGGCGCGGGAGAGCCGGCTCATGGCGACGTCCAGCGTGGGAGTCGGCGTAGCCGCGATCGCCGCATAGACGGCGAGGTCAAGTCGTTCCGCCTCGGCACGCCAGCCCTCGCGTGCCCGTACGTCACTCGCCGATGGCGGATTCACTGGGTTCCGTGGAGATGGATGGCGTTGCTCAAGATCCAGGTTCGCCACGTGCCCGTCGAGCTCAGCCGGGCCTCGACGCGATAGACGCCGGGCGAATCCGCCGGCCTGGCCAAGCTATCGCCTTCCGTCCGGGCGATCATCTCCCCGTCACGTATCAGCCTGATCTCCGCCGCCTGCGGCAGGCGCACCCGAACCGTCCAGCCGCCGCCGTGGGCCTCGCCCCCCATCTCGCGCCGATCGCGATCGGACTCCGCCCAGAAGGCGAAGCCGCGCGGGTCCGCGAGCGAGTCGCGGGAGACGTAGCAACGGCCGCGGCGAAGCGCAGTGTAGGCGAGGTCGCGATCCGCCTCCGGCTCTCCCGTCGGCTGCGAGTCGAGCAGCAGATGCGTCCCGAGCATGCGAAACCACTCGCGGTTCGGCATCGGGGTTCGAACTCGCCCCCGAATGCGGATCCCCTTCTGGTGGGCGTCGAGGCCCCCGATCGCGACGGTGCGGCGCTCGGCCAGGAGGGCGTCCCAGGCATCCAGGTTTCCTGGCGGCGGGTGCGCGAGCTGCGGCTCCGGGTCGCGCAGGAACCGGATCGCCTCGAGTGGGGTGCGCCAAGCCTCGGCGGAGTCCGTGGCCAGACTCCAGATCTCGATCCCGGTGAGCGCCGGATCGCGCAGCCGGCGCCACGGGTGAGGCCGCCCGATCAGCTTCGACATCGCCGAGCCCCGGGAGAAGGGATGAGCGGCGAAGCCGAACCCTCCCGCGGAGGCCACCGCGGCCGGGATCTCGTCCTCCGGTATCGGATCGTGATCGATCTCGTCGTCCACGCCGAACGCCAGGTAATGACCCCCGCGGGGCGACACCTCGACTCCCACAAGCACGAGCACGCCGTCGTGCCAGCCCTCCCATCCGTCGCGTTTGGCTTCGAGCGAGTCGTGGTCGGTCAATAGGACCGCATCTCGGCGAGCCTCGCGCGCGGCGTCGACGATCTCCGGCACTGTCGCGGTGCCGTCGGAGTACGTCGAGTGGACGTGAATGACGCACGAGAGGTCATGTCCCGGCGCTGCGGTCATTGCGCCCCGTTACCCGCCGACGAGGTCTTCACAGGTGGCTGGTCGCGGCCTCCGGAACCGGGTGCGCGAGCTCCATGACCAGCGCGGACCAGGAGAAGTTGCGAGCGCCCATTCCCTTGCCGGTGTAGGGGTCGTAGTACTCCCAGAGCCCCTCGCGGCCGACGGCGCCGACGATGCGGCGCGCCATCTCCTCGGCCGCCTCGACGTAGCCCAGGCGGACCAGCCCGAGCCACAGAAGCCACGCCGCGTTGATCCACGTTGGGCCACGCCAGTACCGGCGCAGTCCGAGCGCCCGATCCCGCAGCGAGAAGGATCTCTCCTCCGCCGAGACCGAGGGGGGCGGAACGGCCAACCAGAATCGCCCTGGGTCGAGCAGATGCTCCTCGACTAGGCGCCGGCCGACGTCCTCCGGCAGGTCGGGCAGTGCGAGGGGTGCGAGCGCCGACCAGGTGACGACACCGAGGTGGCGCTCGCCGCTTCGGTCGCGCACGAGCGGGCGGAAGAGACCTGCCCGCGGGTCGTATAGCCGCTCGACGAGCGCCGGCGTGATCGACGGTCGTCCGAGAGCCAGGCGCGACAGGCCGTGCAGCACGTTCGTCGAGGCGCCACACACCAACGGTCCCCCCCGCGCCTCGATCCTCCGCGGGTCGAATCCCATCCGGCGGTTGTGGCGCACGAGCAGCGGAAAGCCCGGTCGCCCGTCGGCCCGCCAGCCCCACACCTCGTCGAACCTCGGCGAGGCGTCCAGCCCCGATTCGTCGGGCTGGATGATCCAGATCAGGCCGTCGCCGTCGAGATCGCGCTCGCGCTCGACCAGCTCGTGGTGGCGGACTATGCCCGGGACGCTCGCCGGGTCGCCGACGGCGATCCTCCAAGCCCAGGCCAGCATCGGCGGCTGAATCGTCCGCGTCATGAAGTCCGCCCGCGAGTAGACGTTGTAGAAGAGGCGCCGGATCCGGTCCACCGGGTCGCCCCAGAAGATGGTGTGGCCGATGAAGCCAGCCGGAGTGGCGGCGGCGAGCAGGCTGTCCAGCTCGGCCCGGGCGCGACCAGGGTCGAAACGGCGCCACACGATCGCGCTGAAGCACGAGTCCCAGTACCACTGCCACGGATAGCGCCCGGCGCTCGGCGCCGTGTACGTGTATCGCACGTCCCCGCGCACCCCCGTCCGCCAGTTGCCTTCAAGGACGTCGGCGCACAGCTTCGATATCGCCGCCTCCCGGTTGCGCTCCGGCACGGTGATCTCGGTCTGCGCGTCCCGCACCGGGTTGCGCCTACCCGCTGGGAGCCAATGCCGCGATCGGTGTCATCGAGCAGACAAAAGCTACGCCCCGGCTGCGGCGGAAGTTTTGCCGTTGTGCGCGCGGGGAACGCGTCCCGGTAACCGAGCTTACGGACGACAGAGGAGGCCCCAAATTTCCGAGACGGTCGGCGCATACATCCTGAGGCGCCTGCACGAGCACGGCATCGGATACGTGTTCGGCTACCCCGGCGACGGCATCAACGGCATCCTGGGCGGCTTCCACGAGCACGGCGATGACGTCGAATTCATCCAGGTCCGGCATGAGGAGATCGCCGCGTTCGCGGCGACGGCGCATGCGAAGCTGACGGACGACGTCGGAGTCTGTCTCGCGACTTCCGGTCCCGGAGCCATCCACCTGCTGAACGGGCTCTACGACGCGAAGCTCGATCACAAGCCGGTGGTCGCGATCGTGGGCCAGCAGAAGACCTTCTCGCTCGGCTCCAATTACCAGCAGGAGGTCGACCTCCAGGTCCTGTTCAAGGACGTCGCCTCGGAGTTCGTGCAGGTCTGCATGTCGCCCCCACAGATCCGCCATCTGATCGACCGGGCCATCCAGGTCGCCAGGGCGTCACGGTCGGTGACGTGCGTCATCGTCCCCGAGGACGTTCAAGAGGCCGACTTCGAGGAGCCGCCACGCGAGCACGGCGTCATCTACACGTCGCCCAGCGACTTCGCTCCGCGTGTCATCCCGGCCCAGCACCAGATCCAACGCGCGGCTCAGGTCCTCAACGAAGGCGAGAAGGTCGCCATCCTCATCGGGCAGGGTGCCCGGAACGCCGCCGACGAGGTCGTCGAGGTCGCCGACATCCTCGGCGCGGGCGTCGCGAAGGCCCTCAACGGCCGGGACGTCCTGCCTGACGACCTGCCGTTCGTGACCGGTCCCATCGGACTGCTCGGCTCCAAGCCGACGCACGAGATGATCTCCGACTGCGACACGCTGCTGATGATCGGCTCGTCGTTCCCGTACGCGGAGTGGCTGCCCGAGCCCGGGCAGGCTCGCGGGGTCCAGATTGACATCGACGGACGGCTGGTCGGCATCCGCTATCCGATGGAGGTGAGCCTCGTCGGGGATTCTCGCGACACGCTGCGGGAGCTGATCCCGCAGCTCGAGCGCAAGCAGGACCGCTCGTGGCGCGAGCAGATCGAGGAGGAGGTCCAGCGCTGGTGGAACATCCTCGCCGAGCGCGCCCACGACTCGGGCACCGATGGCCTGCTCAACCCCCAGCTGGTGTTCCACGAACTCTCGAGCCGCCTGCCCGACCGGTGCATCCTGACAGCGGACTCGGGGTCGGCCACGAACTGGTGGGCGCGGCAGCTCAAGCTCAGAAAGGGCATGCGCGCGGCGCTCTCCGGGACACTGGCGACGATGTGCCCGGGCGTGCCATACGCCTTCGCGGCGAAGTTCGCCTATCCGGACCGCCCTGTGATCGCGGCGCTCGGTGACGGCGCGATGCAGATGCTGGGAATCAACGCGCTGATCGACATCGCGGACAAGTACGAGCGCTGGTCGAATAAGCAGCTCGTCGTCCTGGTGCTCAATAACCGCGACCTCAACCAGGTGACGTGGGAGCAGCGCGTGCTCGCGGGTGATCCGAAGCTCGAGGCCTCCCAGGTCATCCCGCCGTTCGAGTTCGCCCGCTATGCGGAGCTCCTCGGGCTGCGCGGGATCAAGGTGGACGATCCGGATCGCGTCGGAGCCGCTTGGGACGAAGCGCTATCGGCGGACCGGCCGGTCGTCTATGAGGCGATGACCGATCCGGAGGTCCCGCCGCTTCCGCCGCACATCAAGATGGATCAGGCGGTGAGCCTGAACAAGGCTCTCCTGCGCGGCGATCCGAACGCAGCACGGATCGTTAAGCAGTCGTTCAAGGGGAAGCTGCGCGAGTTCATCGTGCGGTCGTAGACCGCGGGAGAGCACCGGCATGGCGATCGCGACAAGGGCCTCGACGGCCACCGTCGACGGGCTCACCTGCTCGGCGTACACGGTGCCGACGGACGCGCCGGAGTCCGACGGCACGCTCGAGTGGGACTCCACCACGATCGTCGTCGTCGAGGCGCGCGCCGGCGGCATGGCGGGGCTCGGCTACACCTACGGCGATGCAGCCGTCGCCACGCTGATCCAGTCCAAGCTCGCGGACGTGGTGGCGGGCGCGGACACGCTGTCGCCGCCCGCTGCGTGGGCGCGGATGCAAACGGCGATCCGCAACGCCGGCCAACCCGGGGTCGGGGCGATGGCCGTCTCCGCCGTCGACATCGCCCTGTGGGACCTCAAGGCCAAGCTCCTGGGTCTGACTCTCGCCGATGCCCTTCCCCGGTTCCACGATCGGGTGCCCGTCTACGGCTCCGGCGGGTTCACGTCGTACTCGCTCGAGCGGATCCGCGAGCAGCTCGGGGAGTGGGTCGAGCGGGGAATCCCGCGGGTGAAGATCAAGGTGGGCCGAGACTTCGACGCCGATCCGGACCGCCTCGACGCGGCCCGGGAGGCGATCGGCCCGCAGGCGACGCTGATGGTTGACGGCAACGGCGCCTATACGCGCAAGGAGGCCCTGTGGTGGGCGGAGCGGTTTCGCAACTGGGACGTCCGCTACCTCGAGGAGCCGCTCACCTCCGACGACCTCGAGGGGCTGCGCCTGCTCCGGGATCGCGCTCCGGCCGGCATGGCGATCGCGGCGGGCGAGTACGGCTGGGGCCTGCCGTACTTCCAGCGCATGCTCGACGCCGGGGCCGTCGACATCCTCCAGGCTGACGTGACGCGCTGCGGAGGCATCACGGCGTTCGTTCGCGTCGACGGCCTCTGCAGGGCCCGGAACCTGCCGTTCTCCGCGCACTGCGCCCCCGCGGTCAGCGCCCACGCCTGCTGCGCGATGGAGACGCTCGAACACCTCGAATACTTCCACGACCACGTCCGCCTGGAGGCCATGCTCTTCGACGGCACCCTGGATCCCCGGGAGAGTTACCTCGAGCCGGATCGCTCCCGCCCGGGGCTCGGCCTCGAGCTGCGGCGGGAGGACGCGAAGGAGTTCGGGATGTGACGGCTGGCGCCGTCGATCGACGTACCGGCCCCGAGCGGCTGCGGGAAGCCCGCCGCGACGGCATCGGCCCAGGCGGCGGCCATGGCCTGCTGAAGCCCGCGGGGGTCGAGGAGGTGGACGTCAGATCCCTGCGCCGCGCGCTCGAACGCGACCTGCAGGGCGAGGTCCACTTCGATGCCGGCAACCGCGCGGCCTACTCCCACGACTCCTCCAACTACAGACAGGCGCCGATCGGCGTGGTCCTCCCGCGCGACGCCAACGACATCGTCGCGACGGTGGCGGCGTGCCGCGAGCACGGCGCGCCGGTCCTGCCGCGCGGGTGCGCGACGAGCCTCGCCGGGCAGACCTGCAACGTCGCGGTCGTGGTCGACCACTCGAAGTACATGCGCGAGATCGTCGAGGTCGATCCGGAGAGCCGGATCGCGCGCGTCGAGCCCGGCGTCATCCGCGACCAGCTCTCCAACCTGACCGAGGAGCGCTTCGAGCTCACGTTCGCGCCGGACACCTCCACGCACGAATACGCGACGTTCGGCGGGATGCTAGGAAACAACTCCTGCGGAACCCACTCGGTGATGGCGGGCCGCACCGCCGACAACACCCACGAGCTCGACATCGTGCTCTATGACGGGACGAGAATGAAGGTCGGCACCACCGAGGAGGACGAGCTCGAGCGGATCATCGCGGCGGGTGGTCGCAGGGGCGAGATCTACCGCCGGCTCCGCGACGTCCGCGACCGCCACGCGGACGCGATTCGCGCCGCCTATCCCGACATTCCGCGGCGCGTCTCGGGTTACAACCTCGACGAGCTCCTCCCCGAGCGTGGGTTCAACGTCGCTCGCGCGCTGGTGGGAAGCGAGGGCACGCTCGCGACGATCCTGGAGGCGACCGTACGGCTAGTCCACAGCCCGCCGAGGCGCTCGCTGCTCGTCCTCGGCTACGAGGACGTCTTCCACGCGGCCGACCACGTGCCGGAGATCCTGGAGTACGGCCCGACCGGGCTGGAGGGGCTCGACGACGTGCTGATCAAGGATATGAAGCTCCTGGGGGAGCACGTCCAGGACCTCGGCATGCTGCCCGACGGGAACGGCTGGCTGCTGGTCGAGTTCGGAGCCGACACGGTCGAGGAGGCGGACGAGCGAGCCAACGAGTGCATGCGGCAGCTGAAGAAGCGGTCGGATGCCCCCGACATGAGGCTCTACGACAAGCCGCCCAACGAGTCGAAGCTGTGGGACATTCGCGAGTCGGGGCTCGGCGCGACCGCCTACGTTCCCGGCGAGAACGACCATTGGGAGGGCTGGGAGGACGCGGCCGTGCCCCCGGATCGGCTCGGGTCGTACCTGCGCGGCTTCCGCGAGCTCCTCGAGCGCTGCGACTACAGGACCTCGCTCTACGGTCACTTCGGCGACGGCTGCGTCCACTGCCGGATCGATTTCGGGCTCAGGTCCCCCGGCGGCGTCCGGCAGTGGCGCTCCTTCCTCGACGAGGCGGCCGAGCTGGTACTGGAGCACGGCGGCTCGCTATCGGGCGAGCACGGCGATGGTCAATCCCGCGCCGAGATGCTGGAGAAGATGTACGGGCCCGAGATCGTCGGCGCGTTCCGCGAGTTCAAGCGGATCTGGGATCCCGACAACCTGATGAACCCGCACAAGGTCGTGGATCCGTACCCGATCGCCTCGAACATGAAGCTCGGGGCGGGATATGCCCCGCCGGAGCCGAACACGCACTTCTCCTATCCGGAGGACGGCGGGAGCTTCGCCCACGCCGCGCTTCGATGCGTGGGCGCCGGGAAGTGCCGCGCGACTGACAGCGGCACGATGTGCCCAAGCTACATGGTCACGTTCGACGAGCAGCACTCGACCCGGGGCCGCTCGCGGATCCTCTACGAGATGCTCCAGAGGGACGTCATCACCGACGGCTTCCGCTCCGACGAGGTGCACGAGGCGCTCGATCTCTGCCTCTCGTGCAAGGGCTGCAAGGGCGAGTGCCCGGTCAGCGTAGACATGGCGACCTACAAGGCGGAGTTCCTCTCGCGCTACTACAAGCGCCGCCTGCGCCCACCTCAGGCCTACTCAATGGGCCTCATCATGTTCCATGCTCGCCTGGCCTCGCTGGTGCCGGGCCTGGCGAACGCCGTCGCGAGCGCCCCCGGCCTGAGCTCGCTGATCAAGCTGGCCGGCGGGATCAGCCCCAAGCGCTCGATGCCGCCGTTCGCGCAGGAGACGTTCAAGTCGTGGTTCAAGCGACGGGGCGCCGTCAACCCAGACGGCCCGCCCGTGGTGCTCTTCCCGGACACGTTCAACAACTACCTGCACCCCGAGCCGATGAAGGCCACCACAGTGGGCCTGGAGAGCGCCGGGTTCCGCGTGATCGTGCCGATGGAGCACCTGTGCTGCGGGCGTCCGCTGTATGACTACGGGATGCTGGACACGGCGCGGCTCTTCTGGAAGCGGATGCTGGATGTGCTGCGGCCGCACATCCAGGCCGGCACGCACGTCGTCGGGGTCGAGCCGAGCTGCGTGGCGTCGTTTCGCGACGAGCTCCCGAACATGCTTCCTCACGACGAGGACGCCAAGCGACTCAGCCTCCAGACCCTGACGCTCGCCGAGTTCCTCGACGCGCACGCTCCGGAGGGCTGGGAGCCGCCGAACCTTGCGAGGCGCGCGATCGTGCACGGCCACTGCCACCACGAGGCGACGATGGGTCTCGACGCCGAGGAGAAGCTGCTAGAGCGCATGGGTCTCGACTTCGAGCTGCTGGACTCCGGCTGCTGCGGCATGGCCGGCTCGTTTGGGTTCGAGCACGGTCACTACGACATCTCGGTCGCGATCGGCGAGCGCCGGCTGCTCCCGGCCGTTCGCGACGCGCCCGGCGACATGCTGATCGTCGCCGACGGCTTCAGCTGCAAGACGCAGGTCGAGGAGCTCACAAGCCGCCGGCCGCTGCACATCGCGCAGCTGATGGCGATGGCGCGCGACCACGGCCCCGACGGTCCGCCGGGCCCGCTGCCGGAGCGGCATTACCCCGACACAGAATCCGCGTCGCCGAAGCGGGCGGCCATCGGCGCTGGGGCGCTGGCGGTGGCCGGAGCTGCGGTCGGATCGGCGGCGTGGCTGCGCCGCAAGCGATGAAGCACAAATACGCGAACGAGCAGCCGATGGTGTCCGGGGAGACGGTGACGCCCGGGAAGTTCATCTGCCGTTCCTGCGGGTACAAGCACGAGGTGAAGAAGGGCGTCGTCAACCTGCCGATCTGCCCGCGCTGCCACGGCGACACCTGGCGCCTCGGCTGAGCATGGCGATCAGGATCGGCGGCCGCCGCAGGGCGCCGGTGCGGGTGGACGGCTACGCCCCGATCGGCGATTACGGGGCGATCGGCGACGGACGCGCCGTGGCGCTCGTGGCGCGCGACGGATCGATCGACTGGCTCTGCTGGCCGGCGCACGATTCCGGGAGCGTCTTCGGCGCGCTCCTCGACCCGGTGCGAGCCGGACGGTTCGCGCTGGCGCCGGAGGGCGAGTTCGAGAGCGAGCAGCGCTATGTCGAGAACACGAACGTCCTCGAGACCACCTTCTTCACCGCCGACGGCGCCGTACGAGTCACCGATGCCGTCACCACCGACGGCGGGCGCCTCCTTCCGTGGCACGAGCTGGTGCGTCGCGTCGAGTGTATTGCGGGGAGCGTCGCGATGCGATGGACGGTCGAGCCGCGATTCGGTTACGGGACGGCCGAGCATTCGATGGATGCGATCGACCGGGGGCTCTTCCACGTGAGCTCGCCCGCGGGCCAGCTCAGCGTGCTGGCGTGGGAGCCGTGGCAGGCGGTCCACTCCCACGGTGCCGTGACCGGTGAGGCGGCGCTCGAGCAAGGCGACCGCGCCACCCTCGCGCTCGTCCACACGCCCAACGGCGAGCCAGTGCCGCGCCCGGAGCGGGACGAGGTCGAGGACCGGGTCGAGCGAACGGCGGCGGCCTGGCGCGAATGGCTCCGAGCTCACGACTACGTCGGGCCGTGGCGCGACGCCGTGGAACGCAGCCTGCTCGCGCTCCGGCTGCTGAGCGCGCCGTCGGGCGCGCTGATCGCGGCGCCCACAACTTCCCTGCCCGAGAGGATCGGCGGGGACCGCAACTACGACTACCGCCACGCCTGGCCTCGCGATACGTCCTTCATGCTGAACGCCCTACTTCACTGCGGCCTGCGGGAGCCGGCCCACGGGGCCTTGACCTGGCTGCTGGGCGCCCTCGAGGACACCCATCCGCGCGTCCAGCCCATCTACCGGCTGAGCGGCGAGGTCCTTCAGCACGAGTTCGAGCTTCCGCTGCGCGGCTACAGGAACAGCGAGCCGGTGCGCGAGGGCAACAGCGCGGCGTCCCAGCTCCAGCTCGGGGCGTACGGCGACCTGCTGCACACGGCCTGGCTCTACACCAGGCTCGGCAACCGGCTCGACCACATGACCGGGATGCGGCTCGCCGAGAGCGTCGACCTGCTTGCGGAGATCTGGGCGAACGAGGACTCCGGCATCTGGGAGCTGACGGAGCGAAGGCACTACACCGCCTCCAAGATGGGCTGCTGGCTGGCGTTCGATCGCGCCGCCCGCCTGATCGCGGCGGGCGAGCTTCCGGATGACGGGCGCCGGCGCCGCTATGCCGAGGAGCGGGATCGAGTGGCCCGCTGGGTGGAGGAACGGTGCTGGTCGGAGGAGCGCCGGAGCTACACCCAGCATCCGGACACCGAAGCCATCGATGTTGCGACCGTTCTCATGGGGCGCATGGGGTACGGCGACGTCGCCGGCGATCGCTTCGACCGCACCCTGGCGGCGATTCGCGCGGAGCTCACCTCAGGGCCGCACGTCTACCGCTACAGCGGGATGGAGAGCGAGGAGGGCGCGTTCGTCGCCTGCTCGTTCTGGGTCGCCGAAGGCCTCGCGCGCACGGGGGACGTGGAGGCGGCCGGTGAGCTCATCGAGGACGCGATCGGGATCACTAACCACGTCGCGCTCATGTCCGAGGAGGTCGATCCCGGTTCGGGGGAACTCCTCGGCAACTTCCCCCAAGCGCTCTCGCACCTGGCGCTGATCAATGCGGCGACCATCATCGACGTGGCGCAAAGAGGCCACGAGTTGCCGGAATGAGCGGGCCGAACGGATACTGGGTCAGCCGCGTCGCTGCTTGAGGAGCCCGGCGGCGGCGGCGCCGACGCCCGCGACGGCCGCGCCCAGCCCGAGCCAGCGGCGGTTCCTGGTCACGACTAGCTGCGGCGAGCGCTCCTGCGCCTGGTCGTCGAAGCGGCCATGCGCCCCAGGGTCGCCGTCCATCGGCGCGAACAGGTTGCTCGGCCTCTCCCCCACCGGCTCGCCATTCACCTGCTGCGAGTCGTAGGCGGTCTTCGCCAGGTAGCGCTCCAAGAGCCAGGGAGCGAGCCTGTTGCCGAGGATCGTGTACACCGACGGCAGCCCCACGTAGACCTCGCGCCGCCGGTGATCGGCCGCCCAGGCGACGGCCCTGGCCGCGACCTCCGGCTGGTAGACCGGCGGCATCGGCATCGGCTGGTTAGGCATCTTGCTCTCGCAGTGCTCGAACTGCGGCGTGTTTAGCCCCGGCAGCTGGACCATCGTCAGGTGGACATTGGATCCGCGGTGAAGGAGCTCGCAGCGAAGCGACTCGAAGAACCCCTTCTCCGCGTGCTTGGCGCCGCAGTAGGCGCTCTGCAGCGGAATGCCGCGGTACGCGAGCGCCGACCCGACCAGGACGATCGTGCCCCGGTTGCGCTCGACCATGCGGCGCAGTGCCGCGCGTGTACCCCAGACAGCGCCGAGGTAAGTGACCTCGGTCGCACGGCGAAACTCGTCCGTCGAGATGTCGAGGAACTCCCCGAACACCGTGGTCATCGCGTTGTTCACCCACACGTCGATCGGCCCCAGCGCGTCCTCGGTCGCCTCCGCTGCGGACTCGACCTGATCCGCCACCGCGACGTCCGTCGGCAGCGCCAGAGCACGGCCACCGGCGCGCTCGACCTCCCCCTTCGCCGCCTCGAGGCCGTCGCGGCCGCGGGCGAGTAGCGCGACCGAGTCGCCGCGGCCGGCGAACTCCCGCACGATCGCCCGGCCCACGCCGGAGGTCGCACCCGTGACGACGACGACTCGACCAGAGCTCATCCGAGAATGTGTCCTGACCCGCTCATCGCACTGGCAATACCCGCGGGGGCCGTCCGAAAGCGGACCTGTCTCTTGCCTGACACGCGACGGGCTATGTCGCAACGGCCTCCGCCTTCGCCGCCTCCTCGGCCTCCTGCTCGGCGCGTTCCTGCTCGGCCTCGATCGCATCCGCGCGCTGCAGCGCCAGGCAGACCTTGCGCGTGACGAACAGGACCACCATGGGCGCGACTATCACGAGCGCGCGATAGGCCCAGATCTGGCTCTGGTAGCTGATCCCCAGGAAGACGTAGATGCGATCGGCCGCTCCGGCGAAGAAGATCAGGAAGACCCAGGTGAGAAATGCCGCCCCGATCGCGGTTCGCCACGGAGCGTCGCGCGGCCGATCCAGGGCGTTGTGGACGCGGCGGTCCTTCGTCACCCTGCGCTCGACCCATGGCCAGGCAAAGAGCGCGGCGAACACGACCATCGGGAACAGCGCCCCGCCCCAGAACGGGTTGGGGACCAGCGTGCGATCCCCGATCACGACGTCGAAGTGCGGCACGAGCCGCAGGGCGCCGATCAGCCAGCCGAGGTACCAGTCCGGCTGCGCGCCGTTCGTGCTCTCCGCCACATGGTATGGGCCCCAGAGCCAGACGGGGTTGATCTGCACCAGCCCGCCGAGCAGGAACAGCGCCGAGGCAACGGCGAAGAAGAGGCCCAGAGAGCGGGGAGTCTGGCCGGGGAACGCCGGGACGCCGACAATCCTGCGCTCGCTTTGCCGGGCGGCGCGGCGGAACTGCGTGTGGTGTCGCGAGGCCACGAGCGCGAGGTGCACCGCGAGCAGCGTCCCGATCAGGATCGGCAGGACGAAAACGTGGGTGATGTACATCCGCGACCAGAAGCTCTCATCGCCTGGAAACGGCGCTCCCCAGAGGAGCAGGCCCAGGTTGCCCCCGATGATGGGGACCGAGAGGGCGACCGCGTACCCAATCGCGAGACCCATTCCCGACAGCAGGTCATCGGCGAGGGAGTAGCCGAGATAACCCTCTGGCAGCGTCAACAGCAGCATGAGGACGCCGATGACGTAGGTCAGCTCCCGCGGCTTGCGGAACGCGCCAGTGAAGAAGATGCGCATGAGGTGAAGGACGATTGCGGCCACGAAGACATCCGCCGCCCAGTGGTGGGTCTGGCGGATGAGGAGGCCCGCCTTGACGTCGAACGAGATGTCGACCACAGAGCGATAGGCCTCCGTCATCTCCATGCCCCGGAGGGGCGCGTAGGAGCCGTGGTAGGTGGTGGTGGCGGTGCTCGGATTGAAGAAGAGCGTCAGGTAGACGCCCGTCGCGACGAGCACGATGAAGGCGTAGAGCGCAACCTCGCCGAGCAGGAACGACCAGTGGTCGGGAAAGAGGTAGCGGAGGGCCTTACGGGCGAACGGGGCGGCTCCCGTTCGCTCGTCGAGAGAGCGAACCGCGCGACGAAGCATCAGGTAGGTCCTCCCGAGCGAACGCCCCAGAACGAGGGGCCGACCGGCCCCGAGAAATCGCCGGCGGCACGCAGCTCGCCGGCGCGGTCGATCATGAGTGGGAGCTGCGGAAGGTTCCGGCCAGCCGGGCCG
This sequence comes from Actinomycetota bacterium, assembly GCA_046729615.1. GTDB lineage: Bacteria > Actinomycetota > Thermoleophilia > Solirubrobacterales > 70-9 > AC-56. The sequence goes on from JBKPHA010000041.1 coordinate 37,169, forward strand.
AAGATGACTTCGCCGCCCGTCGCCGGATCGAAGGTCGAGTAGTGGCAGGGGCAGACGAAGGCGGGCTGCGGGGAGGTCGGGGGGAACAACGGCTTCCGGTACTCGGAGACCGCACAGCCCGCGTGGGTGCAGATCTTCGAGTAGGCCAGGATCCCCTTCGGCGCCCAATCCCTCCGCTCGGCCGGAAGGTCAAGGCGAGCCGGATCGATCTTCACGACCACGATCGGGGCGGCGAGCACCTCGTGGTCGACGTTCTCGGGGTAGGCGGTGTAGAAGGTGGTGTTCGAGATGTCGGCCGCGCGGTACGGCCTGCCTTCCTCGTCGACCAGGCGGCGCCCGCGGAACCAGGGCGAGTAGTACAGCGACTCGGTGTCGAGCACCGGCCCCATCGACGCCGCGGGGGCGATGAGCGCCGCGCCGAGCGCCGCTCCGGCGGCGCCGGCGGCCCCCTTGAGGAAGCGCTTGCGCGTCATGCGGCTGCCGCTCTCCTCCACGATCTGGACAAGGCGCCCCTGCTCCTCGGGTTCGCCGGAGGCCGGATACTCCTCCTCGAGCTCCTCCTCTACGACCAGCGTCCTGCCCGCCACGATCAGCGCCGCCGACAGCAATGCGAAGGCGCCGCCGATGGCGATCCCGAGGAACTGGGTTTCGTGTTCCCAGTTGGCCGCGTAGATGACGATGAACATCGCGGCGAAGCAGGCGACCGCCACCAGTAGGCCGATCACCACCAGCTCGGCACGCGGCGAGGGCTCGCCCTTCTCCACGATGCGCTCGCGCCGTCGCGGCCGCACCGCAACGAGCACGCCGACGACGAGGAGGATCGCCTTCCAGATCACCTTGAGCACGCGCATCACCGCTTTGCCGAGGAGCGTCACGGCGATGCCTCCGTCATGACTTCCTCAGGCGCGCGCCGATCACGGCGCACACCCCGACGAGGACGAATCCCGCCACGGCCCATGCGACCATCCCCTCCGGAACGGGGCCGACGTGGCCGAGGCCGAAGCCCCCCTCGTCGGTGGGGTCGCGGCTGCGGCGGACGTACGCGATGATCGCGTCCAGCTCGCGGTCGCTGATGTCCTTCTCGGAGAAGCTGGGCATGAGATACGGGCCGATGCGCACCGCCTCCGCGATCTGACGAGGCGTGGCGTGGTCCAGCACCGGAACCTTCGTATCGGTGACGTAGCCACCCTGCGCCACGACCTGGTGGCAGCCGGCGCAGTGGTCGGTGAAAAGCTGGAACCCCTCGGCGAGGGCGTGGTAGCGGGGGTTCGGATGTGGGATCGGCGGTCCCTTCCCCAGCGAGGCGACGTAGGTCACGAGCGCCCGGATCTCGCGATCGTTGAAGAACGGCGGGTGGCGCTCGGGCTTCTCGCCCGGGGCCGTGAGCGGCATCCGCCCGGTCCGCAGGTAGAAGTCGGGCGCGATCGCGCCGACGCCGCGAAGATCCGGCCCCTGTCCCGTGACGTCCCCGACGCCGGTGCCGGGCCGCGGCTCCGTAATCCCCTGTCCGATCGAACCGTGGCACGACGAGCAGTTCCCGGCGAAGAGCTGTCTGCCGAGCTCCTGCAGCGACATGCCCCGCTCGCCCTGGGGATGGACGATGCCGCTCGGGGGCTGCGCGGCCGCGCCGGCGGCGAACCCGAGGAGGAAGCTCGCGGTCGCGACCGCGAGGCCGGCCAGGCGCCATCGCACCCTGGCCCAGTCCCCGCGATCTGCCATCCGCTCGTCCGGGCTCATGACTGATGGCAGTCCGGCAGGATCACGATGCCCAGCCCGGTCATGACGATGATGAAGACGAACAGGACGGTCACGGTCATCCCGACCATGGCGAGGAAGCGGACGCGCCCGATCGGCGGCGACTCCTCCACGTCCGCGTCCTTCGCTCCGCGGAACAGGCCAAGGGCCGTCAGCCCGGCCGCGAGGGCGACCACGAAGGCGACGGCCATGAGCGCGATCCCCCAAGCGTTGAGGTGGACGCGCCAGTTCTGGCCCGGGACACTGCACGCGGTCTGGGTTGCCCAGTAGCCGAGCGCGAACTCGGCGACCCACGCGAGGGGCGCCCCCATGACCGCGAACCACATGAGCGGCGACGCGGGCGACTTCGGCGGCTCGATCCTCATAGCGTCGGGTAGATCTGCGTGAGCACGACAAGGATCGCGACGAAGGCGACGAAGTACCAGTAGAGCGCGATCACTCGGAGGGCGATCATTCGGTAGTTCGTGAGGCCGAAGGCGAGCGCTCCGAGCAGCCAGGCGTCGAGCGCCAGCCCGACCGCCACGTGCGCGTGGTGGGTCCCGAGGAGCGCGAAATAGATCGAGCCATACGCCGTCGCTGTGGGGCTGAAGCTGTTGATGTCACGGGCGAACAGCCAGATCTGGAGCCCCAGGTACGTGCCCTGAGCCGCGAGCGCGAGCGCCACGAAGGTCCACGCGAGCCAGCGCTGGCCCGCCCTCGCGGACCGGACGGCGGCGAACATCGGTACGCAGGTTGCGACGAGGATCGCCGTGAAAACGAGCGGCAGCGTCGCCGAGGGGTCCTCGATCCCCGCGGGCGGCCAGGCGTTGTTCTGGAAGCGCAGGTAGAAGTACGACGCGATCAGCGAGCCGAAGAGGGTGAACTCGGTCGCGATCAGAAGCGCCATCCCCCACCACCCGCTCGGCATGGCCCGCCGCTGGCGCGCCACGCGCGCGGTGGCGCCGGCGGCCGTCGCCTCCATGCTGCGGGTGACGCCGTCGCCGCCGTTCACGCCTCCTGGGGCTCCTTTCCGTGCCAGGCGGCAAGGACTACGAGCACCGCCACGAGGAAGACCGAGGCGGCGATCCATTGCTTGAGCAGGACCATCGCGAACACGCCGCTGATCGCGATCGCGAGCACCGGAGGCCAGGGTGACGACGAGGGCATCTCGAGGATCTCGTCCCAGTCAGCGTCCACGGTCGTGCTCGCCGGGGTCTCATGTCCCTGCTCCAGCACCTTCCTGCCTTGGGCCAGGTTCACGAGGTCCTCTCTGCGGTCCTCGCGATCCCACATCGGGTACGAGCTCGTCACCTTCGGGATCACGGGGTAGTTGTAGGGCGGCGGCGGCGAGGTCGTTGCCCACTCGAGCGTGTCGCCCTCGAAGGGGTCGTTCCCGACCCGCTCCCCGCGGAAGCGGCTGACGGCCAGGTTCACGAACACCATCAGGAGCCCAGCCGCCAGCAGGTAGGCGCCGATCGACTCGACCACGTTGTAGCCGGTCCAACCCAGGTCGCTCGGATAGGTCCACTGACGGCGGGGCATCCCGAGGAGCCCGACGATGTGCATCGGAAAGAAGGTGAGGTTCATCCCGGCGAACGACAGCCAGAAGCTGGCCTGACCCCACCGCTCGTAGTACATGCGGCCGGTGACCTTCGGGAACCAGTAGTAGAGGCCGCCGAGGATCGGGAACACCGCGGCGCCGAATATCACGTAGTGGAAGTGCGCGACGACGTAGTAGGTGTCGGTGAGCTGCTGGTCGAAGGGGATCGCGGCGAAGGTGACCCCCGAGAGCCCCCCGATGATGAACAGGATGATGAACCCGATGATCCAGAGCAGCGGAGTCTTGAATCGCGGGGTGCCGGTCACGATCGTCGTGATCCAGGCGAATAGCTGGATGCCGCTCGGGATGACGATGATCAAGCTCGCCGCGGCGAAGTAGACGTTCGTCACCTGGGAGAGGCCCACCGCGAACATGTGGTGCGCCCAGACGCCGAAGCCGATGAACGCGACCAGGATCTCGGCGAGCGCGACGAGTGGAAAGGCGACCATCTTCCGCCGCACGAACGTCGGGATGATCGACGTCGCGATGCCGAACGCCGGCAGGATGATGATGTAGACCTCGGGGTGCCCGAAGATCCAGAAGAGGTTCTGCCACAGGATCGTGTCGCCGCCCGCCGCGACGTCGTAGAAGTGGAACCCGAGCAGGCGGTCGAACTCGAGCAGCATCAGGGCGCAGGTCAGCGCCGGCAGCGCGAAGACGAGCGCGAACGAGACGGCCAGGAACGCGAAGCAGAACAGTGGCATCCGGTTGATCGACATGCCGGGCGCGCGCAGCTTGAAGATCGTGACGATGAGGTTGATCGCGGTCGCCGTGGACGAAACGCCGGTGAAGATGAGGCCGAGCGCGTAGAAGTCGATGCCGGGACCGGGGCTGTAGGTGTTCTCGGCGAGGGGGACGTAGTCGAACCAGCCGGCCGTGGGCGCGTTGCCGGTGAACACACCGACGTACATGAAGATGCCGGCCGCGAGGAAGATCCAGTACGAGAGCGCGTTCAGCCGTGGGAACGCCATGTCGCGCGCGCCGATCATCAGCGGCACGAGGTAGTTGCCGAACGCACCGATCGAGATCGGCACGACGAACAGGAAGATCATCGTGACCCCATGCATGGTCATCGCCTGGTTGAAGCCGTTTGGCCCCAGCACCGTGTTGTCGGGCTGGAGCAGCTGAGTGCGGATCAGGAGGGCCTCGACGCCACCCGCGGCGAAGAAGGCGAGCGACGTGAACAGGAACATGATCCCGATCCGCTTGTGGTCCACCGTGGTGAGCCAACCCATGACTCCGGGTCGCTCCTCCCAGATGCGGTCCAGGCGGTCGATCCGGGGCTCGGCGGCTTTCGGGAAGGCGACGGCCACGGCTAGCGCAGGTGGTTGAGGTAGGCCGCGATCGCCTTGAAGTCGGCGTCGCTCAGGTTGAGCGCGGGCATCTTCACTCCGGGCTTGATCTGCTGCGGATCGGTGATCCAGCGCCGCAGCGAGCGCGCGGTGTTCGGAATCGTCACCGCCGCAAGCGTCGTCCGGGTCGCGACGTGCGTCAGGTCGGGCCCGATCTCGCCCCCCGCCGAGGTTCCCCGGATCGTGTGGCATCCGGCACAGGCGTTGGAGAGGAAGAGTCGCTGGCCCTCACGCTGCTGCGCGGTCGCCGGCGGGGCCGCGGGCGTTTCCATCCTCGACAGCCATGAGCGGAAGCGCCTCTGGGGCTGAGCGAACACCTTCATCGCCATGCGGGCGTGCTCCAGGCCGCAGAACTCCGCGCACTGCCCGCGGTAGACGCCGGGCTCGTCCGCGTACAGCAGGACGCGATTGGTCCGCCCCGGGATCAAGTCGATCTTGCGGTTGAGCTGCGGAACCCAGAACGAGTGGATGACGTCATCGGTCGTCGCGACCACCTGCACGCGCGTCCGCGCCGGGATGTGGATCTCGTTGGCGGTGACCGCCCGGGTGCGCGGGTAGCGGACTTCCCAAAACCATTGGTGGCCGATGACGCGGACTGTCATTGCAGTTGAGCCGCGGGCCGGCGCTCCCGTCGGCCCCACCAGCCACAGGTTGGCCACCGCGAAGAGCGCGACCAGCACGACGACGGGGATCGCGATCCCGAAGGTCAGGACGAGGCCAATAGTGATCCTCTCGTTGCTGCCGACGAACGGCAGCCCGCGGCGATCACGCCGCACCCATGCGATGAGCAGCATCGCGAGGGCGCCGAAGAACACAACCGCCGCAATCGCAAGCATCCACCACCACAGCACGGCGATGTCGTGGGACGATGGGCTCTGAGGCGAGAGGGGGGATTGCTTGCCGCAGCCCGCGACTAGCAGCGCGGCACACGTCAACAGGGTCGCGCTCCCCCACCTCTTCACATCGCGCCTCCCTGCCCGAGCACGCTTAGTGTCTGTCCGGGAACTCCCCGTGCCCCCGGGGGCGTCAAGGACCGAGCGGGGCCGGCTCGGCACGGCTTCCGCACAACGGATCTATGTGGGAGCCGGGCCGAGCCCGTAGCGCGAAGCGTCCTCGGCGTCATCCGGGGGTGAGGGGAGTCTTCGGATAGACACTCGGCACCGGCCCCAGCCGGTCGGCCGTCTCTCCGATCTGGACACGTGCCTCGCCGCGCAAGCTCGGCCGGATGCTTTCAGACGGCCGCGCGCTCAGCTCCGGTACTCGTCTGTGCCCGTCAGTCCGCTGACATCGAGTGGCGCCGGGTCTCCGCGTATAGCAATGCGCCCGGCGGATCGCCGGGCGCATTTCGTCGGGATGGGGTTTCGAATCAGGTTTCCCGCTCGAGCTTGCCGACCTCTTGGGCCTTCTCCTCAGCGCGCTCCTGAGCCCGAGCCGCCTCTTCCTTCTTCTCGCCCTTCGTCTCTTCCTTGCGACCTTGCTGGCGAAGCGACCGGTCGCCGGTGAGATCCCCGGCGGCTTGTTTCACGCGCCCGGTCAGCTTGTCGATGAGGCTCATTGAATCACCTCCTCGGGCGCTCCTGCTACCCCCGGAGCGCGCGAGCCAAACCGACGCGGTCAGCCCCCGGCGTCGCCCTCAGCCTGCACCGCGTCGAGGAGCTTGCGAAGCGCCTTGCGCATGATCCGGGAGACCTGCATCTGGGAGACGCCCAGGCACCGGCCGATCTCGTACTGGTTCAGGTCCTCCTCGAATCGCAGCCGGAGCACCGTCCGCTCCCGCTCGGTGAGCGGGGCACCCTCGGCGGCGATCTGCGCCTCTACGCGGTCGTATCCCGTCTCGGCCTCGCCGACCGTCTCGACCATGGGGACCGACTCAGCGTCCTCCCGGCTGCGCGGGACGTCCAGCGACAGCGTCCGGCGGGCCTCCTCGGCCTGGAGCGCCTCGGAGACCTCCTCCTCTGTCAGCTCCAAGCGCTCTGCGATCTGAGCGACCGTCGGCGTCTGACCGTGCTCCTCCGCGAGCTTCTGCGCCGCCTCCTGAACCGCCATCGTCCGCTCCTGGAGCCCGCGCGGCAGTCGAAGCTCCCAGACGCGGTCGCGGAAGTGGCGTCGGAGCTCGCCGAGGATCGTCGGTGCGGCGTAGGCGATGAATGAGCGCCCGCGCTCGAGGTCGAAGCCGTCGAGCGCCTTGACGAGGCCGAGGCTCGCAACCTGGATCAGGTCCTCGAGCTGCTCGGATGCGCCGCGGTAGCGAAGCGCGAGCGAGCGGGCCAGTGGCAGGAAGCGCTTGACCAACTCCTCCTTCAGCCGCGGATCGTGGGTTTCCGCGTAGCGGCGCAGAAGCTCGTTCTCCTCGGCCAGGTGTCCGTTCATTCGAATCGCGTGGGCGGTCGCGGGGTCCACGCTGTCGGAAGGAACCCGGCCGTCTCGCTTCGGGTCTCGCTTCGCGGCTGGCGCAGTTGCGGTGGACTTCGAGCGGGAGCTCACAGACTCGCTGCCCTTCCTCCTTCAGATGGGCCTGAAGTGCTGAAAACGGGCGGCGGGCCGCGCGACTGGGCGCACGCCACGCATGGCAATGGGCCCCTTACGGCTTGGCCGCTTTCTTCGGATCACGGCGCCTGGGTGAGCTGGCGTGACCGGCAACCGATGTTAGCGAACAACTACCCGAATTCTGGTCAGTAAAACGACAACCTCGAGGCTACTCGCCGGGCGTGTCCTGAAGCCCCGGCTCGAGCACGAAGACCTCGATCGCGTAATCCGGGTCGACGGCGTGATCGCTCAAGAACGCAAGCACCCTGCGTCCCGTCGAACGCTCCACCGTGGCGATCGCCTCGTCCCGGAAGGTGCCCTGAAAGATCCGGCGGAGCGAGCGGACATGGTCCTCGAGGTTCTCGTCCTTCAGTGTTCGCTCGGCCTTCGTCATCGTGTCGTGGAGCACCGTGACCACGAGACTGTCCTCGATGTAGGTGCGGGCGCGCCCGGGCCCCCGTCCCATCGCCTCCTTGAAGAGTGCCACCATCGCCCGCGAGATGTCCCGATTCAGGCTCCGGGTTGTCGATGTCTCGCCGGTCGTGGCCATGCGCTCCGTGCACCGCGCGCGGGGATGCACGCGTCACCTGGTTTTCTAGCGTACACCGCGGGTAAGTGGGTCGGGTGGAGGCAACCACGCAGGCCCAGCGGGCGGTCAACGGCGAGCGGGTCGATCTGCTCGAGCGCGACTCTGAGTTCGCGCGCCTCGTGCGGTCCGCCGAGGGCGGGCGACCGCTCGACAGGCTCTGGGCGTCGGCGCTCAGGCTCCAGCGCGGTCCGTGGCAGCCCGCACACGAGCCCAGCGGCATCCACCTCGGATACCTGGTCCTCGACGGCCTGCTGGGTCGCCGTGTCGTGGTTCCCGATCGCGGGCGAAGCCTGGAGCTGCTGGGGCGGGGCGACCTATTCAGCCCCTGGCAGGAGGACAGCCCGTCGTTCTCGCGAGTTGCCTGGGCTGTGATCGAGCCGACCTGGATCGCGGCGCTGGATCAGGGCTTCGCGTCGCAGGTCCGTCAGTTCCCCGAGCTGCTCGAGGCGCTTACGGACCGCGCGCTGCGGCGCTCGCGGCGGATAGCGGTGAGCGCGGCGATCGCGAACACCGTGGGCGTCGAGGAGCGCCTGCTGCTCCTGCTCTGGCAGCTGACGGAGCTGTGGGGCCGCAAGGTGCAGGGCGGCGCCGTCCTTCCGTACCGGCTCTCGCACCAGACGCTCGCTGACCTCGTTGGCGCCCGCAGGCCGACGGTCACGCTGGCTCTGCGGGGCCTCTCCGACCGCGGCCTCCTGGAGCGAGGTCCGGCGGGTGAGTGGAGACTCACCGGGAACCCGCCGTAAAGCGGCGCGCCCGCTTACCAAGCTGTACGCCGCGGTTACTGGCGCTTACCGAAGAGTCGACCAAGCGGGCCGCCGCGAAAGTTCGGCCGGAACGCTGCCACGCGGCTCGGCGGCGGCGGGAGCTCCTGGGCCTCCTCGGCGGTGATCGTGAGCGTCACGGCCCGCTCGGCCGTGCGAGCCACCTCGGGGGCGTCAACGAACCGCAGCCCGACGTCCGGCATCCGGATCACGAACCCGTCGAGGATCCGCTCGCGGTAGTTCTCGAGCGCGCGGTCGACGGTCCCGATTTCGACTTCGTCGGCGCCGTAGACGGGGGTGCCCCGAGAAACCTCGCTGTAGTGGACCGCGTGGCCGTCGTCGATCATGGCATGGCAAGGATACGGAGCCGCTCCTGCGGTCAGCCGCGCAGACGCGTTTGCACCGCCTCCGAGTCGGCGAACTCTGCGATGGCGCGTGCCAGCCGTCCACCCTGCCATGCCAGCGGTGAGGCGCCCTCGTCCTCGCTGATCAGCCGCACGGTCGGCAGGGCATCCGTATAGGCCGCTGCGACGGCGTACGGGTGGCCGGGATCAGCGTCGTCATGGCTGGCCACAACCAGCGCCGGGACGTCCAGGAACTCGAGGTCCGACATCGCTTCGAAGGGCGCTGAGCGCGGTACCTCGCGAAGCGCCCGGGCGACCGCGTCGAGGTAAAGATGCTCCATCATCCGCTCGCGCGTGAACCTGAGAACGACCTCGCGCCACTGGGGATCGAGCCCCCGATCGAATGCCTCCATGAAGCCCTCCACACCGTTCCGTTCGAGCCCGTCCGCCAATCGGTCCCAGGAGGTGAGGGTTTCGGAATCGATGAAGCCCATGTAGACGGGGCCGATGACGACCAGCCCCGCGACGCGAGCGGGGTGCTCGAGCGCATAGGCCACCCCCGTGTGCGCGCCCATCGAGTGCCCCCCGAGGACGAAGGCCGCCTCCCCCACCTGCGCTTCCGCCAGAGCTTCGGTGTCGGTGACGAGGTCGCGGTAGGTGTAGCCCTCCCCGGGCGCGGCCGGGTCGGAACGTCCGTGCCCGCGTGCGTCGTAGGTGAGCTGGCGGTAGCCGGCGCGGCCGAGGACCTTCGAGCCATGCACGACGTAGCGCCGGGTGGCCGTGATCCCATGCAGCAGCAGGATCGGCGGGCCGTCCCCCAGCGCCTCGCCCGCGAGCACGCGCGATCGGCGCTCGACCGCGAATTCCATGGGCTCGATTCCGGTCACCTCGCCCTCAGGCGAGCGACGCCCGGTCGCCGCCATCCGTGCCGCCCATCACCCGCGACCGCGGATCGTGATTCGCCGGACGAGGACGGTTTCAAGCGGCGTTCCGGCATCCCCGCTTTCCGGATCCCCCAGGGTCCCGATCCGCTTCACGACGTCAAACCCGGAGCTCACCTTCCCCAGAATCGCGTAATTCGGCGGCAGGCCCGCGTCCGCCGCCGTGACGACGAAGAACTGGCTGCCGGATCTGCCCGGCGGCTCGACGGGCGTCTTCGCCATTGCGACGGTGCCCTTCGTGTAGGTCGTGTTGGGTGGTGGGGGCTCCGTGACGGTGTACCCGGGGCCGCCGTGCCCGTTCTGGAGCGGGTCACCGCCCTGGACGATGAAGTGCGGAACGATCCGGTGAAAGATCGTGTCGTCGTAGAAGCCCTTTCTCGCGAGGTAAGCGAACGAGTTCACGGTCCTCGGGAACCCCCCGGTGTCGAGCCGGATGTCGAAGCGGCCGCAGCTCGTATCGACGATCGCGGTCAGCCTCTCGCCGGGCTGGACCGTCTCCGGGGGTCGCTTGAGCTGGCGGTGCTTCGGCGGGGGTTTCGCGACTTGGTGGCAGCCGGTCTGAACCACGGTCGCGGCAGATCCCTCCCCGCCCCCGCCACACGCGGCGATTGCGAGGCCGGCGGCGGCGATTGCGAGGGCTGCGATCCCGCGGAGCATTGGCGCGGCAGCCTAACCAGGCGGGCCCAGCCGCGGCCCGATCGGCAACATGTCGGCATGGCGGCGGTCTACCCTCCAACCAACGACGGCGCGGAGCGCCGTCCGCCGCCGGCGCGAATCCGCATCGTCGGCAGGATGCTGAACCGTCTCGTGGTGCGCGCGCCCTGGACCTGGCCGCTCATCCGCGGGTCGATGCGGCGCTTCTTCAATCGCGCAGCCCGGGGATGGGACCAGCGGACGAGCGCAGGGTCGCCGGGCCATCTGGCGCCCCTGGCGGCGGCGCTCTTGCACATAACACCGGCGCCGGAGCGTGCGCTGGAGGTCGGGGCGGGTACCGGCGAGGGAGCGCTGCTCATCGCTCGCGAGTTTCCGCAGGCAAGCGTGCGAGGCGTGGACCTCTCGCAGCGGATGGTCGACGCCGCGAAGGCCAAGGTGGGCCTCGATCCGGAGGGACGAATCGCGTTTCGGGTCGCGGATGGCGCGGACCTTCCGTACGAGGACGAATCGTTTGACCTCGTCGCGCACCTGAACACGCCGCCGTTCGCCGGAGAGGTCGCGCGCGTACTGCGCCCCGGCGGGCACGCCATCGTTGCCTCGAGTTGGGGCTCGGCGACCCCCTTCTACACCTCCAAAGCGGCGCTCGACTGGACGTTCGCGAAGCATGGGATCGAGTCGCTCGCGGCCGGCGAGGCGGCCGAAGGGACGTACTGGGTTGCCCGCAAGCCGCGAGCGTAGACGCTCGTGCCGATGGACTCCGGCCGCCGTCACCTCGTCCTGGTCAACCCCTCGGCCGGCGGCGGGCGCGCGCGGGACCTGCTGGCCCGCTTGGAGGGCTCCCTTCGCGACAACGCCATCGCCCACCGACTCGTGATGACGACGAGCGTTGATCACGGGGTCCGAGAGGCCCGGCGCGCCGCCATGAGGGGAGAGGCGGTCGTCGTGATGAGCGGCGACGGGCTGATCGGCCAGGTCGGCGGCGCCCTGGTCGGGACGGGCATGCCGATGGGCGTGATCCCGGGCGGGCGGGGCAACGATCTCGCGCGGGTCCTCGGCATTCCGACGGATATCCCGGGCGCGGTCGCCCTGATCGCGCGCGGAGCGACGCGCCAGGTGGACGTCGGCGAGGTGAACGGAAGGCGATTCCTGGGCATCGCCAGTTGCGGCTTCGACTCGGACGTCAACCGCCTCGCGAACGAGACGTGCTTCGTCAAGGGCAACCTCGTCTACCTGTACGCGGCGCTGCGGGCCCTTGCTGCCTGGCATCCAGCTCGCTTCGAGGTGATGCTCGACGGTGCGCACCACGCGTTCACTGGCTACGCGGTCGCGGCCGCGAACAGCAGGGCTTACGGAGGCGGGATGTTCCTCGCGCCCGACGCGGAGATCGATGACGGCATGCTCGATGTAGTGATGACGAGTGAGGTCTCGAAGCTCCGCTGCCTGGCTAACCTGCCGAAGGTGTTCAGCGGTCGTCACGTCGAGAACGAGGAGGTCACCGTGCGGCGTGCCTCCGAGGTCGAGATCACCGCTGACCGGCCATTCGCCGTCTACGCCGACGGCGACCATCTAGCGGACCTACCGGCCAGGATCTCCGTGCTCGAGAGCGCGCTCGACGTCATCGCGCCGCCGGGTGCGCTGGTCGGTCCCGGCCGCGGGTGAGCCGCCTGTTTGGCGCTAAGGTCGCGATGGCGCGGGCCGCCGGCGCGCTGTCCCGGCGGACTGGCAGGGGCGGCGGCACGACGCTTCCGGGCCGGCTGCTGCTGCGGATGGCGCCGGACGGCATCGCGCGACTCGGATCGAAACTCGACCACGGCAGCACGATCGTCAGCGCGACCAACGGCAAGACGACCACCGCCGGCATGATCGCCGCCGCCTTGCGCGCGGCGGGCCGGGAACCCGTCCACAACCGCGCCGGCTCCAACATGACGTGGGGCGTCGCCACCGCGCTGCTCGACCAGACGGGCGCCGAGGGCCTGTTCGAGGTGGACGAGGCCTGGCTGCCCCGCGTGGTGGCGGAGCTCGAGCCGCGGCTCGTCGTTCTGGGGAACCTGTTTCGGGACCAGCTCGACCGCTACGGGGAGCTCGAGCACATCGCCGACAAGTGGGCCGCCACGCTCGTCGACCGCGCGGGGAGCACCGAGTTCGCGCTGTGCGCCGATGACCCGCTGATCGCGGACCTCGGGCGCGACACAGGCCTCGCGCGCCGGCCAGGCGTGACGTATTTCGGCGTCGATGATGCCTCGCAGGCGCTCCCAGAGCTCCAGCATGCCTTCGATGCCAAGCACTGCCGCCGGTGCGGCTCGCCCTACTCGTACGCGCGCGCGTTCGTGGGTCACCTGGGCCACTACAGCTGTCCGAACTGCGGCGCCGACCGGCCGACGCCGGACGTCGCTGCTATCCGGATCGAACTCGAGGGGATGAGCGGCTCGCGGATCCGGGTCCGCACGCCCCAGGGCGAGGTGGAGCTGCGACTTCCGCTGCCGGGCCTCTACAACGTCTACAACGCGCTCGCGGCGCTCACGGCCGCGATGCGGCTCGGGATCTCCGCTCCCGACGCGGTGCGTGCCCTCGAGTCGACGCGGGCGGTGTTCGGCCGCGTCGAGATGGTGCCGGTGAACGGACGGGACCTCTCGATCCTCCTCATCAAGAACCCGGCCGGCGCCAACGAGGTGCTCCGCACGCTGCTCCTGGAGGTCGGTCTTGAGGACGGCAAGCTCGATGTCTGGATCGCGCTGAACGACCAGATCGCGGACGGCCGTGACATCTCGTGGGTCTGGGATGCCGACTTCGAGCTCCTGGCTGGGCGTGTCCGGCGCGTGACGTGCGCCGGCACCCGGGCGCCCGAGATGGCAGTCCGCCTCAAGTACGCCGGGGTGCCGCCGGACGTGATCGACGTCGACGGCGACATCGCGGACTCGCTCGACCGCGCCGTCCGCGGCGCGAACAGGAGGCTCTTCGCCCTGCCCACCTACACCGCGCTGCTCGAGCTTCGCACCCTGCTGGCGAGGCGCGGCCTCGCGCGCGAGTACTGGGCTTAGCCCAATGGCCCCCGTCAGCCGCAAGGTGATCTGGCACGACACCGAGTGCGGCGCCTACGACGCCGATCTTGCGGCGTGGGAGCGGCTCGCCTCGGAATCTAACGAGCGGATCCTCGAGCTCGGCTGCGGAACAGGCAGGGTTGCGCTGCGTCTCGCGCGGCGCGGGCACGAGGTCTGGGCGGTCGACGCCGACCCCGACCTCGTCGCCGTGGCACGCGAGCGGGCCGCGGGCGAGGGCCTGCCCCTTCGCGTGGAGCTCGCGGATGCCCGTCGCCTGGACCTGGGGCGGAAGAAGTTCGGCCTCGTGATCGCCGCCATGCAGTTCGTGCAGATGGTCGGCCCGGCGGCGAGGCGGGCGGAGGTCCTGCGCCGCGTTGCGGCGCATCTCGGGCGGCGTGGCCGGCTCGCGGCGGCCATCCTCGACGGCATGCCCGGGGACCTCACCGGTGCGCCCGCACCACTCCCCGACATCCGCGAGGTGGACGGTCGGATCTATTCCAGCCTGCCGTCGGACGTGATCGTCGACGGGCCGCGGTTGGAGCTGCATCGTGTGCGCCAGGAGGTCGCTCCCGATGGGATCATGACCTCGTCGCAGCAGGCCGAGTCGCTGTGGCTGCTCGACCCATCCGCCCTGGAGCGGGAGGGCGAGGCCGCGGGCCTCGCTCCGTGCGGTCGGGTGCACGTACCCACCGCGAAGGGCTACACCGGTTCGGTGATCGTCCTGATGGAGCGGCTATGACGGAGCTGCGCCTCTGCGCCCTATATCCGGAGCAGATGAACATCTACGCCGACCGCGGCAACATCATGTTCCTGCAGCGCCGCTGCGAATGGCGGGGGATCGGCTTCGAGTACGCGGCGTCCGGCCCCGGGGAGTCGTTCGATCCTGCCGCCCATGACTTCCTTTACATGGGCGGCGGCCAGGACCGCGACCAGAAGATCGTCGCGGCTGACCTCGTGCGGACGAAGCGGAGGGCGATGGGCGAGGCGGTTGAGGATGGCGCCGTCCTGCTCGCCGTGTGCGGCGGCTACCAGCTCCTCGGGCACAACTATCAGCTCAGGGACGAGCGGATCGAGGGTCTCGGACTCGCCGACCTGGAGACGATCCGCGAAACCGGCGCGCGCCTGATCGGGAACGTAGAGATCGAGGTCGACCTGGCTACCGGTCCGCGGCGACTCGCGGGCTTCGAGAACCACGGCGGGCGGACTTACCTCGGGTCGACAGCCACCCCGCTGGGCCGCGTGATCCGCGGCTTCGGTAACAACGGCAAGGACGGACACGAGGGCGTCCGGCGGCGAAACATGATCGGGACCTACCTGCACGGGCCGCTCCTGCCGAAGAATGCCTGGCTCGCCGACCGGCTGATCCAGCTGGCGCTGGCGCGACGGGAGGGCGAAGAGCCCGAGCTCGAGCCCCTGGACGACACGCTTGAAGCCGCCGCGCACGAGTCGGCGCATCGGGCGGCGATGCGGGGTTAGCTTTCGCTAGCGCCCGCTCGAGCCGAAGCCGCCTCCACGGCGGACGCTCACGGCGAGCTCGGCGACCTCGACGGGAGTGGGGTCGGCGACCGGGCTCAGGACGAGCTGCGCGATCCGGTCCCCCGGCGAGATCTCGAAAGCCTCGGCGCGGTCGGTGTTCAGCAGCAGGACCTTGACCTCGCCCCGGTAGCCGGAGTCGATCAGCCCCGGGGCGTTGACGAGCGCGATTCCGTGCCGCGCCGCCAGGCCGGAGCGGGGAAGAACGAGGCCCGCATAGCCCGAGGGGATCTCGACCGCGATGCCCGTTGCCACGGTCGCCCGCTCGCCCGGTGCGATCCTCGCCGGCTCCGCCGAGTGGAGATCGAGGCCGGCGTCGCCCTCGTGTGCCCGGCTCGGGAGCGTCGCCTCCTCGCGGAGGCGCGTGACCCGCAGTTCCACGCGTGGAGAGTAGCCCCGGCTCAGCTCCGCCGGCGACCGTCGCTCGCCGCCCCGGCTCCGTTCAACGCGAAGTCGGTGAACCTGTGCGCGAGCGCCGCCGGAACGCTCGCACGAACCAGGACCCCATCGGGGCGATTCTCGCGCTCCAAATCTCCGGCGAGCTCATGCAGCTCGGCCAGGGTCGCGCCCTCCGAGTACGGCAGCAGAAGCTCGAGCGGCGCGAGCGTCTCCTCGAAGCTCTCCTCGATGCGGTCGCGGAGCTCGTCGAGGCCCTTACCCGAAAACGCCGAGATCGCGATGGAGCCCGGATCGCGGATCACGAGCTCGTTCGCGTCGGCGGGATCGAGCAGGTCGATCTTGTTGTAGACGTGAAGGCGCGGCACCGGGTCGGCGCCGATCTCCTCGAGGACCGACTCAACGGCCGCGATCGCCCCGCCGCGCTGATGCTCCGGCTCGGAAGCGTCGACCACGTGGAGGATGAGGTCGGCCAGCACCGTCTCCTCCAGCGTCGCTTTGAACGCCTCGACGAGCTGGTGCGGGAGCTTGCGGATGAACCCAACGGTGTCGGTCAGCAGATACCGGCGGCCGTGGTGGCGGTAGGCGCGGGTGGTCGGATCGAGGGTGTGGAAGAGCCTCTCCCCCACCCCGGTGCCGGCGCCCGTCATGGCGTTCAGAAGCGTCGACTTGCCCGCGTTGGTATACCCCGCGAGCGCCACGATCGGCAGCGCCGAGCCGCTGCGGCGTGCCCTCATCACCTCGCGGTTTCGCTCCAGGCGGTCCAGGCGCCGCCGCAGGGTCGCGATCCGGTCGCGAGCCAGCCGTCGGTCGGTCTCGATCTGCGACTCGCCGGGGCCTCTGGTCCCGATGCCGCCGCCCAGCCGTTCCAGGTGCGTCCACAGGCCTCGCATCCGCGCGAGGTTGTACTCGAGCTGGGCGAGCTCGACCTGCAGCTTGCCCTCGGCGCTGTGGGCGTGGTCGGCGAAGATGTCGAGGATCACCGCCGTGCGGTCGATCACCGGAACGCTCAGCGCCTCCTCGAGGTTCCGTTCCTGTCGCGGCGCGAGCTCGTCGTCGCAGGCGACGAGGTTCGCGTTGGTGCGGGAGATCTCCGCCTTCACCCCCGCGAGCTTCCCGCGGCCGATGTAGCGGTTCGGGTCCGGGTGAGCGCGCACCTGCACCACGTCGCCTACGTGCGCGACGCCCGCGGTACGAAGGAGCTCCTTGAGCTCTACCAGCGGATCACGGTCGCCCGGGGTCGCCGGAAGCACCGCGAGGCAGAGCGCGCGCTGCGTGGCGCGCGGATTCTGGATGCCGCTGCCGTCGACGTTCGCCGTCTGGGCGGCACGACCGTTGCGCGTTCGCTGCATCCAGGGTCAAGTGTAGGCGCGGCGCGAGCGTCACCCGGCTCCATGCTGCCGACGGCTAGCCCGGTCGCGCGTCGATCGTCGCCCGCACCTCGTCCAGCCTGGGGACGGGGCTGAAGCCGGTGAGGACCCACGTGGCTCCGGCGGCCTCCCACGGGGCGGTCGCGTCGCCCGGCGCCACCTCCACGACGAAATCGAACTCGCCGGCGCCCTCGGCCCGCATGCCGCGCACCTCGTCCACGAGCTGAGCGAGTGCGTCCGGTCCCGGGAGCTCGATCGGAAACAGGCCGTCCCAGCGCGCCGCGCGCCGCACCGGTCGCCGGTGCGGCCATCGGGCCGCGGCCCAGACCGGTATCCGGGGGCTCTGCACGGGCCTGGGCTGGAACTCGCCGGCCCAGAGCGCGCTCAACCGCTCCAGGCCGTCATCGAGCAGCCGGGCGCGCTCGCGTGCGTCCACGACTTCGCCGAAGGGCTCGAGCTCGTCGTTGCGATCGCTCCCGAGGCCAACGCCGAGCACGAGCCGGCCACGCGCGAGAAGATCCAGCGTCGCCGTCTCCCGTGCCAGCTTCTGCACGCGGCGTCGGGAGAGCGGCGTGACCATCGGCCCGAGCCGCAGGCGCTCGGTTGCACAGGCGATTGCCGCCAGGGCGACCCAGGGGTCGGCCACCGCTCGCACCGGGGGGCGGTAGGCGATGTGATCCCAGAGGAACAAGCCGTCCCAGCCGCGGCGCTCGGCGCGTGCCGCGAGCTCAGCCAGCGTCCTCGGATCCACCAGTTCGTCGAAGGGGGCGAGGAAGATCCCGCGCTTCGTGGCCACGCCGGGACGGTATCCGCTGGCGCCGCGGCGGCGCCTGGGGCCGCCGTTTGGTCGCAACGCCGTGTGACGCACCGCTAGGCTGCCGCTGATGAGGGTCTTCGTCACGGGCGGCACCGGATTCATCGGCGGCCACGTCGTGCGCAGGCTGCGGGAGCGCGGCAACGAGGTTCGAGCGCTCGTGCGCAATCCGGACAAGGCCGGTGCGCTGCGGGAGCTGGGATGCGAGATCGTCCCCGGATCGCTGGCCGACGCGGAGGCGATCCGGGCGGGCATGGACGGATGCGACGGCGCGATCCACGGCGCCGCGATCTACGAGGTCGGGATCCCCGAGAGCGAGCACCAGGCGATGTATGAGGCGAACGTGCTCGGCACCGAGACCGTCCTCCGCGCCGCCCTGGAGGCCAAGGTCCCGAGGGTCGTCTACGTCTCCACCGTCGCCGCCTTCGGAAACACCCACGGCCAGGTGGTCGGCGAGTCCTATGAGCACCCCGGCGCGAGCTACACCTCCTACTACGAGCGGACCAAGGTTGACGCCCATCGTCTCGCCAAGCGGCTCATCGGCGAAGAGCGTCTGCCGGGGGTGATCGTCCAGCCGGGCGCCGTCTACGGGCCTAACGACCACTCCGCCCTCGGCAGGCAGATAAACCAGTTCCTCGCCGGCCGGTTGCCGTTCCTGCCGTTCCCCGAGACCGGCTTCAGCATGGTTCACGTCGATGACGTCGCCGAAGGCATCCTGCTGGCGCTCGACAGGGGAAAGGTGGGCGAGTCCTACATCCTCGGCGGCCAGATCACGACCATACGCGAGGCTATGGACACCCTCGCACGCGTCGCCGGCAAGAAGCCGCCCCGCGGGACGCTCCCGACCGGCCTCCTCAAGGCGATGACGCCGCTCGGGCCGGTCGTGGGCAGGGTGATGGGTCAGCCACCCAACCTGCGCGAGCTGATCTCGACGGCCGACAACGTCACCTACTGGGCCAAGCACGACAAGGCGATGGCCGAGCTGGGCTACTCGCCGCGAGGCCTCGAACAGGGCCTTCGCGACACGCTCGAGGCCGAGGGCAGGATTCGCGCGGCTGCTTGAGCCACGCGCGGCGCGGCGCCCCTAGTGGCTCTCGACCGCCTGCAGCCCTACGGCCCCGGCGACGATCAACGCGATCGCGCCGATGCGGATGAGGTTCGCGGGCTCGCCGAGAGCGATCATGCCCACGATCGCGGTGCCGGCGGCGCCGATCCCAGTCCATACCGCGTAGGCGGTGCCGACGGGGAGGTCCCGAAGCGCGAGGTTCAGCAGAGCGAAGCTCGAAATCGCGCAGACCGCGAAGAGGATCGTGGGGATCACACGGGTGAAGCCCTCGCTGCGATCGAGCGACACGGCGAACGCGGTCTCGAAGAGACCGGCGGCGACCAGCATCACCCAGGCCACGTTCACCGCGCGGACCCTACGGTGCGCCTCGGACGGGCCTGAAGCCCGAGCGTTAGGCGGGTGCCGGAGCTGCGCGCCGGGGCGCCGGCAGCACGATCACCGCCGCGATGACGGCAGCGAACGCGAGCGAGCGCGCGGCGATGGCCAGCGGATCGCTCCCCATGGGATCGCCGAACACCGCGATCCCGCCGGCCACCGAGACGAGATTCGCGCTGACCGTGCTGAGCGTGATCACCGGTATCGCGCCACCCGTCTGGAGGCCCCGCGCCAGCGCCATGAAAGCTCCCACTCCCGCGACAACGGCCGTCAGCGTCCAGGGGCTCAGGATGCTGAGAGGATCCGCGGGCACGGTCCCGCTGAGCCCCTTGATGGCCACGTTGGCTACACCCAGCAAGAGCCCGGCGGCGATACCGAGCAGCGGTCCACTCGAGGGCCGCACCGATCCCGCGCTCCCAGACAGGAGCAGCGCGGCTCCGATCGCGACGGCGGCGGCCTCGAAGGAGACCATCCCCTCGACGGAGTAGCCCGAGCTCGCTCCCGTGCTCCCCAGCGAGGTCATCGCCAACAAGCCCAGGCCGACGGCGCACAATGCGAGGCCGAGCCACTCGCGCCATCCAACTTTGACCCCGAACCAGCGCTGGGCCAGCCAGGCGAGAAGGAGCAGACCGCCGGAGATCGTCATCTGGACCAGGGACAGCGGCGCCAGCGTGAGCGCCGCGACATGCATCACCCACGCCACCACCCCGATCGCGAAGCCGATCGTCCACCATCGCGACCGAAACAGGGCTGCCATGCTGTGAAGCGGCCGCCTGAACTCAACCGCCGGCGAGGCGACCGCCCCCCGGTGCTTGCAGAGGAGGCTCACGTTCGCGACGAGGGCGCACCCGAGGGCGAGCAATATGCCTAGCTGGACCATCTCTCCATCGATCGACCCGTACCCGTGACGGGCGTGAGGTAATCGGGACCGTAGTGGACATTTCTAAAGAACACGTTGGCGCTCCATTAAGTGCCTTTTTCTACGAACCCCGCGTGGGACCTGCGTGCCCCCGGTCTCTCGGGGCCGGGTAGCGACGGGCAGGTACGCTACGCCAGGTGCTCGCGCAGGCGAGTCACGGCCTCGGCGATGCGCTCGTCCGGGGTGGTCAGGCTGATCCGGAAGAACCCCTCGCCGCTCGGCCCGTACATCGAGCCCGGGGAGACCACGACGGCCGCCTCCTCCAGCACGAGCTCCGCGAACGAGGCGGAGGTGTGCCCGGCGGGGACGGGCGCCCACACGTAGATCGTGCCCTTGGGAGGCTCCACCTCGACGCCGATATCGCGGAGCGCGTCGACCAGGAGGTCCCGCCGGCGCGCATAGATCGCGTTCATCTCCTCGATCGGCCCCCTCGGCCCGGTGACGGCGGCCGCGCCCGCCACCTGAACGGCCTCGAACATCCCGGAGTCGACGTTCGTCTTCAGGCGCCAGTAGGACGCGATCGCGTCGCCGTTGCCCACGATCGCCGCGCACCTCCAGCCGGCCATGTTGAAGCCCTTGGAGAGCGAGAAGACCTCGACGCCGACCTCCTTCGCCCCTGACGTTGCGAGGAAGCTCGGGGCCACGTAGCCGTCGTAGGTCGTCTCGGAGTAGGCGTTGTCGTGAACCACCAGGATCTCGTGCTCGCGAGCGAGCTCCACGGCGCGCTCGAACAGGCCCTCCGGAGCGACCGCTCCGGTCGGGTTGTTCGGGTAGTTCAGGAACATCAGCCGCGCTCGCTCCACGTCCTCGGCGGCGATCGCGTCGAGGTCGGGCGCGAAGCCCAGCGCCGGCCGCAGCGGCATGAGCACCGCCTCCGCACCGGCGAGCGCCGGGCCGCCGGTGTAAACCGGATACCCGGGGTCGGCCGCGAGGGCGACATCGCCCGGATCGAGGAACGCGAAGCACAGGTTGTAGATGCACTCCTTGGCACCGAGCGCGGGCATCACCTCGGTCTCGGGGTCGATGTCGGTGCCGAACCGCTCCCCGTAGAAGCCGGCGAACGCCTTTCGTAACTCCTCCCGGCCGCGGTTCGACGGATACCGGTGATTGGCTGGGTCCGCCACGGCGACCTGCATCGCCTCCACGATCTCGGGATAGGTCGGCCGGTCCGGGTCGCCGATCCCGAGGCTGATCACGTCGATGTCCGCCTTTCGCATCTCCGCGACGCGCCGCTCGAGCTCGGCGAACATGTACGCGGGCACCGCTTCGAGCCGGCGCGAGGGCTCGGTGAGAGGGCGCTTGGTGCGCTCCGGGGTTGCGGCCATCGGCC
Organism: Actinomycetota bacterium; assembly: GCA_046729615.1. GTDB lineage: Bacteria > Actinomycetota > Thermoleophilia > Solirubrobacterales > 70-9 > AC-56. The sequence continues at coordinate 58,511 of JBKPHA010000041.1, forward strand.
CGGAAGACTACGGGCTAAGCCACCGCCGCCAGCTCTCGGACCAGCTCGTCGGAGAGCTCGGCCCGATACACGCAGGACGCGGTCCCGGTGAGCCGGACATCGAGGTCGCCCGTGATCTCGACCCGAAGCTCGCCTCCGTCGAGCCGCACCGTGATCGGACTCGGGGCACCCCGCAAGAACGCGGCGACGCCGGCACCGCTGGCGCCCGTTCCGGAGGAGAGGGTCTCCCCCACCCCGCGCTCGAAGATCCTCGCCCTGACGATGGATCCGTCGATGCGGATGAACGAGACGTTGATCCGATTCGGAAACAGGTCGGAGCGCTCGATCTCGGGGCCGATCTCGCCCAAGTCAAGGTCCTCGACCTCGCCGCCGGCCTCGATCACGCACTGTGGGTTGCCGATCGAGACGTGCTGGAAGCTCCATTCGCGCCCTCCGGCCGCGACCGTTCCCGTTCCATCCGGCCCACCCGAGGGGTAGTCCGGCGAGGTCATTGACGCCCGGCCGATCGCGATCGTCGCGGTATCGGGACCCGTGATGGTGGGGCGGATCTCTCCCGCCTTCGTGAGGATCGCGAACTCCTCGCGGTCGGTCCAGCCCGACCGGCGCAGGTAGAGGACCGCCTCCCGCGCGCCGTTTCCCGACAGCTCGGCCTCCGACCCGTCCGGGTTGAAGACCCGAAGCTGCGCCACATACCGCTCGTCGTTCGCCGGCGAGAGCAGCAGGATCCCGTCGGACCCGATGCCGCGGTGCGGCTCGCACAACCGGCGGATGCGGCCGCGGGTGAGCTCCCAGGGGAGCATTGCCGCCTCGACGATCGCGTAGTCGTTGCCGAGCGCCTGCCACTTCTCGAAGCGCATGTCAGGCACCATTCTCACCGAGCCGCCTGACGATCTCCGCGGCGACGTCGGCATCGTCGCGTCCGCTGCGGTCGATCAGCTCGACCCCCGCCATCCTGCGCATCCACGTGAGCTGGCGCCGCGCGTAGGCGCGGTGGGCGCGCTTGACCGCCCCCGTGTCACCGGCGAGGAGCTCCTCGAAGCCCAGCGCCGCGCGCGCCGTCCGCGATAGGCCTCGTCTCGTCGACGCGCGCGCCTCCTCGACGGCGCCGGCGGCGAGCATCTCGTCGACGCGCGCGCCGATCCGCTTTGCCAGCTCCTCGCTATCGATGACCAGTCCCACGAGGAGCGTCGGCCGCCGCAGTTGCGCCGTCCAGAGGCCCTCGCTGGACAGCGGGGGATCGATGCCCGCGCGCTGGAGCTCCATCGTCCGCGCGATCCGCTTGCGGTCTCGCGGGTGGATTGTCGCTGCGACGTCCGGGTCGAGGTCCGCCCATACGGCCTCCGGCCCCCGTTCGGCCATCTCGCGCTCCACCTCCGCCCGGATCTCGGACGGAACCGGAGGCCGCAGATCCAGGTCCGCGAGCGCGGCACGCAGATAAAGGCCCGTGCCCCCGACGACGATCGGCCGGCGGCCGGCGAACAGGAGCTCGTCGATCTCGGCGTGCGCGAGCTGTGCGAAGCGCCCGGCGCTGAACTCGCCGGTCGGCTCCACGAAGCCGGTCAACCGGTGCTCGAGCCGCGCGCGCTCGGCGGGCGTAGCGGCGCCGCTGAGCGTCTCGAGCCCGCGGTAGACCTGGATCGCGTCGCAGGAAACGGCCACCGGGTCCTCGCCCCGCTCGCGCAGGAGCTCCGCAACCGCGATCGCGACGGCTGTCTTCCCGACCCCGGTCGGGCCGAAGATCGCGAGGACCTTGAGGTTTGCCGCGTTCGTGGCTCGTTCAAGCGGTGCTGGCACTTTGTTCGCCAGTACGTTCGCCAGTCAGGTGCGGGTCTTGCACGGGATCAGCCGCGCGCGCCTGGTCGGTACCGCGGCCGATCTGAGCGGCTAGGTAGGCGTCGGCGAGGCTCGCGGCCTCGGCCTCGGAGCCGGGCAGCAGGTGACCGTAGATGTCGTAGGTCACCGTGATCGACGAGTGACCCATGAACGTCTGGATCGCCTTCGCGTTTACCCCAGCCGCAATCAGGATCGAGCCGTACGAGTGGCGGCAGCCATGTGGCGTGATCCGCGCTAGCCCCGCCTCACGCCAACTCTTGTCGGCGCGGCCCTGCACCGTGGAGGAGTCGAGCGGATCGGCCGCCGTGCGTCCGAAGATCAGGTCCGAACCCCTGCGACCTGTCCGTGCGAGGTCATCGAGGAGAATATCCCGCAGCACCGCGAGGATCGGCACGCGCCGCCTGCCCGCCCGCGTCTTCAACTCGATAATGCCCTCCTTGGCATCACGACCCCGCTTGACGTGGATGATTCCGGCGGCCAGGTCCACGTCCTCCACTCGGAGCGGTTGAAGCTCACCGAGCCTCAGACCGGCGTACATCGCCGTCGCCCAGAACGCGCGGTCGCGTTCGGGCACCGCAGCTATCAGCGCCGCCGCTTCGGATGCTTCCGCCACGCGCTCCCGCCTGCTCCGCACGGCGGGGAGCCGGAGACCATCGCACGGATTGACCGCCAGTTCGCCCCGGTGCACGGCATGACCGAAGACCAGCCGCAGGGGTTGAATCGTCCCGGCGACCGTTGAGGGATTCAGCCCCTCGGCTACCAGCACATCGGCGAAGCGCTGGACATCGAGCCGGGTGAGATCCGCCAGCTTCACCGAACCCAGGTCGGGAAGCACCCGCAGTCGCATCCCCTGCTCATGGGAACGCAAGGTGCTCGGCTTGAACTCATCGCCGGAGCGGTTGCGTATCGTCCCCTCCTTCGCGCCCTCGTACCAGGCTTCCCAGGCCTGCTGGATCGTGGTCGGCTTCGGTGCCCGTAGGGCGCCCTTCGACAGCGCGGTCTGCGCGTCCGAGCGCCACGACTTCGCCTCGGCCTCGCGCGCGAACGTCTTGCGGATCTTCTTGCCGTCGCGCTTCGAGAACACCGACGCCTCCCAACCACCGCCGCAGCGGCAGCGGCCGCCGTCGCGGCCCGGACAGCCCTTCGAGTGCAGCTTACGAATCCCGGTGCTCATCGCTCCTCCTCGCCTATCGGACTGGGTGACGCCCGCTACCTTACCCGCTGGGCGGCGGTCAGCGGGGCTGGGTGACATCTTCCTCGCCGGGTCGTCGCCCATCTAGCCCAGCACCCGCTCGGCGTTCTCAGTGACCCAGCGCTCGAGTTCAAGCACGGGAACCAAAACCTTGGAGCCGCGGCGGATCAGCTTTACCTCGGGGCGGACGTTCTCGTTGAAATAGTCGATGCCGCAGCCGATGCTTGCAGCGGCCTCGGGAATGGTGAGCGCGAAGCGCGGAATCGGGGCGGCGAGCTTCTTGGCCATCGTCGCTTACGCGGCCTCCTCGCCGCGGGCTTGGCAGTAGCGGCAGCCGGGACGTGATCGTCCCGGTGAGTCGCGCAGCCGACCCGTTCGGCGATGTCCGGCGACCCCGTGAAGTCCCAGATCAGCTCGCGAGAAGGGTCCTCGGTGGGCTTCCCACCGACTGAAGGGGGTGGAGTCTCTGCAACCGTGCAACCGCGCAACTCCTCCGGCTCGGGGAGGATCACCTGCTCCTCGGGAAGCGGATCGCCGGGCACGAGCCGATGCGGCCTGCCGCGGTGGTCCTCCAAGTTGCGGAGGTGGCCGCCGTCGAGGGCCTTGCGGACACGGCGACTGACAGTGCCCTTGTCGAGCTCGAGCGCGGCGGCGAGAGCGGTTTGCCGAACGCCGTCCTGATGATGCGGCGCTAGCCCGGCAACCGCCTGCACCGTCTCGCGCGTCTCAGGACTCACGGTCCGGCCGACGCCCTCGGAGACGAGATCGGCGACTAGGCCTCGCACAACCGCGTAGTCCTCGATTGTCGCGATCGTGTTGCCGTTCTCGTCGCGCTCCCTGGTCGCCCGGTGAAGGAGGGCGTGGGTCCGAATCAGGGCCAGAATCGCGCCGAAATCGCGCCGAAGCCGGGTCGCCACTGGCGGAATCGCATCGGCGAGATCGCGGGCAAACGGGATCGTCACCCCGCAACCCCGCTCGAGAACCTCATCGCGAAGCACCTCCTGGAGCGCGGGCCATAGGAGGTCGATTTCAGCCTCACCACGGTCGTCCGCGAGCGCGTACATGACCGCTTTCGTCTGAGCCGCCGAGTCGGTGATGGTTATCGACAGCAGCCGCGTCTCGAGCTCGGGATCGAGCTTCACCCGGGTAGTCGTGAGGACCGCCCCGGTAGGGCCCTCGCGCTCCAGGACGACGCCCTTGGGCTTTCCCTGCTTCGGGGTCTCTACGGTCTCATAGCGGATGTGACCCTCGCTGAGGAGCGTCCGCAGGAAGTAGGGGGCGAAGCCGTCGCTAGCCATACCCGCTGCCTCGTAGATAACGATGGTCCGGTGGGCAAGCGGCTCCTCCGAGTAGACGAGGGCACGCTCGCTCATCCCGGTCACCGTGTAGAAGGCCGATGGCGGGAAGAACCGCAGAACCGTATCCACGAGATAGCTCTTGCCTGCCGCCGATGGTGCCTTGACGACGGCAGAGATCGGCCGCTCGAGCAGGCGGGACGTCAGGACGAGGTACAGGAGCTTCGCGGCCCGTTCCTCCCCCACCAGACCGGCCTTGTGAAGATCATCGGCGAAGCGGTCGAGGATGCGAGGCTCAGCAGCGAGAGACCGCTGTTGCACTGTTGTCGTTGTCTCCAGCATCGGGGGTTTGTGTTCCTTTCGGTTACTCAAACGAAAAATGGGGTCCGCCGACCGGCCCGCTCCAAGAGCGAGCACAAGCCGACGAACCCCATGAACATCCACCCCTGAGTGCTGCGCGATGTCGCTGACCCGCTGAAAGGGCGCGACAAGATTCGTTTATGTCGCGCGCAAAACTAAGGGTGGAGTGCAGGGGAGCCAGTCGGCTCCTCTGATGTGTTGTGGAGGTGCCGCTCTAGGCGGCGGAAGTCTCTAGTGCGATCTTGCGCGGCCTGCCGCCCTTATTTGGGCGCTTGATGTCGAACATCTTCCGCCACTCGCTGACGCTGCCGTTCGAGACGCCGTAGGCTCGGGCAACTTCACGGGTGGAGCCGGGGGTTAGGG
>JBKPHA010000042.1:0-29342 GCA_046729615.1 Actinomycetota bacterium
AGGTCGACGGCGGCGACGGCCACGCAAGCTACGCGCACATGCAGCGCGACCGCGGCGTGACCTCGCCCTGCGGCGAGCCGGCTACACCGTGCTCCGCTACACCTGGCGGCAGGTGAGGGGCGAGCACGCCGCCGTGGCAGCGGATATCGCCGCGCACTACGAACCGGCGAACCCGCCGCGACGTAGGCGCCGGCCCGCGCTTCAAGCCGCTCCGCGGCGCGCCTCGCCCTCCCCGGGACGCTGGCGACGTTGGCCCGGTGGACCCGGCGGCTCAGGACCTGCGCGCGTCTCGATCAGCCGGATTTCGCTGAGGACCGCCTGAAACCCCTGCCGGTAGCCCCGCAGGTAGTCCTCCTGATCCAGGTAGGGGCGGGGCCTCAGCGAGTTGAGGCAGTAGCGCCGCAGATCCTCCACGGTGTGCGTGACGATCGCGGCGTGCTGCTGCGCTCGCCAGAGCGCCGCGCGCCGCCCGCTGGCGACAGCACCGCCCGCCGTGTGCGGCTCCTCGAGGAGGCGGCGGATCGCGGGGATCACCTCCATTGCCAGCATCGCCCTGGCCATCCCGGTTCATCATTTTGCGGGATCGGGCAAGGCCGATCGGCGGATTCCCCGCGCGCCGTCGAGGCTCAGCGGGCGAGCCCCGAAGCGCCGGCGAGCTCGCCGACTGACGCAGCGTTCGAGTATCGCGGCGCTTGCGTGCGCAGTCGCGCGTGCCGTCCGCTACAGGTGCACGACGCAGCCGGAAGTCTCGGCCGCTGGGTCGGCGGGAAAGGCACGGGCGAGCGCCTTCGCTATCAGCCGCGCCCTCTCGGCGTAGCCGGGCGACGTGTAGTGGATGCCGTCTGGGATGAACCACGAGTCCTTGACCACCGAGGCCCAGTCGAAGATGCGCATGTTCGGGTACTTCGAGCACGCGGCGCGCACGGCGCTGTTCCACCTCTCCATGTTCGGCTCAGCGTAGGGGCCGCCTCCGACCAGCGACTTGACGTTGACCCACAGGACCGGCTGATCGCCAAGGATCGACATCATCCGATCGATCCTGGTCTCGAGGTCGACGGAGGAGCCGACGTACACGTCGGCGGTGTCGTTGGTCCCGAGGGCGAGGACCCAGCACCCGCGATAGCCGTCGGCTATGAGACGTTGCGCGACCTCCTGAGCATTGGTTCCGCCAGGAAGCGTCTCGACGATCGACGTCGCGCCGGAGATCTCCATGTGCTCGGTCTTGACGCCGACGTGCGCGTACCTGGCCTCGATGCGGTCCGATGCATTCGGCAGGTAGTCGTGCGACACGAGCCCCTCCGACGTGGAATCGCCGATGTGCACGACCGACCGGCACGAGGTGCGATTCGACGGCTCGGAGCTGACCGGTACAGGCCGGAGCTCTGCCCCCGGGGCCGCATCCGACTGCCCCGACACCCGCACCAGCCTCGTGGTTCGCTCGATGGTGCCTCCTGAGAGCGTCGCCTCGGCAGCCTGCTGAGGGCTCTGCGCGGACAGGAAGCTGAGATGTGCCGGCGGGGCTCCCGCCAGCCCAATGCAGGCGACAAGCAGCATCACGAGCGCTGCGGCCCCGCCCAGCCGGACCCGGGGAGACAGCGCCCGCGGGCGGAGCGCCCCCGCTCTCACCCGCGCCCACAGGCGCCCGAGGGCGCCGTGGCGGATTGGCTGCTCGACGAAGCGCCAGGACAGCGCCGCGACCGCGAAGCTTGCGGCGACCTGAAGCGACGCGCGCGGGAGGTCGACGCCTTGGGTGACCACGGGCGTCGTAAGGACGATGATCGGGAACATCCACAGGTAGATGCCGTAAGAGCGCACGCCGATCCAGCGCAGAGGACGACAGCCGAGGAGGGGGCCAAGGCGGCTGGCGGGGTGAACGACCGCGGCGATCACGAGCACCGTGGCCAGCGACAGCAGCACCATCCCACCCTGGTACAGGAACGGCGAGTAGTCATTCGTTCGCCAGATCAGGAGGACGATCACGATCAGCCCCGCGACCCCAAGCCCGTCCAGGATTCGCCGGGCGCCAGGCGTGATGTCCGCGATCAGGCCGCGGCTCGGCCAGACCATCGCCAGCGCGGCCCCGAACAGGAGCTCGAACGCGCGGGTATCGGTGCCGTCGTAGACGCGCGTGGAGTCGAATGCGGGGTGGTAGAGCACGGCCATCAGGGCCGCGGACGCCGCGCCCAGCGCGAGCGTCAGTGCGGCCAGCCGAGGGCGGATCTCGACCGGGTGCCGGCGCTCGCGTACGAGCCGAAGCCCGAGGAGCAGGAGCCATGGCCACACCAGGTAGAACTGCTCCTCCACGGCCAGCGACCACAAGTGGCCCAGCGGCGAGGGTGGGGCGAAGCGGGCGAAGTAGGAGACGTGCTGGTCGATCAGCCACCAGTTATTCACGTACAGCGCCGATGAGATGACCGCCCCGCGCAGCGAGTCCAAGCGGGCGGGGTCGGCGATCGTGACCCAGGCGACGACCACTACGAGCATCACGAACAACGCGGGCAGTAGCCGTCTCGCGCGCCGCAGCCAGAAGTTGCCGAGTCGCATCCGGCCCCCGGACCACTGCCCAAGCAGCAGATCCGTGATCAGGTAGCCGCTCAACGTGAAGAAGACCGCGACGCCGAGGAGCCCCCCGGGCGCCCAGCCGAAGCCCAGGTGGTACGCGATCACCGCCAGCACTGCGAACGCGCGCAGCCCATCGAGGCCCGGCATGTAGCGCTGGTTGCGTTGGATCGGCTCAGGCATTTCCCCCGCTCGCCGCGGATCGTAGGGCGTGCGGAAGCGCATCCGGCTGGACGCCCCCTCCCTGATTGTGCCCTTGCGGCCGCCGAACCGCACAAGGCGGGCCTTATCGCGCCCTTGTTCGCGAGTCGGTTCTAGAAATCTTCCTCGCCGGCGGCAGCCGGCGCTAGGCGGTGCGTCAGGCCGCTGACCCCCTCCGGCGGCCCAACGACGGCGGCTTGGATAAGCTCGCGTGCGATTCGGCAGGCGATCGGCGGGAGGAGAGCAGATGCGAAAGCGGCTATTGGCGGTAGGTCTCGGGCTTGCGGGCCTGGTGGCCTTCCCGGCGAGCGGCATGGCGGACACGATCAACGTCCACCCGGGTGAGTCGATTCAGAAGGCCGTGAACCAGGCGCATCCCGGCGACGTCATCAAGGTGCACCCGGGGGTCTATCGCGAGAGCGTCCAGATCAAGAAGAACGATCTGACCCTGGACGGCGCCGGCCCCGATAAGAAGCACGGGACGGTCATCAAGCCGAAGAAGCACTCCAATCGCTGTGACGGCGGAACAGCCGGGTTCTGCGTGCTTCAGCACGGCGGCAAGCGCACCGCCGGGACCCGCATCCAGGACTTCCTGTTCCGTGACTTCAAGAATTTCGGTGCGGTCGCTCAGGGAGCGAGCAAGACCGTCTTCGCTCATGACAAGTTCGTCAACAACGGCGAGTACGGCGTAGCGGCGTTCGGCTCGAGCCGGACGAGGTTCGTGCACAACCTCTCGACCGGCGCCGGCGTGGCCGGCTTCTATGTCGGCGACTCGAAGCGGGCCCGGGCGACGCTGAAGGACGACACCGCGCGGGACAACGGGTCGTTCGGATACTTCCTGCGCGACTCCTCACATGGCCGCGTCATCGACAGCCGCGCCAAGGCCAACTGCCTCGGGATCGGGCTCATCAACACCGGCGAAGCCGGTGGCGTCCGCGGCTGGACGGTCCGCGACAACGAAGTCAGGAAAAACAACAAGTTCTGTCCGGGGGAGGGCGGTGGGCCGCCCACTTCCGGGACCGGCATCGTCCTGCTCGGCGCGAAGAAGAACTCGATCGACGGGAACACGGTCGTGGGCAACCGGCCCTCGCAGCCGACGGCGCCGTTCGCCGGCGGGATCGTGCTCTTCTCGAGCAAGCAGCTCGGTGGCACCGTCAGCGCCGAGAACGTAATCAAGCGAAACGACGCCCACCAGAACCTTCCGGCCGACATCCGTTGGGACGGCAAGGGCAAGGGAAACAAGTTCCGGCAGAACAACTGCGATACCTCGGAGCCGAACGGGCTCTGCAGCTAGCGGCTGACGGCGGTGAGCGGGGCGGGCCGATGGTCGCGCCCCGCTCGACCCGCCCCGGGGCCTTCCTGCGCTAGTCCGGAAGCGACTGGCGCAGCGAGCCGCTCTCCGCGAACAGGTCGCCCTCCCGCTCGAGGCGCCCAGCCTGGCCCCGGGCGAGAGGACGAGCGAATCGGTATGGCCATCGGCCGGCAGCTCGCGTACTGCTGGGCGAGCATCGGCTCGATCGGCTGCTGGACGGGAAGCGCCAGGTTCTCCCGTTACCCGAACCGCGGTTCGGGCCTCCGGACGCTCGGGCTAGAGTTCGGCCACGCCACGAGGAGGGCTCATCGGTTCTCGGCCGCTGAACAGGACGCGCGCGGTACAGCAATCCATCGCGCTGCTCGCAGCGATCGGCGTCCTGGGAAGTCTCGGTACTGCCAGCAGCTTCGCGGGTGGTAGCCACGGCATTGAGGCGACCCCGGTTCACCCTCTCCGCGAGCCCTTGCGATTCGCGCTTGCGAACAGGTGTTGGACGATGTCGTCGTTGCGTGCGCCGGGGTTCGTCGCGCCCTCCCGCGACGGCTATCGCGTCCGCCCGTCGCGCCGTGGCGCGGCGCGCTTCTATCTCAGGCCCACGCGGCTGGGCGACTATCTCCTCTACGACCAGGACCGGATGCTCATGACCGCGGCTGGTCGGCGAACGGCGGGGCGCAGCCACGAGCTGGGGACGCGCACGCAATGGGCCGTAGGGCGGGCGCGGAAGTTCGGGTTCCAGGTCGTCTCGACCGCAAATCGGCGAAAACTCGCGCTCTCGAAGAACGGCAAGCTGGAGCTCGTTGGGGCCGGAGCATCAGGGGCCCGGACGGGGTTCACATTCACTCGAGCCCGCGGCTGCCGGAGTTATCCCGAGGCCCGTACCGGTGCCAGAGGGAATCCGTTCAACGGCACGCGCCCGGACGGAACGGTTCGGGGATTCGCGGACGCGCACCTTCACATCACCACCGAGCTGCGCGCCGGCGGCAAGGTGATCGTCGGTCGCAGCTTCGCCCCGTTCGGGGTCACGCGCGCGCTCGGCTCCTCGGGCGACGAGCGCGAGCATGGGCCCGACGGCAGCCTCGACGTCACCGGCAACCTGCTCCGCAGCGGCACGCCATTCGGCACCCACGACACTCACGGCTGGCCGACCTTCGCCGGCTGGCCGGTCCACGACACGATCACCCACCAGCAGACGTACTACGTGTGGCTCAGGCGGGCATGGAAGGCGGGCGAGCGCTTGGTCGTCGCGCAGACGGTCGAGGACGAGCCGCTCTGCCGCCTCGAGCCGCGGCGCTCGCATTCGTGCGATGAGACCCACACGATCAAGCTGGAGATCCGGCGGCTGGAGCGGCTCGAGCGCTACGTCGACGCGCAGAGCGGTGGCCCGGGGCGCGGCTGGTTCCGCATCGTGCGAACGCCGCGTCAGGCCCGCCGGGTGATCGAGCGGGGCAAGCTCGCCGTGCTGATCGGCATCGAGTCTTCGAATCTCTTCGGGTGCGGGGAGTTCGAGGGGGAGCCGCAGTGCACCCGCGCGGACGTCGATCGCGGGATCCGCAACTACAAGCGCCTCGGCGTGCGCACGATGTTCGTCGCACACTGGGTCGACAACGCGTTCAGCGGCGCGGCGCTCGAGGGCGGTCCCAAGGGCGCCTTCATCAACGTGCTTGAGGCGCTTCAGACCGGACACTACTTCGACACCGGACCGTGCCTGGAGCGCGGTCTGGGCGAGGAGGTGACGCCGTTCAGCCTAGGCGTCCTCGAGTTCCTACAGAGGTTCTTCCCCTCCAGCGGGCACGTCCTCGGGATCCCGATCCCGAGCTATCCGCCGGGCAAGCAGTGCAACACCGAGGGTCTCACCAAGCTCGGGCGCTACCTGATCCGTCGCCTGATGGCGAATCACATCCTGATCGAGGCCGACCACATGAGTGAGCGAGCGCGGCTCGCGGTGCTGAAGATGGCCGAGGCCCGCGACTACCCGCTGGTCTCTAGCCACACCGACACCGGCGGAGAGTGGACGCCGTCGGACCTGCGACGCCTCTACGCGCTCGACGGCTTCGCCACCGCGACGCTATCCGACGCGAGGGAGCTGCCGCGACGAATCCTGCGCTTCCGGCCGTACCGTGATCGCGGGCGCTTCCTCGGGGTGGGACTCGGCACCGACACGGGCGGCTTCAACGATCTTCCGGGGCCGCGGGCTGACGCGAGCGAGAATCCGCTGCGCTACCCGTTTCGCCTTGGCGGCGTCCGCCTCGTGCGCGAGCGGACCGGCGAGCGCACCTTCGACCTGAACACCGACGGCGTTGCCCACTACGGCCTGGTCCCGGACCTGATCGCGGACATGCGGGGTCAATCGAGGGGGAAGGCCGCTATGCGGATCCTCTTCCGCTCGGCGGAGGCATACCTGGACACCTGGCGGGCCGCATTTCGCCACGGCTGAGTAGATAGCCCCGTTGCTAAGTTCGATCCATGAGTCGGCTGCGACTGATCGAAGGCACCGCCGACGGGTCACAGCCCGACGGCCGCGAGGGTGAGCGGCTGCCGGATGCGGAGGCGCTGGACGCCTACTCGCGAACCGTCACGTCGGTCGCCGAGCGCCTGCGGGAGTCGGTCGCGAACCTGCGCGTGGGGCGGAGAACGCGCCGCGGTCGTGCCGAGGGCGGTGGCAGCGCCGTCGCGATCACGCCGGACGGCTACATGCTCACCTCCGCTCACGTCGTCGAGGGAACCGACGGCAGAGGTGAGGCGGCGTTTCCGGACGGACGCTCCTTCGGCGCCGAGGTGGTGGGCAGCGATCCGCTGTCGGACCTCGCGGTGCTGCGCGCGGAGGTCGGCAACCTCGTGCCCGTGGAGCTCGGCGATGCGGATTCGCTTCGGGTGGGCCAGCTCGTCGTCGCGATCGGCAGCCCGCTCGGATTCCACGGCTCGGTGACCGCCGGAGTGGTGTCCGCGCTCGGGCGAGCGCTGCCGACGCGTTCGCGGTCCGCCGTCCGCCTGGTCGAGAACGTGATCCAGACCGACGCGGCCCTCAACCCCGGCAACTCCGGGGGCGCGCTCGCCGAGGGGCTGGGGCAGGTGGTCGGCATCAACACGGCCGTGGCCGGCATCGGCCTGGGCCTCGCGGTGCCGATCAACGACGCGACGCGGAAGATCGTCTCGCAGCTCATGACCGAAGGTCGAGTGCGCCGCGCCTTCATCGGGATCGTCGGCGGCGGGCGGCCCCTACCGCCGCGGTTCGCGCGCGATGGCGGGGGTACGGCCGTCGAGGTGGTCGAGGTGGTGGAGGGCAGCCCAGCCGCTCGTGCGGGCCTTCGGCCCGAGGATCTCATCGTCGGGGTGGATGGACGTCCGATGTCGGACGTCGGCGAGCTTCAGCGCCTGATGGTCGCCGAATCGATCGGGCGGCCGCTGCAAGCTCGAGTGATCCGCGGCTCGCACACATTCATCACCGAGATCATCCCCGTCGAGCTGGACGTTTGACGTAGTCCACATCGGCTGTCCCCATTTGTGGACAGCTGCACTCGCCACCTGATCGAACCGGCGTTAACGATCGCCCCGCAACCCGCCCTTTGCCGCGAACAGCGATCCCGGCGACGAGCGCGACGGGGCGTGCAACCGGGGCGCGGGATTGCCCGAGTGAGGGCGCGGCGGCGATCCCCGAGGCCAGCCGATCGATCACGACACAGCAGAGATCAAACACACGATGCCAGCCCTCCTCGCCATTTCCGCCGGGCTGATCCTCGGCAGCTTCGCGACGGTTGTGGCGCATCGCGTGCCGCGCAGCGAGCCGTTCGTCTCCGGGCGCTCGCGCTGCACGGCGCGCGGCCAGGCGATCGCGGGCTACGAAAACATCCCGCTGCTCTCGCGGGTTCTGGTTTGCGGGCGCTGCCGGCACTGCGGCGAACGGATCTCGCCGCGCCACCGGCTGACCGAGATCGCGACGGCGGCTCTGTACGCCGCCACCCTTCTGATCCTTGGCACCGGCGACTCGGGATCGCTGGCGCTGGGGCTGGCGCTATGCACATTGCTCGTGATCGTGACGCTGACGGATCTCGAGCGGCGCCTGATCCCCAACGACGTGCTCCTGGTCGGTGCGGCGGGGGCGGTCGCGATCGCGGGCGTCTGCGATCCCGCGAGCCTCGTCGCGAGCGCGATCTCCGCGGCCGCAGCCGGGGGGTTCCTGTTCCTGGTGGCGCTCGCTTACCCAGGTGGGATGGGGATGGGGGACGTGAAGCTCGCCGCCGTCATGGGGCTCTACCTGGGGCGCGCCGTCGCGCCGGCGCTGCTGATCGGATTCGCCGCCGGGGCGCTCGTGGGACTGGCCCTGATTGCCCGGGAGGGAGCCGCCGCTCGCAAGCGAGCCGTGCCGTTCGGACCGTTCCTCGCGCTCGGTGCGATCGTCGCGCTTTGGTGGGGAAACGAGCTCGTGGACTGGTACCTGGCCACGTGTTTTGGGGGCTGAGGGACGGCCTTCGCTCCGGTACCGGGTTTGAGGCTGCCGGAGTGCTTTGTGCTGCTGGTTGCGCAGGAGATCGGCGGCTCGCTCGCGAGCCTCGACGAATCGCTCTGCTCTGCTGCGCGTCCTGGGCCTAGAGTTGGCTGACGATGACCGCGCTTCGCTTCACAACGGCGGGTGAGTCGCACGGCCCCGGGCTCGTCGCGATCGTCGAGGGACTGCCCGCGGGGCTCGAAATCGACCGCGAGCGCATCGATGCCGACATGGCGCGGCGTCAGCTCGGGTATGGCCGCGGTGGGCGGATGAAGATCGAGAGCGATGCGGTAGAGATCCGCGCCGGGGTGCGGCACGGCAGAACGCTGGGCAGCCCGGTCGCCCTGCTGGTCGCGAACCGGGACTACGCCAACTGGGAGGAGCGGATGAACCCGTGGCCGGTCGAGGCCGCAGTCCAGGAGGTCCACACGCCGCGGCCCGGCCATGCGGACCTCGCCGGGCTCCTCAAGTTCGGCCATACCGATGTTCGCAACGTGCTCGAGCGCGCGAGCGCTCGCGAGACGGCAGCCCGGGTGGCCGCCGGGGCCCTGGCGAAGGAGTTCCTGCGAGCGTTCGGTGTGAACGTGTTCAGCCACGTCGTCCAGATCGGGTCGATCACGGGGCCCGAGCGCGACGACCTGGCGCCGGAGGACTTCGCGCGCGTGGACGACTCGCCGGTGCGTTGCCTTGACCCCGGCGCGAGCGAGGCAATGGTCGCCGAGATCGACCGGCTGCGCAAGGCCAACGAGAGCCTCGGCGGGGTGTTCGAGGTGCGGGCGTTTGGCCTCGTGCCGGGAGTCGGCTCCCATGCGAGCTGGGAGGAGCGTTTGGACGGCCGGCTCGCCCAGGCCCTCGTCTCGATCCAGGCGGTGAAGGGGGTCTCGGTGGGTGAGGCCTGGGAGGTCGCGGGGCGGCCGGGCTCCGACTCACACGACGAGATCTTCTGGTCCGGCGAGCGGGGTTGGCACCGCGAGACCAACCGGGCCGGCGGCGTCGAGGGCGGGATGACCAACGGGGAGCCGCTCGTTGTCCGCGGCGCGCTCAAGCCGATCTCGACGCTGACGAAGCCGCTGCGCTCGGTGGACACAGAGACGAAGGAGCCGGCGCAGGCGCTTCGGGAGCGGACCGATTCAGCCGTCGTTCCCGCCGCCGGCGTGGTCGCGGAGGCGATGACCGCGCTGGTGCTGGCGCGGGGCTACCGGGAGAAGTTCGGCGGCGACCACATCGACGACGCCCTGGAGGCGTTCGCCGCGTACAGGGAGCGGATCGGGTGGCGTCGGTAGAGGAGGGCAGGCGCACCCGTGCGGCCACCCCGTCGGGACGGGAGCCTGCGATCGTGTTCGTCGGCTTCATGGGCGCCGGCAAGACCACGGCCGCGAACGCGGCCCGCGTCACCGGCATGAGCGTCTGCGAGGCCGACGACCTGCTCGAGGCCGAGCTCGGGATGCCCATCACGACCTTCTTCGGGCGGCGCGGCGAGGAGGAGTTTCGCGCGCTCGAGGCCGCCGGGGTGGGAAGGCTCCTCGAGGAGGCCGACGGCGGCGTGGTCTCCCTCGGCGGTGGCGCCGTCTACTCGGAGCGCGTGCGCCGCGCGCTGGAGCGCCATATCGTCGTGTGGCTTCAGATCACGGCCGAGGAGGCCTGGCGGCGCGTCCAGGGAAGCGACCGCCCGCTTGCGCAGGACCGTGCCCGCTTCGGGGAGCTTCATGCGGAACGTGAGCCCATCTACGCCCGGCTCGCCGACGCAGTGCTGCCCGTGGGCGACGAGGAGCTCGCAAGCCGCGCCCTGCCGTTCCTGCTCGCGCTGCGCAAGCTTCCCGCAGGCACGAGGATGGCATGGGCGAGGAGCGCCTCCGGCGAATACCCCATCTACGTCGGCCCGGGGCTGCTCGGCTCAGAGTGGTGGCCCCTTGCTACCCGGCGCTTCGGCGTCTCGGACACCACCGTCGCCGGGCTGTTCGGCGCCGCGATCCAGCCGCTGGCAGGGATCGTGACGGTGGAGCCGGGGGAGCGGGCGAAGACGCTTGCCGAGGCGGAGCGCGTTCTGCGAGAGCTGGCGCGGGCGGGCATGACACGCGAGGACCACCTGGTCGCGCTTGGCGGCGGGGTCGTCGGCGATCTGGCGGGGTTCTGCGGCGCGACCTATCAGCGCGGGGTGGACGTAGTCCAGGTCCCGACGACGCTCCTCGCCCAGGTCGACTCCGCCTACGGCGGCAAGACCGGCGTGGACCTGCCGGAGGCGAAGAACTACGTCGGCGCCTACCACCTCCCCAGCGCCGTGATCGCCGACACGTCCACGCTCGTCACTCTCCCCGCCGAGGAGATGGCGGCCGGATTCGCCGAGGTCACAAAGACGGCGCTGATCGCGGGCGGCGATCTGTGGGAGCGCGTGCGCGGGCTCCAGGAGCTCGACCCCGCGAACCTGGTCGACGTCGTATTCGACTGCGCGCGAACGAAGCTCGAGATCGTCGCCGCCGACGAGCGCGACGCCGGGCGGCGGGCGGTGCTGAACCTGGGCCACACGGTGGGACACGCCATCGAGGCGGCGACCGGGTACGCCCGCTACCGGCACGGGGAGGCGATCGCTCTCGGCCTGCTTGCGGCCCTTCGCCTCTCGGACGCGGGCGAGCTTCGCGACGAGGTGGCGGCGCTGCTCGCAAGCCACGCGCTCCCGACCAGCCTCGACCCGTCCGTCGATGTGGACGCGGTAATCGCGGCGGTCGCGCGCGACAAGAAGCGAACGGCGGAAGCGGTCGGATTCGTCCTGCTCGCCCGCCCGGGAGATCCCCGGCTGGGTCAACGCGTCGATTTGGCGGCGCTTCGCGCCGTCGTGGAGGAGCTTCGATGAGGAACCGGGTCGAGGTCCTTCACGGCGTCAACCTCGATCTGCTCGGGCGCCGCGATCTGGAGCTCTACGGCGGCATGTCGCTCCCCGAGCTCGAGGTGAAGATCAAGCGCTATGCGGCCGATCTCGGCCTGACCGTGACCTTCTTTCAGTCGAACTTTGAGGGCGAGTTCGTCGAGTACCTGCACCGCGTGCGGGAGCTGGCCGACGCCGCAATCATGAACGCCGGCGCGTGGACTCATTACAGCTACGCGATCCGCGACGCGCTCGAGATCGCCGACGTGCCCGTGGTCGAGGTTCACCTCTCGGACGTCTCGCAGCGCGAGGAGTGGCGCCGACATTCGGTATTCGAGGGGTTGGTGCTAGGCGTGGTTTCGGGCAAGGGCCCCGACGGGTACCGTGAGGCGCTCGAGATGCTGAAGGCGGAGTTGGAAAAGTGAGCGGAGGCTCCCGCGCCGACCGGCTCGCCGTGCTCGTCACGAAGGCGGGGCTGGACCAGCTTCTGGTTGGTGATCTCGTCACCCCCAGTGAGACGAGTCGCGAGGCCGGTGCCAACGTGCGCTGGTTGACCGGGTTCACCGGGTCGAGCGGCGTGGTCGTGATCGGCGCCGAGGAGCGCCTGTTCTTCACCGACTTCCGCTACGGCGAACGGGCGGCTCGCGAGGTCGCGCCCGAGTTCGAGCGGATCGTGATCGAGCGCGGCCTGATCTCGGACGCCGCCAAGCGCCTGCGCGGCCGGGTCGGCTACGACGACGCCCACACTAGCGTCAAGAACCTGGGGCGGCTCACCGAGCTCGCGCCCGAGGGGGTCGCGCTGCTGGCGGCGAGCGGGCTGGTGGAGCGGCTGCGACGCCACAAGGACGATGCCGAGCTGGCCGCGATCGCCGAGGCCGCACGGCTGGCCGACGAGGTCTACGAATGGATCTTCGACCAGGACCTCGTGGCGAGGACCGAGCGCGACGTCATGCTCGCGGCGCACCAGCGGATGCTGGAGCTGGGTGCGGAGGATCCGTCGTTTGCGGCGATCGTCGCAGCCGGTGAGAACAGCGCCCTCCCGCACCACGAGTCCTCGGAGCGGGAGATCGGAGCCGGGGAGGTCCTCCTCATCGACATGGGGGCGATCGTCGACGGCTACTGTTCGGACTGCACCCGCACCGTCGCGACCGGCGAGCTGGACGGGGACGTGCGCGAGGTGTACGAGGTGGTGCGCTCAGCGCAGGCCAAGGCGCTGGAGGCGATCCGCGCCGGTCTCGCGGGTCCCGAGGCCGATGCCCTCGCGCGTGACGCGATCGTCGCCGCCGGCTACGGCGACGAGTTTGGCCACGGCCTCGGCCACGGCGTCGGCATCGACATTCACGAGGCTCCGCGCCTCTCCAAGCGGTCGGAGGACACGCTGGAGCCGGGCGACGTGGTCACGGTCGAGCCTGGGATCTACCTGCCGGGCCGCTTCGGCGTCCGGATCGAGGATCTGGTGACGGTGACCGAAGGCGGGATCCGGAACCTGAGCGGGGTGCCGAAGGGGCTGCGGGTTATCGGCTGACGCCTACCGCGTCAGATCGAGGTCCGGCTCGAGCGAGGTCGCAAAGGCCGCGAGAAGCTCGATCGTCGCCTCCACGTCCGTCAGGTCGACAAGCTCGACCGGCGAGTGCATGTAGCGCAGGGGGATCGAGACGAGCCCGGTGGGGATGCCGGCACGGGAGATCTGGATCGCGTCGGCGTCGGTGTGCGTGTCGCGGCCCGAAGCCTCGATCGTGTAGGGGATGTCGTTTCGCTCGGCCGTCTCGACGAGGAGCTCGAAGATGCGCGGCGACAGGGTTGCGCCGCGGCCGAGCACGGGGCCGGAGCCGAGCTCGTGCCGTCCCTGCTCCTTCTCCTCGACGCCCGGCGCGTCCGTGGCGTGGGTGACGTCGACCGCGATCGCGAGATCCGGCTGAAGCGAAAACGACGTGGTGAGCGCCCCCTTCGATCCGATTTCCTCCTGGACCGCGGCCACCGCCGCCACTTGGCCCTCGAGGGCGCCGCTCCGATCGACATGGCCGAGCGCCTCCAGCGCGACGTAGACGCCGAGCCGGTTGTCGAGGGAGCGCGAGACCAGTCTCCGGCCGTTCAACGGGAGCGGGTCCGCGGCGATCACGGCCGAGTCACCGATGCGCACCCGCTCGAGCGCCTCATCGCCGTTTGCCGCACCGATGTCGATGTGCATGTCGCGCAGCTCGACGACCTTCTTTCGGGCGTCGCCGCGGAGCAGATGGATCGGCTTGCGCCCGACCACGCCGATCACGGGCCCGTCCTTCGTCTGGATCCGCACCCGCTGGCCGACCAGGATCTGCGAGTCCCAGCCCCCGATCGGCGCGAAGTAGAGGAATCCCTTCTCGTCGACGTGCGTGATCACGAGGCCGATCTCGTCGATGTGCCCGACGATGGCCAGCAGGGGGCGTGCAAACTCGTCGCCGATCCGGGCGACGGACGAGCCGAGCGAATCGCTCGTAACCCGGGCGAACGAGGCGGCCTCCCGCCACACCTGGTTCGCGGGGCCCTCGTATCCGGATGGGCCGGGAGCCCCGAGAAGATCACGAAGAAGCTGTGGCGCCTCGCTCACCCGGCGCAGTATGCAGGTCCAGCGCGTTCGTCGACCAGTCATCTTTCGGATCCGACTGGCACCTCGACCTTGGCGAAACGTTCCGCCTGTGCCACGCCCCGCGGCCGCCCCGCGCGCACCCACAGCCGGTGAAGGCCGCCCGCGATTGTCAATGCGGCGGCGAGCGAGACGATCGGGTAACCGCGCGCGACGTTGATCGCGAGCGTGAGCCCGACCGCGCACGCGCCGGTCAGGCTCGCGACGAGCAGCAGCCTCCGTCGCTCCGCGTGAAAGAACTTCGACATCGCGAGGAGCCCGCAGAGGAAGGCGGCGAACACGGCGGCCGCGTAGAACAGCACCAGCCGCTGCTCGCGCGCTCCCGCAGCCGTGAGTATCAAGGCCGAGATCGCAAGGAACGCCGCAACTCCCCAGTAGGGGTTGTGGTGCTTTGTTCGCACGCCCGAACGGCGCGGGCGGGACACCGATCCCGCTCCCGGCCTGTGAAAGCGCCTTGAGGAGCCCTGGCCCGGCCGGGAACGAGGAGCTGGCCGCGGCCAGGAGAAGGATCGTCGTCGTTGTCTGGAAGGCAGCGAACAGCGGCCCGCGCCCACCGCCGCCCTTGCGACCTGCGCGATCTGCGTCGAGTTGTTCGGCGGAATGCCGATCCGCAACCGCACGGCGAGCACTGAGAGCCCGGCGGTGAGCGTCACGACGATCGCGATCATGGACCACAACGTGATCGGCCAAGCGAACCCGGCCGGGATCATCGAGCTGACCCAACTTCGCGATCGCGGACGAGGGGGCTTCGACTCCGGTCGCGAGCGCCATGGCGACAGGGAACGCCAAGAGAACGGCAAGCGGTCCGGTGTCGTAGTCACCGGGCGGAACGAGCGGTGCTGAACCCTGAGCTGCGGGCGCGAGGAATCCGACGCCGACGACGACGAGTCCGCTGGCGACGAACGCGAGTGTCACCGTGGCGAAAATGACCCGCCCCCCGTGCCCAAACCAGGTCAGCCCCGCGACCAGCGCGAGCAGTGCGAGCGCAAGGGGGATTCGCGCGGGCCCGAGGCCCGGAAGCACAGCGATGATTGCGGAGGCGCCTACGGCGACGCTGATCGTGATCGTCAGCGTGTAGTCCACGATCAGCGATCCCAGGGGTAAGAACGCCCCGCCCTCGCCGAATGCGGTACCGGTTGCCGCGGCATCGCCTCCTCCCTCCGGAAAGCGCGCATAGAGCTGGTGGTAGTTCAGCGAGACGAGGCAGATCAGGCCGAGGACGATTGCCATCGTGACGACGAGCAATGCGAGGTCGCCATGCAGCGCGCGGAGGGCCGCCTCGTCGCATAGGCGACCGAGGAGACCGGGTCGCCCATCACCGCAAACGCAAAGGCGATGAGCAGCGCGAACCTGCTCTTCATCAGGAAGTCGATCACGGTGGCGAGATCCGGGCTTGGACTCCCATGAGCCCTCCTCCTTCGCCGACCAGACTTCCCGGCACACCTCCGGAAGCTGTCCACCGAGCCTACTGCGATTCGGCCGCTGGCGGCCTCAGGGCGCGACGGGCTCGAAACCAGCCGCGCCCGCTCCTGACGGGCGCCGGGGCTGGTTTCTCACCCACTCGCCGTCCGGGCTCGCTCGCCCGTCTCGGCCACGCGCTCGACGAGGTCCGCGGCCTTCACGTTCCCTCGGTTCGCCCGCAGGCGCTCGGACGCCTCGGCGACCCGTGCGTGCCGCCCGCGGTCGGCGAGGAGCCGGTCGATCGCGCCGTGGAGCTCCTCGTCGGCGAACGAGTAGGTGGCGAGGCGCTCGCCGAAGCCCGTCTCGTCGACGCGTTGGGCGTTGTCGTGCTGGTCCCAGAAGATCGGCAAGACGACCATCGGCTTGCCGAAGTGCACGCACTCCGTGACCGTGTTGTTGCCGCCGTGCGTGATCACCACGTCGACCTGCGGCAGAACCGACACCTGGGGCAGGAACTCGGCGCCCGCCATGTTCGCGGCCAGCTCGTAGGCCTCGTGCTGCGGGCCCTTGGAGACGATGTAGCGGTGCGGCGTTCGCGACAGGGACCCGACTAGCCGGTCCATCAGCGAAACGTCGGCCGAGCCGAGCGAGCCCAGGCTCAGGTAGACCAGCGCGCCATCGCCGTCCGCGAGCACATCCGGCACGCTCCAGGGGGCGTCGCTACCCCGGACGCTCGACTCGAGGTTGTGCCAGGTCTCCTCGAGCGGGATCGAGCGCGGGTAGTCGAGCTCTCGCGGGTAGATGTAGAGGTTGAGCCAAGGTGAGGTATGGATCATCTCGCCCGGCGGCAGCGGTGGCGCACCGCGCTCCTGGCAGAGCTCGTCGAAGTCCGCTTGCATCGCGCCGATCGCCCGCGCGTACTCGGCGCGGAACGTCTCCCATTCGCTGCGGTCGTCATGCGGCAGGCCGGAGTAGGGGGGAGGAAGCTCGGGGTCCTTCAGCTCGAGCGGATTGCAGGAGACGATGCGCACCCACGGGCGTCCGCTCGCGGGGATCGCGGGGAACGCGCAGACGTTGTCCTCGACGATCGCGTCGGGCTCGAGCTCGCCGAAGATCTCTGCGAGACGGTCATCGACGTAGCGGGCGCCGTCGAGGAGCGCTTCCCAGGTGGGCGCCATGAACTCCGTGAGCTGCTCGAACGTCGTCTTGCGAAAGACCGGCGCGGTATCGCGGATGAAGTCCTTCCAGAACTGGCCCGGTTCCTCCTCGTGCTCCGGCGGCGGGCCGAGCCGCATGAGGCGCTCCTCGAATCCCTTGGCCTCGAGCGTGCCCGCGAACGACTCCTCCACCACGAACACGACCCGGTGGCCGCGGTCGCGCAGGACCTCGCCGATTCCGACGCAGTTGTTGGTCGGACCAAAGGCGCCCTCGGGGAAGAAGACGATCGTCCGCTGGGCCATAGCGGCCGAACGCTACCGCGAGGGAAGGCGCAGCTCGGGCGCGAAGTCCTCGTGCCGCATGCGGTCGCGGCCCTCGCCGTAACTCCTCGTGTCGTATGCGATGACCGTGCTCACCACGGCGGTCAGGATCGCGAGCGTGAGGAGGGCGGGCACGTTGGTCGCTACGGGCAGCAGAGCGAAGAGCAGGATCCCCGTCGCCAGACGCCGGCGGTTCATGGTGTGGATCTGGCGGAACCGAAACCCGACGAGCCCGAGCATGTAGGC
Source organism: Actinomycetota bacterium (assembly GCA_046729615.1). Taxonomy (GTDB): domain Bacteria; phylum Actinomycetota; class Thermoleophilia; order Solirubrobacterales; family 70-9; genus AC-56. The sequence continues at coordinate 17,161 of JBKPHA010000042.1, forward strand.
GGAGACGCCGCCCAGCAGGGCGAACGCAGGGACCGTCCCGAGGGACGCGCCCACGTCGCCGAGGGTGGTCTTCAGGCCCAGCGCGACGAGCACGATCCCGGCCACCATCGGAAAATGCAGATAGGAGTACGAGTCGCGCGCGAGCTCGTTGCGGACCCGGCCGGCATCGGCCCGGATCAACCTGCGTCGTGAGACGAGCGCGACGACGTCGAAGTACATCCACCAGAGCGCGGCGGAGAGCGCGATGCCCAGAATCGCCGCGGCGGCGATGCCCCAAGTGAGGTGCGCATGAGCGCCGACTCCGATGGCGACGATCGACTCGCCGAGGGCGATGATGATGATCAGGCCGTGGCGCTCGGCGAAGTGGCCCGGCTCCAGCCGCCAGCCCGAGGAGTCGATGAACATCGGCCCGGCCATGTCGAGCCCCAAGGCCAGCGCCCACAGCGCACCCTGCGCCAGCCCGTCGAGGAACGAGGCGCCGATAAGCAGCCCGACGCCGATGGAGGTACTCACGGCCAGACCGACGACCGAGTGGCGCAGCCCGGGGTCCTCGCGGCTTGCCAACAGGAAGAGGGCGATGTGCCCGGCGCGCACGGCACCGTATGCGAGCGCGAACTCCAGGCCGAGGCTGCCGAAGGCCTCCGGGACCGCAATCGCAACGATCAGGAACGCGGCCATCGAGGCGAAGATCGCGAATCGCACCGAGCCCTCCTCGGGATCGACCACACTTGTGAGCCACGCGTAGCCGACCCACGACCACCACAGGACGCCGAGGACCAGGACCCCCTGCGCCAGGCCCGACCAGGTCGGCTCTCGCGACATGAGCGCGGTGCACTGCGTGATCGCCAGCACGAAGACGAGGTCGAAGAAGAGCTCGAGCGGGGTGACCCGCTCGCCCTCCCTCAGTACGGCGGCGAGCCGCGGTGCGCGGGTTCGCGTCGCGGTTGCCATCGGCTCATCGTAGGGCCCCGACGCGAAGCCCTGAGATGCTGCCTCGGGCTTCAGGTGCCCTGCAGGTTTCAGCTTTCGTCGGGCTCGGTCGCGGCCGTCTCGAGCACCCCCAGGAGCTCGACGACCCGGCAGACGAGCAGGCGTTCCTCGTCGACCTCGATCCACACGCCGGCGGATGCGGGAAAGACCACATGATCGCCCGGATGCACCGGCATCTCAACGCCTGCCTGCTCCCACCAGTCGAGTCCCGGTCCGACGGCGAGGACGATGCCGTGCTGGGGCGGCGGGTCGTGCGTTCCCGGTGGCACGACGAGCCCGGAACGGCGCATCCGATCCTGGTCGAGCTCCTTGATCACGACCTGATCGAAGAGCGGCCGCAGCTGATGCCGAACGGTCTCCACAGGCTCCCGTCGAGAACGAGTATCCACGCCGATGAGGATATCCACGCCCTGCCACGAACCCGGCACGCATTTGGCACATCCAGGCGTTGATTGGCGAGGGCACTCAGAGCAGGCTCTGGGCATGCAACACGTGCGTCGACCGCCTGTGCGCTGCGAAAGGCAACTTCGTCAGGCCACGCCTGACAAAGCCCACCTTCGGCGCGACGCGCGGGTTGCAGCGCGGGCCGCTGAGGAGTGGGGTGTGCTGTCGCTCGGCGAACTGCGGCAGTGTGGGCTGAATCGTGAGGCAGTAAGCAGCAGGGTCCGCAGGGGTTGGCTCCATCCGCTGTACCGCGCCGTCTATGCGGTGGGGCATCCAGCAATCTCGCGGGAAGCCCGGTTTCTGGCCGCGGTCAAGAGCGTCGGCGAAGACGCGTTTCTGAGTCACTTTTCGGGCTCTGCCCTATGGGAGTTCGTCGAGTGGGACAGGCGGTACCCCGACGTGACAGTGCCCCGTGCGGGCGTGGGTCGACGCAAAGACATCCGCGTTCACCGCACTTCAGTCCTCCACCCGCGGGACGTGACGCGCCACAAGGGGATTCCCGTCACCGCCCCCGCGCGCACGCTGGTCGACCTGGCTGCCGTCGTGAACTACAAGCTTCTTCGCACCGCCATCCGGCGGGCACTGGCCAGCCGCCGGGTCAGCATCCCGCAGCTCGTTGCGACGAGAAGGAGGCTCGGCCCTCGCCGTGGCGTTACCAATCTCGATCGTGTACTCGCGTCCGCCGCGCCCACGCGCAGCGAGCTCGAGGATGTCGTGTTGGATCTCATCCTGGCGGCCGGCTTCGTTCGCCCCGAGGTCAACAAGCCCCTCCTACTCGCGGGACGGCGCGTCATTCCGGACTTCCGCTGGCCGGAGCAGCGACTGGTCGTGGAGGCCGACGGCCGTACCTGGCACGACAACCCGATCGCACGGGAAGACGATGTTGAGCGCCAGGCGCTGCTGGAGGGTCATGGCGACCGCGTCATGCGGGTCACCTGGGTGCAGGCGGTGACGAGGCCGGAGGAGGTGATCGCCTGGCTCGCCGGCGCCGGAGCACCGCGCCCTCGGGCCGGCCGTGCGGATCGAGAGGCACGTTCGTCAAGCGTGGCCTGACAAAGTCGCCTTTGGGCCGGTTCCCGCGGCCGCCTTGGGCGCCTTGCTCGAGCCGTTGAGGCGCCCGGGCTCCCGCTACCCTGAGCCGCCGTGATCTCCACCAATCAGTTCAAGAACGGGACGCACATCGAGGTCGATGGGACCATCTATCGCATCCTCGAGTTTCAGCACGTCAAGCCCGGGAAGGGCGGGGCGTTCGTGCGGACCAGGCTGCGGAGGCTCGACGACGGAAGCGTCATCGACAAGACGTTCAGGGCCGGGGAGAAGTTCCGACCCGTGCGGACCGAGACGCGGCGCATGCAGTACCTCTATGACTCCGGTGACATGGCCGTGTTCATGGACACGAACGACTACTTCCAGCTGGAGGTCGACCGGGATGTGGTCGGTGGGGCGATGCGCTGGCTCGTGCCCAACTCCGAGGTGGACCTCCTCTTCGTCGATGAGCGGCCCGCCGGCGTGCAGGTGGCGAGCGCCGTCGAGATGGCCGTCACCGAGACCCCGCCGGGGGTGAAGGGCGACACCGCGTCTGGCGGCGGCACCAAGCCGGCGACGCTCGAATCCGGGGTGCGGGTGGAGGTCCCCCTGTTCGTGAACGAGGGCGACCGCGTGCGCGTCGATACGCGGTCGGGTGAGTACGTCTCCCGCGCCTGAGGCATCGGCGGCCGGTCGCTGAGCCATGCGCCGCTCCGACCAGCGCCGCACTGCCGTGTTCGCCCTCTACCAGGACGAGGTGACGGGGCGGCCCGCTGCTGAGGCCATCGAGGAGCGCGCCCCGTTCGCGCGGGAGCTCATCGACGGGGTGGAGGATCATCGCGACGAGCTCGACGCCGAGATCGCGCGCCTCGCGAAGGGCTGGGAGCTGGAGCGGATCGCCGCGCTGGAGAAGAGCATCCTGCGCGTGGCGCTCTATGAGCTCCATCATCGGGACGACGTTCCCGCCGAGGTCGCGATTGACGAGGCCGTCGCCCTAGCCAAGCGCTACTGCGGCGCCGATACGCCGAGCTTCGTGAACGGGATCCTGGGCGCTGCCGCGCGCGCGAGTGCTTGATGCCCCTCCCGCGCAGGATGCCTGGAACGCTGGAACGGGGCGGTGAGCGCGGGGCGATACCGTTTTCGCCCGATGACTCAGACGGACCTACTCGCCCGTCGCCTGCGGGAGATCGCGGATCGCCTGCGCTCGCCCGAGGTCGGCGAGCAGGAGGCAGAGGCGCTGGCGCGCGAGGCAGCAGACCTGGTCGGCAAGGCGAGCGCCGAGATCGAGTCCGACCTGCGCGCGGCGAGGACGGAAGAGGGCTAGTGGTACCGCCGGCGAGTACGTACCCGTTGGGCGGCCCCGGATGACCGCCATGCGGCGTCCTCGGGCTTGCCTTTGCACCCAGCAAAGGCTGCGCCCTCCGTCCTTGCCCGGCGGCCCCCGGACCTCCCCCAACCGGGCACGTACCCACCGGAGGCACCACCACCGGTGACGACTCCGTCCGAGGCGCCGCAGCCGGTGGCTGCCAGCACGTACCCCGACGATCTCCGTGAGCTGGTCGACTCGTACCTGGAGACGCTTCAATTCTCCGCAATTCCGGCGACGGCCGGGATCGAGGAGGCCATGCGCTACTCGCTCCTCGCCGGCGGCAAGCGCATCCGTCCGGTCCTGGCGCTCGCGACCGCGCGATCGCTGGGCGTAACGCCGGAATCGGTGTTGCCGGCCGCGGGGGCGCTGGAGCTCATTCACACCTACTCGCTCATCCACGACGACCTTCCGGCCATGGACGACGATGAGCTGCGTCGAGGACGGCCCACCTCCCACGTCGTCTACGGCGAGAACGTGGCGATCCTGGCGGGGGATGGCCTCTTCGCCGAGGCGGTACGGCTGTTCTGCGAGCGGCAGGAGGGTGAGCCGCGCGCGGTGCTGAACGCGCTGGCTGAGCTGCTCGCCGCCATCGGCGTCGACGGCATGGTCGGGGGCCAGTACATCGACGTGACCCAGAGCAAGCTCGACGCCGATGGCCTGCGCCTGCTCCATTCGCTCAAGACCGGCCGCCTGATCGCCGCCAGCGTGGGCGTGGTCCTCGCGCTGAGGGGTCTCGGAGAACCTGAGACAATTCCCTATCGGCGATTCGCGGAGGAGCTGGGAGTCCTGTTCCAGATCGTCGACGACATCCTGGACGTAACAGGGAGCGACGAGGAACTCGGGAAGCCGCACGGCAGCGACGAACGACACGGCAAGCTCACCTATGTCAGCCTCTTCGGGCTGGAGGAAGCTCGCAAGCTCGCCGCCGAGTCGCATCGCAACGCCCACGAGGCGCTCGCCGCGACCAGCGGCGACCCCCGTGACCTGAGCCAGATCACCGACTTCATCTACACGAGGCAGTCATGAGCGACCAGAACATCGACGGAGCGAAGCCGGAAGGCGCCGAGCGCCTGCTCAAGCGCATCGACGGCCCGCAGGATCTGAGGGACCTCGACGATGCCCAGCTCCAGCAGCTAGCGCAGGAGGTCCGCGAGCTGATCATCGACGTGATCGGCGAGATCGGCGGCCACTTCGGGGCCAACCTGGGAGCGTGCGAGCTCGCCGTCGCCCTGCACAGCCTGCTCGATTCCCCGCGCGACAAGATCTTGTGGGACGTCGGCCACCAGGCCTATCCCCACAAGGTGCTGACCGGGCGGCGCGACCGCCTCGACACGATCCGCCAGTACGGCGGCCTCTCTCCGTTCTGCTCGATCTTCGAGTCCGAGCACGACATCATGGGCGCCGGGCACGCCTCGACCTCGATCGGCTACGCCGTCGGCCTCAAAGAGGCGATGCGCAAGGGGATCGGGGAGGACGGCCACGTGGTGGCGGTGATCGGCGATGGCGCGCTCACCGGCGGCGTCGCCTACGAGGCACTGCACAACGCCGGCGGACTCGAGACGCCGATCGTGATCGTCGTCAACGACAACGGCATGTCGATCTCGCCGAACGTCGGCGCGCTCGCCCGCTACTTCCAGCGCGTCCGCCTGAACCCGAAGCTCTACCACGCCCGAGAGGACGTCGAGGAGGTGCTTACGAAGCTGCCCCTCGGCCTCGGCCCGCGCCTGGAGCGAGTGGGGCCGGAGCTGAAGTCCGCGATCAAGGCATACGCGGCTCCCGGCCTCATGTTCGAGGAGCTCGACCTCGCCTACATGGGCGTCATCGACGGCCACGACGTCGGCGCGCTGCGCCTCGCTCTTCGCAACGCGCTCAAAGCGCAGCGCCCGGTGGTCCTCCACATCCACACCGTCAAGGGCAAGGGCTTCGCGCCCGCCGAGGAAGGCGGCCTCGAGGGCATGGAGAAGTGGCACGCGGCCAAGCCCAAGTCGATCGTCAATCGCCAGCCGGCCGCTTCCAAGCCGGTTGTCCCCGTCAAGGAATCGGACTCGCCGGAGACCATCGAAAAGCTCGAGAAGCCGCCGCCACCTTCCCCGCCGCAGTACACCGCGGTCTTCGCCGACGCCATGGTCGCCGAGGCGAAGCGCGACCGCCGCGTCATCGGCGTCACGGCGGCGATGGCGGGCGGAACCGGCCTCAGCAAGCTCTGTAAGGAGGTTCCCGAGCAGTACTACGACGTGGGCATCGCCGAGCAGGACGCGGTGCTCTTCGCCGCAGGTCTCGCGCTACAGGGCGCGAAGCCGGTCTGCGCGATCTACTCGACCTTCCTGCAGCGCGCGTTCGACCAGCTCGTCCACGACGTCTGCCTGCAGAAGCTGAACGTCGCCTTCGCGATGGACCGCGCGGGCCTCGTTGGCGACGACGGCCCGACCCACCACGGTGCCTTCGACGTCTCGTATTTCCGCCCGCTCCCGAACGTGGTGCTGATGGCGCCTCGCGACGAGGCGACGCTGGTCCGCATGCTGCGCACGGCCCTCGCCTACGGCGACGGACCGATCGCGTTCCGCTATCCCCGTGGCGCCGCCGAGGGGGTGCCGCTCCCTGAGCGGCCTCAGGAGATCCCGATCGGAAAGGGAGAGCTCCTGATGGAGGGCGAGCGCGTCGCGCTCCTCGGATACGGCTACGGCGTCCAGGTCGCGCTCCGCGCGGCCGGGGTCCTCGGCGAGCAGGGCCTGCAGGTGACCGTCGCCGACGGCCGCTTCGCCAAGCCGCTCGACACCGGGCTGGTGCAACTGCTGGGGCGCGAGCACGAGCTGGTCGTCACGGTCGAGGAGAGCGTCCTGCCCGGGGGGTTCGGCTCGGCGGTGCTCGAGCACCTCGAGGATGCGTTCTCCGATCCCCAGGCCCGGGCCAGGGTGATGCGTATCGGCCTGCCCGACCGCTACGTCACCCACGGCAAGCCGGCGCTCCTGCGCGAGGAGGTCGGCTTCACCGGCGAGGCCGTTGCCGAGCGTGTGCTGAACGCCGTGCGGCCCGCCGTGCCGGTAGTGGACTCGTAGACGCTGGCTGAAACCCCGCCCGCACGCCTGGCGGCGCCGGGCCTCGCTAGGCGGCTAATCGCCGCGGCGCTCCATCGCACCCCAAGCGAGGGCAGCCGCCGTCGCGCCCAGCAGCGACGCCGTGACCAGCAACCCGCCACGGCGGCGCTCGCCGAACAGCGCCCCGCTCGTCCCGGACGAGAAGGCCGAGGCCCGCGACCCGGCCGAGAACGCCGATCCGATCGAAGCCGCCGAAGCCACCGAGAACGCCGATGCCGCGGAGCCGACCGAGCCGATCGACAGCGCGGAGCCAACCGATCCGATCGAGAGGAAGGACCCCTTGGACCCGATGGACAGAAACGAGTCCTCAGACCACAGGGAGAGCGCCGAATTTCCCATCGCGCAACCGTAATCCTCAGTCGCCCAGGTGGTCGATGAGCCAGCGGGCGTTCTTCGGTGCGAACGCCTCCCAGTCGTTGTTGAAGTAGACGTAGACCTCGACCTCAGAGCGCCAGTCGGAGATGCGCCTCCGCCACTCTGCCAGCTCTTTGTCCGCGTAGTTGCCGCGGCGTCCCCGCTTGCCGTAATGCAGGCGGAGGTAGGTCCAGCTCGCCGTGAACTCATGCGTCTGGAACGGGCGGTCCGGGGCGTCCCCGATCACGAGCGCAGCGCGGCGGCGGCGAAGGAGCCTGTAGACCTCCGGCGCGAACCAGCTCTCGTGCCGGAACTCGAAGCAGTGGCGGTGGCCCTTCGGGAGCTGCTCGAGCGCCTCGCCCAGACGATCGTCGTCCCGACGGAAGTTCCCAGGGAGCTGCCACAGGATCGGCCCCATCTTTGGCGAGTCCGCCAGCGGCTTGATGGCGTTCATGTAGCGGCGGACGCCCTGTTTCATTTCGCGAAGCCGCTTCACATGCGTCAGGTACCGGCTCGCCTTGACGGCGAACCGAAAGCCGCGGGGCGACCCTTCGACCCACCCCTCCACCGCCGACTGCGACGGAAGCCGGTAGAAGGTGTTGTTCACCTCCACTGTGTCGAAGAGCTCCGCGTAGTGCTCCAGCCAGCGCTTCGTCGGCAGCTTCTCCGGATAGATCGAGCCGCGCCAGTGGCGGTAGTTCCACCCGGAGCAGCCGACGTGGACGGGCTTGGCCATCGGTGAGAAGCTACCGCGGAGATCAGGACGATCGACGCGCGCTTCACCGTAGGCGCGGGCCGGGTCTTGCGTTGCCATCGTGCTCGCTGCCGACACGCCCGCAGCGGCCGGCGACGGGCGGCCCGAAGTGATCCAGTTGAGCTACTTCGAACCGTCGGGAGATCAGGGCCGGATCGAGGGCTCGAGGCATTCGCGCGACACACGCACGTGATGCGGTTCGCGACCACCTACCGGGGCCGGCGTGCAAGCGCGCCCGGTCGCTACCGCGCCGACATCACGGATACGGACATCCACGGGCGCGAGGCAAAGCACCCCTGGACGCCCGACCGCAAGCAGGGCGGACACAAGGTCATCCGCCTGGTCCACCGATCCCTGCACGAGCGCGGGTTCTCGACGGTCAGGCTGCGCGCTAAAAACGGCGGTGAGTCGGACCGCGTCCGCGTGCGCATCGACCTCGCGGACTGCGCGTCGGACCCGCCGCTCTACCGGGTCGACTGCGAGATTCGCCCCTAGGCCGGGACGCGCACCGGCGACACCCGCCGCCGCGCAGCGTCGTGGCGACGGGTGGTCGGATCGGGCGCCGGACCTTCGGTGAGTGGCGCACTGCACAGGAGCTGGCAGACTGCGTTCTGCGCGGTCTCAAAGGCGTTTCGCGCTGCTCGGAGATAGAGGCGCCACACCCGCGTGCGCTCGTTGCCGCCGAGCGCCTCGGCCTCGTCGAGGTGCTCCTCGAAGCGGGCGGTCCAGTGCCGCAGCGTCTCCGCGTAGTCGGTGTGCAGGTTCTCGACGTTCAAGACCTCGAATCCTGCGCGCTCGAACGCCTGCACCATCCGCCAGAGGTTCAGGAGCTCGCCGTCCGGGAACACGTAACGGTTCGAGAAGTCGCCGCTGACGTGGGCGCCGCCGGGCTCGAATGGGATCCGCGTGATCCCATGGTTCAGCACTCGGCCGCCGGGCTCCAGCACCTGCGCGATCCGCTCGGCATACGCCTCGATCTTCGCGACGCCCACGTGCTCCACCATCCCGATGCTGGCCACCGCGTCGAAGCGTTCCGCGCGCAGATCGCGGTAGTCCATGACGCGGATCTCAACCAGGTCATCCACACCGGCCTCCCGCGCCCGCTCCCGGGCGAGCTGGGCCTGCGGCTCCGACAGGGTGATGCCCCAGACTGACGCGCCGTGTTCGCGCGCCGCATGCGTGGCGAGGCTGCCCCAGCCGCAGCCGATGTCGAGCATCCGCATTCCGGGCTCGAGCTCGAGCTTGCGGCAGATGAGCTCGAGCTTCGCGCGCTGAGCGCCCTCCAGGGCCTCGGTGGCGTCCTCCCACAGCGCGCAGCTGTAGGTCATGGTCTCGTCGAGGAACAGGGCGAAGAACTCGTTCGAGACGTCGTAGTGGTGGCGCACGGCCGCCGCGTCCCGGCGCTTGGTGTGGCGCCGGCGCGAGGGGCGCAGCTCGGCGACCGGCGGCGCAGGGAGAGGGCGAAGCCCGTGGACCCGAAGGGCGGAGGCCGTGAGGCGCACGCGGCGCAGCGCCCGCAGCTTCGGGGGCTGCCAGCGGCCGAGGAGGGCAACGATCCCGTCGAGATCGTCGGTGTCCAGGTCCCCGCAGACGTACGCACGCCCGAGCCCGAGCTCGCCGGGGGCGCGGATCAGGTGACCGATCGCCCGCGGCGAGTGCACGAAGAGCGTCGGTCCGTGACGCGTCGACGGGACGCGCGTGCCGTCCCAGAGCTCGATCGTGAAGGGGCGGTCCGGCAGGGCCCGCTCGATGCCGCGCCGAAGCCCGTCGGTGCGTGATCCGGGCACGTCCGCGAGACTAGCTCAACCCGGCGCAAGGCCGCCGCCCGGATGCTGCCGAGCGCTCTGGATCGCGAGATTTCCGCTCCGGCGCAACGCATACATCGCTGTTCGCCCATCCGCTGAAATCGCAGCCGGCTCGGTTGGCACCACTGGACGATGGGCAAGGACAAGAGGTGAGGCGACGGTCGCCCCGCTGCCGACCCCCCAAACGGGGGTCGCGCCGGTAACTGCGCGCCATGCGCTGGGTAGATCAAGGCATAGAGACTCTCTCGCCAGCCCCAAGCGCCGAAACAGTCGACGTTCTCGTCGAGCTGCTCGCGGAGATCGACGCCGCGGCGGAGACCGATGACTTCTACGACCGGGTATGTGAGGGGCTCTGTCGCCTGACATCGATGGAGCGGGCGGGACTCTTTCTCTACGACCGCACGCTTCGCACCGTGCGGGCGGTTGGATCCGCGGGCGTGGATCCGGACCTTCTGGAGGGGGTCGAGGGGACGCTCGAGGAGACGCCGATCGCCCAGCGCGCCCTCGCCTCGGACAGCGTCGTCGAGGCGTCCCAGGCCCTGGAGCGCGAGGTGCCGGCTCGCTACGCGAGGTTCGCCGGGATCACGACGCTCACCTGCACCCCGGTGTCGGCGAGCGGCCGATGGTTCGGCGTCATCTTCGCCGACCGCGGCGGTGGCCGCTTCGCCCTCACGAACGAGGAGCGCCAAGCGATGTGGACGCTCGGCAAGCTCGCCGCCCTGGCAGCGAGCGTCGAGCGGGCGACGAACCAGCGCGAGGCGGCGCGGCGCCTGTCAGAGCGGGTCGCGCTCGTCCAGCAGATCCACGAGCGGGTTATCCAGCGCCTCTTCGGTCTCCTCCTTGCGCTTGGATCCGAGGAGGCGCTGTCGCCGGAGCAGCGCGCGATGTGCCACGACGAGGTGCGCGAGGTGCTGCACGAGCTGCGCACCGCCCTCGGGACTCCGCCGGGGCCACCCCCCAAGCGCTCACACGCGACCGTCCGCCAGATCGTCGATCGCGTTGCCGCCTACCAGGAGGGCCTCACCATCCAATGGCAGGAGGGAGTCCAGGTCCCCGTCGAAATCGAACCGCTCGCCCAGACGGTCCTGCTCGAGGCGCTGCGAAACGCGGAGAAGCATGCGAAGCCGGGAAGCGTCACGATCAGCGTCGAGTCCCGCGATGGCACCTTCGTCCTCGAGGTCGTGAACGATGGCGTCGGCCCGGCCGGGCTGGGAGCGGGGCTGGGACTGCGAATGGCCTCGCTCGAGGCGCTGGAGCACAACGGGATCGTCGAGTTCGGCCCCATGCCCCGCGATCGCTGGCACGTCCGGCTGCTCGTCCCCACCGGCGATGACGATGGTTGAGGACACCCGCCCCATCCGGGTCTTGGTGGTCGACGACCACGACGTCGTCCAGTGGGGCTTTCGGCTCCTGCTCGAGCGCCAGCCGTGGGTCGAGCGCTGCCTCGCCGCGCGCGACGCCGAGGAGGCGCTGCGGCTCGCCCGGGAGGCGAAGCCGGAGGTGGCGCTGGTCGACCTCTTCCTCGGGCGGCACTCCGGCGCCGAGATCTGCGACGAGCTTCACAGCGCCTCGCGGGACACCAAGATCCTCCTGATCTCCGGCGCCGGGAGGATCTCGCCGGCGGCCGCCCGCGCCGCGGGGGCGTCCGGCTTCGTCTCCAAGGACTGGGGGGCGCCCGACGTCCTCCGCGCAATTCGCATGGTCGGCCTCGGCATGGACGTCTTCGAGCCTGAGCCCGAGCCGGTCAGGGTGGCGCTTTCGGAGCGCGAGCGCGAAGTCGTGAGCCTGATCGCCGCCGGATCCACCAACCGCGAGATCGCCGAGCGGCTCTTCCTCTCCCCCCACACGGTCAAGGAGTACACGAGCGGCGTCTACCGGAAGCTCGGCGTCCGCAATCGCGCCGAAGCCGTCAAGCGCGCCCAGAGCCTCGGGCTGATCGGCTGACCGCGTACAACCTGACGACCGATCGTCGGATTTCCGGGGCAGGGGCCATAAGCCCGTAAATCAGAGAACGCCAACGTGGCACTCCCCCCGGATCGCCGTCCTTACCCCCCGATCCGGGGGGAGGATGGCCGTGAGCCATTCACGTTCGGGTTCGCGGCGGGTACCCATCTAGGTCCTATGGCGACCGCGCTCTTATTCCCGGGTCAGGGCAGCCAGACCGCCGACATGCGGGAGGTGGTCGAGGAGGTAGTGCCCGAACTCGTGCGGCGGGGCGCCGACGAGGTCGGCGCCGATCCGTTCGCGCACGTCGCTGACGGCACGCAGTTCGCCCAACCCGCCCTGTACTGCGCGAGCATCGCGCTCTTCATCCGCGCCGGTTCGCCCGGCGCGCAGTTCATCGC
>JBKPHA010000043.1:0-91592 GCA_046729615.1 Actinomycetota bacterium
AACACTGTCTCGTGGGCTCGGAGATGTGTATAAGAGACCGGCCGAGCCCGGCCGCCGCGGCGCCTGCGCCCGCGGCCCCGGGCCGATCGACCGCGGCGCGGATCCGCGGCGCGATCGGGCTGATCCTGGTGATCCTCATCCTCGCGACGATCATCGCCGCAATCGTGCTGGTCACGACGAACGCCGGCCAGAACACGGGACCGGGCGAGCTGATCAAGAACGAGATCAACGACCAGATCAACACGATCAAGGACTGGATCCAGAGCCACACGCAGTAGCGCCGGTGAGCGCGGGGTCGGCACCGAACGAGACCCGGTCGAGGCCGTAGTTAGTTCGAGCGGATCGAGCGAGGTGCAGCCTCGGTCCGCGCCGGGCCTGGGCACCCCGCGGTGCCCGCCTCACTCGCCGCCCGCGTCCCACGGCGCGCGACCGGCGAGAATCGCCTCGCGATAGGAGTGGTACCGCCCCGCCTCGATTGCCTCGCGCGCGCCGCTCACCAGCCGCTCGAGGTAGGCCAGGTTGTGCAGCACCAGCAAGCGGACGCCCGTCAGCTCCTCGGCCCGCGACAGATAGTGAAGGTAGGCGCGCTTATGGGCGGCGCAGGTAGCGCACGGGCAGCCCTCCACCAGCGGCCGCCCGTCCTGCGCGAACTCGGCCTTGCGGATGTCGAAGCGGTGGCGGTCGTCAGGGCGCGGCGCGAGCGCCATGCCGTGCCGCGCGAGCCTGGTCGGGACGGCGCAGTCGAAGACGTCGATGCCGAGCCCGATGCCCTGGACGAAATCGTCCGGCTCGCCGATGCCCAGCAGGTGGCGAGGCGCTTCGTCCGGCAGGTGGGCGACCGTCATCGCGACGACGCCGCGCATCTCGTCCTTGTCGCGCCCGAGCGTCCCGCCGATCGCGATGCCGTCGATCTGCGTCTCCGTCACGAATCGGGCCGACGCCTCCCGCAGGTCCTCGTGGATGCCGCCCTGCACGATCCCGAACAGGGCCTGGCGGGCTGGGCCTTCCCGCTCGTGCCAAGCGACGCAGCGGTCAAGCCAGCGGTGGGTTCGGTCGGTGGAGCGGGCGGTGTAGTCGCGGCCGGCGTGGTACGGCGTGCACTCGTCGAACGCCAGCGCGATGTCCGAGCCGAGCTGCGCCTGGACGGCCATCGACTCCTCGGGCCCCAGGAACCGCTCCGATCCGTCCACGTAGGAGCGGAAGCGAACGCCCTCCTCGCCGATCTCGAGCACGCTTCCCCGCCCGGGCCGCTGCCCACGGCGGCCCTTGACCTCGTCGGCGACGGTCCCGTGGGCCAGGGAGAAGACCTGAAACCCTCCGGAGTCGGTGACGATTGCCCGATCCCAGCCCATGAAGCGGTGGAGGCCGCCCAGACTCGCGATCCGCTCCGCGCCCGGCGACAGCATGAGATGGAACGTGTTGCCGAGCACGATCTCGTACCCCAGCCCCGCAACCTCGGCGGACGTCAGGGACCGCACGCTTCCGCGCGTAGCGAGCGGGATGAAGGCCGGCGTGCGCACCACCGCCGAAGACGTGTGAAGCCGCCCGGACCGGGCGGCTCCATCACGCGCGGTAATCTCGAAGCGAAGGCGTTCCGGGTCGGCTCGCACCGGTCCGGGAGCCTACGCGTCCGGCTGAGGTGGATTACTTCTCCGAAGCGGTGCCTTCGACGGCCGGACCGCCAATCTGAACGCGATGAGGCTTACGCTCCTCGGGCTTCGGGATGCGGACCTCAAGCACCCCCTTGTCGAAGCTCGCGACGATCTGATCCGGGTCGACGTGCTCCGGCAAAGTCATGGACCGGGAGAAGCCTCCGAAGGCGCGCTCGACGCGGTAATAGCCGTCCGTCTTCTCCTCGTGCTCGGCCTTCCGCTCGCCGGAGATGGTCAGCACGCCGTCCTTGACCTCGATGTCCACGTCGTCTGAGTCGAGTCCCGGAAGATCTGCCTCGAGCACCAGATGATCATCGGTCTCGACGAGGTCGATCGGCGGCACCCAGCGGCGAAGCGTCCCGTTGGCGGGCCCCCCGCCGAAGAAGGTGTCGAACAGCCGGTTCATCTCGGACTGAAGCGAATCCACCTCACGAGCCGGGTCCCAATGTACGATTGCCATTCTCGTAACCTCCTGCTCGTATCTCGCGAAGAAAACCTAAGTCTCTATATAGCAGATGTTCGCCCGTGTGTCAACGCTGGTTTGAGGCGGATTTGTGCCCGCTCCAGCGAATTCGCGATGCGAGACGGGTCAAGGAAGGGCAACGAGGGCGGTGGACCCGGGGCCCGAGGCGAGTCATGTGAATCCAATTCCGCTTTCCGGGACTGGATTCACTCGAAGCGGGCGTTTAGAGCGGGTCACGGCAATCCATTCCGGTTTCCGGGACTGAATTGCCTCTTCGAAAGCGGGGTCATCGCCGCGTCACCGCAGTCCGCGCCCGAGGGGTGGGCGCAGTTTGCACTGACCCGCCGAGGGGGCGTCAATGCTGCACCGTCCCGGGACCCCGCCTCGCCTACCCAGCCAAATCCTGCGCGAGGATCATGAACCCTCCGGGCTTCCAGCCGGGAACGGCGGCGCTACCGGAGCAGCGACCGCCCCGTCATCGCCCCAGGCTGGCGGATCCCCAGCAGCTCCAGCGCCGTCGGAGCCACGTCGGCCAGCCGGCCCTCGGCCAGCGATACGCCCTCTACCGTGACGACGAACGGCACGGGATTCGTGGAGTGCTGGGTGTTCGGCGAGCCGTCCGGCTCGAGCATGTTGTCGGCGTTGCCATGGTCCGCCGTGACGAGGCAACCGCCGCCCGAGTGGTGAACGGCGGCGACCACGTCGCCCACGCAGGCATCGACGGTTTCGACCGCCCTGACGGCGGCCGGGATATCGCCCGTGTGCCCGACCATGTCCGGATTCGCGAAGTTGATGATCCCGAAGCGAAAGCCATCGCTCGCCCAGCGCTCGCCGAACTCGCCCGCCGCCGCCCGGGCACTCATCTCCGGCCGCTGGTCGTAGGTCGCGACGTCCCGTACCGAGGGCACCAGGCATCGCTCCTCCCCCTCCCACTCCGCCTCGCGGCCGCCGTTGAAGAAGTAGGTGACGTGAGCGTACTTCTCCGTCTCCGCGACGTGAAGCTGATCGCCGCCCTCCATCGCGATGACCTGAGCGAGCGTCACCTCCGGCACCCGCGGTGGAAAGGCCACCGGATAGCTCCATTCCTTCCGGTACTCGGTCAGGGTCGTCAGCTCGACGCGCGGCGCGGCGCCGCGGGGGAACTCGTCGAAGTCCGGCTCCCCGAGCGCTCGCACGAGCTCACGCGCCCGGTCCGGTCGGAAGTTGAAGTGCAGGACGGCGTCGCCGTCCGCCATGCCGTCGTAGTCGCCGATCACGGTCGGCTTGATGAACTCGTCGGTCTCCCCGCGCTCGTACGACTCCCGGGCCGCGGCGACGGCCGAGTCCGACCGCAGCCCCCGGGCGTGGACGATCCCGTCGTAAGCCTGCTTGATCCGTTCCCAGCGCCGGTCTCGGTCCATCGCGTAGAAGCGCCCGCTCACCGTGCCGATCCGGCCGGCATGCTTGAGCCACCGCTCGAGCTCGGCGAGGTATCCGGCGCCGGATTTCGGCGGTGTGTCGCGACCGTCGGTGAATGCGTGGACGATGAGATCCGGCACCCCCTCGCGGGCGGCGAGCTCGATGCAAGCCTGGATGTGCTCCCACCCCGAGTGGACGCCGCCGTCGGACACCAAGCCCATAAGGTGCAGGCGACCCCGCGGCCCGGAGATCGCGGCCTGGCATGCCGCCTTCAACACGGAGTTGTCGAAGAAGCTGCCGTCGGCGACGGCGTCGTCGATCCGGGTCAGGTCCTGCTGGATGATGGCGCCGGCGCCGAGGTTGAGATGCCCGACCTCGGAGTTGCCCATCTGGCCGTCGGGCAGCCCGACGTCGCGGCCGCTGGCCGAGAGCGTGGTATGCGGGAAGCGGCTCCACAGCTCGTCGAAGACCGGCGTCGTCGCCTGGCTGATCGCGTTGCCGGGGCCCGGCGGCGCCAGGCCCCATCCATCCAGCACCACGAGCGCCAGGGAGGGGAGCGGAACCCCGGACGGGCTCGGAGGGACGCTCACCGGCACGCCCCGACGATCGCGGCGAAGTCCGCCGGTTCGAGGCTGGCCCCTCCCACGAGCGCTCCGTCGATCCCGTCGGGCGCCAGCAGCTCGGCCGCATTCTCGGGCTTCACCGAGCCGCCGTAGAGAATCCGGATCGCCTTGGCTGCGGGATCGCTGTGAGCGGCGACGAGCGAGCGGATGTGCGCGATCGCCTCCGCTGCCTGCTCCGGAGTGGCGTTGTGACCGGTGCCGATCGCCCACACCGGTTCGTACGCGATCACCACCCGTTCGAGCTCATCGTCCGCAACCCCGGCCAGGTCGGCCTCGAGCTGGCGCCTCAGCACGTCCTCAGTTTGGCCGGCCTCTCGCTGCTCCAGGGTCTCTCCGACGCAAAGGATCGGCACCAGCCCGGCGGCGAGCGCGGCCGGCACCTTGCGCGCCAGCGCCGCGTCGGTCTCGCCGAAGATCCGCCGACGCTCCGAATGGCCGACGATCACGCCGTCCGCGCCCAGCTCGACGAGCATCGGTGGCGAAATCTCCCCCGTGAACGCGCCCGAGCGCTCGAAGTGCATGTTCTGTGCCGCTACCCGGATGCGCGTCGTTGCGAGCCGCTCCACCGTGAGCGCGAGCGCGGTAAACGGCGGGCAGATGACAACCTCCACCTGGTCCAGCTCGCCCACGATGAGCGGCGGTAGGGAGTCGGCGAACGCCGCCGCCTCGGGGCGCGTCTTGTACATCTTCCAGTTGGCTGCGCATATGGGAATCCGCTGCGTCATCGCTCGAGCATGTAGCAGGTAGCAGGGAGAGGTTCGCTCCGGGTGGCTCTACCTGCCCCCTGCTACCTGCTGTTTGTCCATCAGCGCCTCGACGCCTGGGAGTTCGCGCCCCTCCAGCAGCTCCAGCGAGGCGCCGCCACCCGTCGACACCCAGTGGAGCCGGTCCGTGAGGCCGAACTCGTCCAGCGCGGCGACGGAGTCCCCGCCCCCGGCGACCGTCGTGCCCGGCGCATCGGCGATCGCCTCGGCGACCGCCCGCGTGCCCGCCGCGAAGGGCGCGAGCTCGAACGCACCCATCGGCCCGTTCCACAGAACCGTTCCGGCGCCGGCGATGGCGTCGCCGTAGGCCGTGGCCGTTCGGGCGCCGATGTCCAGTCCCATCCAGCCGTCCGGGACCTCGGTCCCATCGATCTCGCGGCGCTCGGCGTCGGCGGAGAACTCCCGGCCAAGCGTGAGGTCGACGGGCAGCATCAACTCACAGGTCGACCCCTCCGCCAGCTCCAGGATCCCGCCAGCCGCCTCGACCGATTCGGCGTCAACCATCGAGTTGCCCACGGGGATCCCGCGGCGCTTGAAGAAGCTGAACGCGATCGCGCCGCCGATCATGATGCGGTCCGCCACGTCCAGGAAGCGCTCGATCACGCCGATCTTGTCCTTCACCTTCGCCCCGCCGAGCACCAACCGCAACGGGGGCGTGGGATCGTCGCGCACCGCCACGAGCTCCTCCACCTCGCGCTCCAACAGCAGGCCTGCGTAGGCCGGCAGAAGTCGCGCGACCCCCGCGGTCGTCGCATGTGCGCGGTGCGCGGCACCGAACGCGTCGTTCACGTACAGGTCCGCGAGCCGCGCGAGGGCCTCCGCGAGCTCCGGGTCGTTGGCGGTCTCGCCCGGCTCGAAGCGGCTGTTCTCCAACACCAGCACGTCGGCCGGGGCGAGCTCCTCGGCGACCGACTCCACCTCCGGTCCGACCACGCCGGGCGCCGTGCGCACGTCCGTGTCAAGGAGCTGCGCGAGGCGGTCCGCGACCGGCTGCATCGACAGGGCCGGGTCGGGCCCGCCGGGCCGGCCCAGGTGCGAGACCAGGATGATCCTCGCGCCGCGATCGCGAAGCAGCTCGATCGTGGGCAGGGCGGCGCGGATCCGCCAGTCGTCGGCCACGGTCCCCTCGGCGAGCGGAACGTTGAAGTCGACGCGGACCAGCACTCGCCGGCCCTCGACCTTCGCGTCCCGGACGCTGGCCTTGGCGAACCTCAAGTCACACGCCGGCGTGAGCGGCGCCGTAATCGGATCAGCCGCCGTCGGCGGCCGCGAACGCGGGCTGCAGCACCTTGGCCGCCACCTCGACGCACCTGTTCGAGTAGCCCCACTCGTTGTCGTACCAGGCGAAGACCTTCACCAGGCGGCCGTCGGTGACCATCGTCTCCTGGGCATCGAAGATCGAGGAGTGCGGATCCTTGATGATGTCCGTTGAGACGATCGGGTCCTCGGTGTACTCGAGGATGCCCGCGAGCGGGCCGTGGGATGCCTCCCTGACCGCCGCGTTCACCTCCTCGGCCGACGTCTCGCGGGCGACGTCGCAGACGAGGTCAACCACGGAGCCCGTTGGGACGGGCGCGCGAACCGCGAGCCCGTTCAGCTTCCCCTGGAGCTCGGGCAGGACCAGTGCGACTGCCTTGGCGGCTCCCGTCGTCGTCGGGATCAGGTTGATCGCCGCCGCCCGCGCACGGCGCGGGTCCTTGTGCGGCATGTCCTGAAGGCGCTGGTCGGCGGTGTAGGCATGGATGGTCGTCATGAGCCCGCGCTCGATTCCCACCGCCTCGTGCAGGACCTTCGCCAGCGGAGCGAGGCAGTTCGTCGTGCAGGAGGCGTTGGAGATGATGTGGTGACGCTCGGGGTCGTAGGCGTCATCGAAGTTCACTCCCAGCGCCACCGTGACGTCCGGATCCGTCGCGGGGGCCGAGATCACGACCTTCTTCGCGCCCGCCTCCAGGTGCTTGGCGGCGCCATCACGCTTGGTGAAGATACCCGTCGACTCGATAACCACGTCGACGCCCAGATCCGCCCACGGAAGGTCGCCAGGGTCGCGCACTGACAGCACCTTGACCTCCGACCCGTCCACCGCGATCGCCTCGTCGCGCGCCTCGACGGTCCCGGGAAAGCGGCCATACGTCGAGTCGTACTTCAGCAGGTGTGCAAGCGTGGCGGCGTCGGTGATGTCGTTGACGGCCACGAACTCCAGATCGCTGCGGGCCTCATGAGCGGCCCGGAAGATGTTCCGCCCGATCCTCCCGAACCCGTTGATCCCGACCCTCACTGCCATCTGAACCAGCGTCCTCCTTCTCGTAGGTCACCGATGGCGCTCACCACGCCTCGCCTCGGACGATACTGGCGTCCACTACCCCGCGGCCTGCGGCGTCCACTTGAAGCGGCGCAGACCGACGAGGAACGCGGCCACGCCCCAGGCGGCGACCACGGCCAGGTCGCTCCATTCGAATCCCGCTCCGCCCCCCCGACCGACCCAAGCGGTGAAAAACGCCTCGAAGAAGTGCCGGACCGGGAACAGGTCGGCGACGTGAAGCACACCACTCGGGATCTCGCTCTCAGGAATGAAGACGCCCGAGAGGAAGTAGAGGGGAAAGATTGCGATGTTGGTGATCGGCGCGGCGGCGCCCTGGGATGGGATGAAGCCAGTGAGCGCCAGCCCGAGGCAACAGAAGGCCGCCGCCCCGACCGCCAGCGTCAGGAGCACCGCCGGCACGCGGTCCCATGGGATGGCGACCCCGTAGGCGATGCGGCCGATTGCCGCCAGCAGAACCAGCATCACCACCGACACGACCAGGGAATTGCCGATCCGGCCGGCGAAGAACACCCAGTCCGGAAGCGGCGTGCCCCGACCCCGCTTCAGGATCCCGAACTCGCGATCGATCGTCACGCTCATCGCCAGGTTCTGGAAGGTGGCGGAGATCACCGCCAGGGTGATGATCGCCGGCACGTAGTAAGTGGCGATGTCGACGCCGAGGCCCTGGAGGCGCTCGTCGCTCCCGAAGACGAGGTCGAAGATTACGAGGAACATCACCGGGAATGCGACCGTGAAGAAGACCGAGGCCGGATTGCGCCAGAAGATCTTCTGGTCGAATCGGAACTGGTGCAGCGCGAGGGCCGCCCCGTTCACGGTCCGGCCTCCTCCTGCGGCGCCGCTGTGAGCTCGAGGTAGACGTCCTCGAGGCTGGGCTGCCGGACCTCGAGCCCCGCGAGCTCAACGCCGCGCGCGAGCGCCCAACCCGTCAGCTGGTTCAGGGCGCGCACCGGGTCCTGCGCCTGGATCTGGAGCTCGTCCGCGCTCCCCGCGGTCGCGGCCAGGCCGGGCGGCAGGTCCTCGGCGGCGACGCCCGCGGGCAGGCGAAAGCTGATGCGGCTCACGCGACCGTCGCGCGAGCTCAAGTCGCGCGGGGTGCCCTGAGCGACGATCCGGCCCCTTGCGATGATCGCCACCTGGTCCGCCAGCTCCTGGGCCTCCTCCATGTAGTGCGTCGTCAGGAAGATCGTCTTTCCCAGGTCGCGAAGGCTGGCGATCACCTCCCAGGCCCGGCGTCGAGCGGAGGGATCGAACCCCGTAGTCGGTTCGTCGAGGAACAGGAGCTCGGGATCGCCGATCAGCGCGAGCGCGACGTCCAGGCGCCGCTGCTGGCCTCCCGAAAGCCGCCCGACCCGCTCGTCGGCCTTCTCGGCGAGAGCCACCAGCTCGATCGTCTCATCCACCCGACGCGGGGCCCGGTAGTACCCGGCGAACAGCTCGAGGGAGTCCCTCACCGTCAACTCCTCGTGCATCCGGCTCTCCTGGAGCACGATGCCGATCCGCTGCCGCCAGGTTCGGTTGGCCTGGCCGGGATCGACGCCCAGGACCCGCACGTCGCCGGCGCTGCGCTCGCGGTAGCCCTCCAGGATCTCGACTGTCGTCGTCTTGCCAGCCCCATTGGGGCCCAGGAAAGCGAAGATCTGCCGCGACTCGACGTCGAGATCGATGCCGCGGACCGCCTCGAGCGCCCCGTAGGACTTGCGCAGCCCGCGGGCGCTGATCACCCGATCGGCCACGTGTTCAAGGCCAGCGCTGCTGGGCGCCGGCAGCAGCATGCGCCGTGCATCTTCCGAGGATTCTATGGACGCTTCCGTTCACAGAA
This sequence comes from Actinomycetota bacterium, assembly GCA_046729615.1. Taxonomy (GTDB): domain Bacteria; phylum Actinomycetota; class Thermoleophilia; order Solirubrobacterales; family 70-9; genus AC-56. The sequence continues at coordinate 9,040 of JBKPHA010000043.1, forward strand.
CGACATGCATCGATCCGCTGGGTCGGCGACGGCTACCGCGGATCAACTTCCAGCAGGTGAGTCTGCCCGGATCGGCGAAGGCCCTGGCGGAGCCGCGATCGGGTTTCGCTCACTCCAGCTCAACGTCCCGGTGGACGACCCGCAGCGAAACGTCGTCGTGGTCGGCGAGGTGCTCCGCGATGCGGTCGGCGACGGTCAGCGACCGGTGCTTTCCGCCCGTGCAGCCGATCGCGATCGTCAGGTGCGTCTTGCCCTCGGTGACGTAGGCCGGTAGGACGAAGTCGAGGAACGGGAACAGCCGGTCGTAGAACTCGCGCGCGACGTCGCCCGCTTCCACGTACTCGACCACGCGCTCATCAAGACCCGTGAGCGGCCGCAGGTCCTCGCGGTAGTGCGGGTTGGGGAGGAAGCGGACGTCCAGCACCATGTCGGCCTCGCGCGGCGGGCCGTTCTTGAAGCCGAAAGTGATGACGGTGAGCGCGAGCTTTCCCGCGGCGCCCTTGGGGCCGAGGAGTTCAGTGACGATTCGCCGCCGCAGCATCGCCCCGGTCAGCTCGCTCGTGTCCATCACGACGTCGGCGCGCTCCCGGAGCGGTCCCAGGATCTCGCGCTCTGCGCGGATCCCCTCCAGCACGCGGCCGTTCGGAGCCAGGGGATGGCGCCGGCGCGTCTCCTTGAAGCGGTCGAGCAGCGTCTCCTCGCCGGCCTCGAGGAAGAGGACGGTGGGTTCGAGGCCGCTCGCCCTCAGCTGTCCGAGGACCTCGAGGAGCTCCTCGAAGTAGTCGCCCCCACGGACGTCCGAGACCACGGCCGCACGCCGTACGCCACTGCCCTCGTGGCGAAACAGCTCGCCGAGGGAGCTGATCATGCGCGGCGGAAGGTTGTCGATGCAGAAGTAGCCGCCATCCTCGAACGCCGCGATCGCCTCCGACTTCCCCGCGCCGGAGTAGCCGGTGATGACGACAAGGTCGACCGGCGACCTGCCGTCCCCACCGCCGTCGCGCGATTGCCGTGCCCCGGTCGTCATCCGGTTTTGTGGAGCTGCCGGTGGATCTCGCGCGCGAGCTTACCGGGGATCCCCGGCACCGCCTCGAGCTCCTCCCTACTGGCACGGACTAGCCGCTCCGGCGAGCCGAAGTGGGTGAGGAGCGCCCGCTTGCGAACCGGGCCAACCCCCGGCAGCTCGTCCAGCAGCGAGCGCGTCATCGCCTGGTCGCGGCGCTGGCGGTGGAACTCGATCGCGAAGCGGTGCGCCTCGTCGCGCACCCGCTGGAGGAGGCGCAGCGCCTCCGAGTCGCGTGGGATCGGCACCGGGGCGGGTTGGCCGGGAACGAAGACTTCCTCGATCCGCTTGGCGAGCCCGATCACGGTGACACTCCGCTCGGCCAGCGGTCCCAGGGCACGCATCCCCGCGGAGAGCTGGCCCCTGCCGCCGTCGATCACGATCAGGTCGGGCAGCGTCGCGAACGACTCGTCGCGTTCGGAGTCGTGCGGCGAGAGGTCCGCCTGCTCCAGGAAGCGTGCCGCCCGGCGGCCCAGGACCTCCTCGACGGACGCGAAGTCGTCGGGGCCGGCCGTACGGTCGCCTCTGACCCTGAAGCGACGGTAATCCGACTTCTTCGGTGCGCCGCCCTCAAAGACGACCATCGACGCGACGGTGTGGTCCGGGCCCAGGTTGGAGATGTCGAAGCCCTCGACGCGCACCGGGAGCGACTCGAGCCTCAGCGCCTCCTGAAGCGCCGCCAGCGCGTCGACGCGCTGCTGGCGGCGCCGCTCCTGCCGCAGCTTGTCCTGGGCGAGCGCCAGCCTGGCGTTTCGCTCGGCCAGCTCGCGAAGGCGGCGCTTGTCGCCGCGCTCGGCGACTCGCACCTCCACCGCCCCACCGCGCCGCACGGAGAGCGCTTCGGCGAGCACGTCCACCCGCTCAGCGAGCGCGGGACCCACCACCACCAGCCGCGGCACCGCCGGCACCGCCGAGTAGTACTGGGCGATGAACTCCTCGGCCACCTCGGCCTCGCCGCGTTCGCCCTCGTTGGACAGGTAGAAGCCCTGCCGCTCGGCGAGCACGCCGTCGCGCACCTGGAAGACCTGGGCGTTCGCGCCGGTTCCCTCGACCGCCACCGCGATCAGGTCGGCGGTCTCGAGCGACTCCCCCGCGACGCTGCGGCGCTGCATCAGCGTCCGCACCGCCTCCAGGCGGTCGCGGTAGGTCGCGGCGCGCTCGTACTCCTCGGCGGCCGACGCCTCCGCCATCTTGCGCTCCAGGTCGCGCTCGACGTCGCGGTAGCGGCCGGAGAGGAAGTCAACGATGGCCTCGATGTTTCGCCGGTACTCCTCGCGGTCGATGTAGCCGACGCAGGGCGCCTGGCACCGCTTGATGTAGTAGTCGAGGCAGGGGACGCCGGAGCGGCGGCCCGGCTCGGGCCCCTCGCAAGTTCGGTACTGGAATAGCTTTCCCAGCAGGTCGAGCGTCTCGCGGACCCGCCGCGCGCTCGAGAACGGCCCGAAGTAGACGCGCGCGGAGCGGTGTCGCTCACGCGTGAAGTAGACGCGCGGGAACTCCTCATCCAGGCTGACCCCGATATACGGGTAGGACTTGTCGTCGCGCAGGCGGATGTTGAACTTGGGGCGGTGGCGCTTGATGAACTGCTGCTCGGCTAGCAGCGCCTCGGCCTCCGTTTCGGTGACCAGGAAGTCGATCTGCGTGACCCTGCCGATGAAGTCGAGTCCCCCCCGGTGGGGACCGGAGAAATGCGACGCCACCCGCTTTTTGATCGAGGTCGCCTTCCCCACGTAGAGCACACCGCCCTCTGCGTCCTTGAACATGTAGACGCCTGGCTGGTCGGGCAGCCGCTTGCGTTGCTCCTCGAAGTTCGAGGCTTCGGCCGTTGCGTGCACTCTGATCATCAAGGTTAGGCTCCCGGCCCGCTGGCCAAATCCCATGCACACGCAACGACACCAGCCGGTTTCGGGGGCTGACGCCCCTGAGCGGCGTTCTGCCCGCACAGCTCCGCTGAACCTGGGACGTGAAGAGCGGGTATACAGACACGTCCCAACCGCGAAACTGGAGGATCGATGATCAAGTTCGTGACGCTCGGACTGGCCGCCGTGGCCGCACTGGCGCTCGTCGCCTGCGGAGGCGGAGGCAGTACAACCAGCCCGACAAACGAGGCCGGTGGCGGCGGCGCAACGACGACCTCGGGCGGCGGCGGTGGCGGCGGAGGCGCCAGCTCGACGATCAAGCTGGCCGCCGATCCAAGCCAGATCGCCTACGACACCAACTCCCTGACGGCCAAGGCCGGCAAAATCACGATCGACTTCAACAACCCGAACCAGGCGCTTGGCCACGACGTCTGCGTCGAGGAAGAGGGCGGGAAAGAGCTGGGATGCTCGGACGTGGTCACAGGCGGGTCGACGAAGCTCGACCTCCAGAACGTGAAGCCGGGCGACTACGAATTCTTTTGCAGCGTCGACGGCCACGAGGATGCCGGCATGAAGGGGACGCTCACCGTTCAGTAACGCGCAACCGGGCGGCGCCTAAGCAAAAAGAAGCCGGACTACGCTGTCCGCGACGCAGACGGGCTTGTCCTGGCCCTCGCCCTCGACGGTGAACTTCGTGACGATGTGCCACCAGCCGTCGCCGATCGCGTCGACGGTCGTGACCTCCGCTCGCGCCCGGATCCTCGACCGTGCGGGGACCGCCGCCGGGAACCGCACGCGATCGAAACCGTAGTTGATCCCCATCTTCACGCCGTGGTTGCGGATGAGCTGGGGGCGGAAGTAGTCCAGCAGCGAGAGCGTCAGGTTCCCGTGGGCGACGGTCGTACCGTAGGGGCTCTCCTCGGCCGCGCGCTCCGGATCGACGTGGATCCACTGGTGGTCGCGCGACACGTCCGCGAACCTGTCGATGTCGTCCTGCGTGATCTCGAGCCACTCAGTCGGACCGAGCTCGCGTCCGATCAGCTCTCGAAGCTGCTCGATGCCCTCGACCTCGACGGGTTCCATCGCCGCGGCAGCTTAAGGACTAGCCGAGGGAAGCGCCTCCCGGCACGAAGCTCAGGATGAATTCCTGAGCGGGTAGAGGTGCCAGGCCTCGGGGACTCCCTTTAGATCGTGAACGCCGCGATCCTCGAAGCAGAGGGCCGAGCCGACGACGAGATCCTTCACGGTGGAGGAGACGAGGACCTCGCCGGCTCCCGCCAGAGCCGCAACGCGAGCCCCGATCGCGACGGCGATTCCCGAAAGGTCATCGCCGTGCGGCTCGACCTCACCGGTGTGCAGGCCTGCCCGCAGCTGAACCCCTTGCCGGCTCATCGAGGTGCAGATCGCGCAGGCGCACCGCACGGCGCGCGCTGGTCCGTCGAACGCGGCGAGGAACCCGTCGCCCAGACTATGGATCTCCTGGCCGCGGAAGCGGGCCAGCTGAGCGCGTGTGACGCGCTCGTGCTGCTCGCGAAGCTCACGCCAGCGGAGGGTCGCCAAGCGTCGCCGCCTGGGCAGGAAGCGCTCGTACTATGGGTTCTCCCAAGCGAGGTCCAGATTGTTGTACGGGGAGAGATAGACAAGATCGTCGAGGCCCATGCCGACGACCGAATACGCGATGGCGATGTCACCGTTCCTCGTGTAGCGAATTTCGGGCCTCATGCCTTGAAATCGTAGGCGCTTCTACTCGTCGATTTATCGCGATCGCGGCAAGGCGCGTCCGTTCGACGCGCCGCGAGGGGACCCGGAGCGAATGCCTTCGCCGCGGCCGTCGTCGCCCCCGGGTCGCGCGATAAGGGCAGTCCCTCGGCTTGCGGTAGCGCTATTCCTGGGCGCGAATTCGCTCGCCGGGAACGACTAGGTTGGGGCGGGCGCTGCCGTTTTTCACGCGAAAGCGCCCGTAGCTCAGTCGAAGGTATGACAGGGCGGGTTGGTGTTTCCCTGCGCACCCGTGGACTGCCCGGGGTTGTTCTCGGAGACGGGCGGGCTGATCCTGTCCCCGGTGTGGGGAAAGCCCGGGTTGGGGCCGCCGCCCGGCGTCCCGACCGCGCTGGCCGAGTTGGCGCACTTGCCCGCCCCCGTGACGACATCGTTGATGGCGGCAGCGGGGCTCGCCGCGGCCAACGCCAGTGCCCCAGCCCCCAGGAGAACGGCAACCGTACGCTTCATCGTCCCTCCTTCCATCCGAATCGCGGCGACGACGGGTTCCGGTATCCCTGCATCGCCGGCTACGTAACGGTGGTACTGCGTGAGAGGCCACTCGGTTCACCGCTGGCACGTTGACGATCGCCCGGGCACGAGCGGTGACTGGCCCATCGCTACCCGGCAGCGAATCTGCACCGCCACCCGGAGCCCGCCGCGAGACGACGACGCTCCCAGACTAATGTCGGCCGCGTCTGCCGTCGGCGCGGGAACACGCGGCGATCTGGCCGATGACCCGCCGCGCAGCGCCGAGGACCCGCTCGTGTGGGTCGAATGCGGGATCGTAGGCCGTGACCGCAGCCGCGATGATGGCGAAGCGCTCGCAGACGAGACGCACGGACTCAACGAGGCGGTCGACACTGGGACCGCCAGCTGCTGCGTACTCGTTGGCCGTCGCCTCCGCGGAGTCGATCGCATCGAGATCGACGTGCAGGTAGACACGCGACACACGTGACTGAAGCCCCTCCAGAGCATTCTCAAACTCCCCACGATCCAAAGCGCCGGGAACCGTGCGCACCTTCGAGCGCCCGAGCCTCCGGCGCTGGTAGGGCTCGAGGTCGCGGACCCCCGCCAGCACGACGTTCTGCTCCGGGATCGGCGCATGGCCGGGTATCGTCTTGCGCAAGGCATCCCAGCCGCGGCCGGTCAGCATCGCTAAGCCCATGACGTCGAAGAAGCCGGACGTGTTCTCGTCGGGGTCGTCGAAGTCGGAGTGCGCGTCGAACCACACGACCCCGAGCTCGGTCGCCCCCGCTCCAGCGACCGTGCCGAGAGAGCTGTTGCAGTTGCCCGCCAGGACAAGTGGGAAGGCGCCGGCGTTGATGGCAGCGGCGACCCGCGCCGACAAGCGACGAGCCAGCTCCATGACTCGAGCGATCTCGGCATCCGAGCCTCGACGGGCTCGATTTCCTCATCGACGACAGCCCACCCCGATGCATCCAGCCTGCGACGAAGCTCCGCGTCGCGGGCCAGGCGTGTGGCTCCGGCGCCCATGCTGATTCCGAACAGGCCATTGTGGAAGGGCCAGCTGATCAGCCGCAGCTGCCGCGCTTCAGGCACGGCGCGACTATATGAGGACGTCAAACCGTTGGACGCGGGCTGCCGGCGCGACCACGCGGACGATTAGTCCATGAGGCGTTCCACACAGCTCAGGGTCCACCTGAACGCTCAGGCTCCCGCCGCCTCCGCCACTCGACGCATCCAATAGCGAAACCACCCGTCGCCGAATGGGACGTAGATCCGTACGCGATGCCCGCGGCGAGCGAGTCCGCGCGCATCACCGGGGCGTACGCCGAGAAGCATCTCAACGCCGATCCCCTGGAGCGACGCCAACAGCGCCTCTCGGATCACCGGGTCGTGGGTCGCGATCGCCAGCTCGACCCCGGACGTGTGGAGCTTGCGCGCCAGGCTCAGGAAGGCGAGATCGGTTGACTCGCCCCAGGGGTAAGCAATATCCGGGCGCTCCAGGTAGGCGCCCTTGACGAGCCGCACCGGAACGCGGGCCTCGGCGAGGCGTTCAGCATCGTCGGCGCTGCGTCTCAGGTTCGCCTGAAGTGTCGCCATCACGGGCGCTCCCTCCCTCGCGAGGGCAAGCACGACCTCGAGTATCCGGTCGGTGCGGTGGCTCTCCTCTGCGCTCACCTCGAGCCGCGATCCGGACGGAAGCGCGTCGATGATTGGCTTCAGTCGTTCGCGCAGGAAGGCCGGCGAGATGTCCAGCCCGAGACGAGAGGGCACCACCTCGAGGTAGGCCCGGGAGTCCAGTTCACCGATCCGGTGCGCCGCCTCGACGTAGCCCGCGACCACCGGTTGAATCGCATCCGGGTCGCTGACCCCCTCTCCGAAGAGGTCGACGCTTGCGGACATTCCCTGGTCCCGCAGGGTTCTGACGATCTCCAGCGCGTCGTCGAGCGATCTACCTGCAACGTATCGACGCGAGAGTTCGCAGCAGCGTCGCTCGATCGGGGGGACGGCACGCACCGTCCGCTCGAGGTAGTCGCTCGTCGCCAAGCGATACAGAAGAGTGCGGGGGAGCAGCCGCAGGGCTCGTGTCGTCACCGAACGCCCCCTGCTGCGTCGCGACCTCTATGGGAACAATCGAGGGCGCGGCGCTTTGGAATCCAGGTATAGGCCGGGTCCGTCTGGGTCCGCCGCTTTGCACCGCTTACGCTATGCGGGTATTCGACCCGTGGGGACGCCATGCAGACGCCGGCCCCGAGCACGGATCGCGTTCTCATCACCGGGGGCACGGGCACCCTTGGGCGCCTGGTCGTCGCACGGCGGCGCGCGGCCGACCGCAAGGTTCGAGTGCTCACCCGGCGGGCTCGCGAGGAGCAGGAAGGCATCGAGTTCGTGATCGGAGACCTGACCACGGGGGAGGGGATCGAGGCCGCAGTAGATGACACCGAGGTCATCGTGCACTGCGCGGGCACCCAAAAGGACGACGAGGACAAGGCACTGAATCTTGTCAGGGCGGCGTCGGCGGCCAGGGTGCAGCACCTGGTGTACATCTCGGTCGTCGGGGCCGAAAAGATCCCGGTCGAAAGCGGCGTCGACCGCGCGATGTTCGGCTACTTCGCATTCAAACTCGCCGCAGAGCGCGTGGTGGCCGAGTCCGGCCTGCCATGGACGACGCTACGCGCGACCCAGTTCCACGACCTGATCTTGGCCGTGTCGCGGCAGATGGCCAGGCTGCCCCTATTGCCCGTCCCGGTTGGATTCCGGTTCCAACCCGTCGATGCCGGGGAGGTGGCGGCCCGGCTCGTGGACCTTGCGTGGGCCGCGCCGGCGGGTCTGGTGCCCGATATCGCCGGCCCGCAGGTCTACGGTGTCGCCGAGCTGCTTGGCGGGTACCTGCAAGCTACCCGCAAGCGCCGGTTGATCGTGCGACGCCCAGGCAAGGCCGCCGCCGCGGTCCGTGCCGGAGCCACCTGGCACCGGACCGGGCCGTAGGCGAGCGGACGTGGGAGGACTTCGTGGCCGAAAGGGTCGGGTAACCCGCGCGCAACGAGTGCACCAGGCGTCTGCCCGAGGCGAAGGTCGCTTGACGGGCCCTCCAGGATCTGGGCCGGAGACGAGCGAGTTAGTTCAGCCAGCCCATGAGCCGCGCGCACTCGGTCGGCTGCCTGCCGGTCAGTCCTATCGCTGTGTTGCTCGCCCCCGCGCGAGGGCGACTCCTGCCCGCCACCCGGGAGCGCTCCCGCCAGGCGGGGGTTGAATCGAGTCGGCATCGAGCCCGCTGCTGGCGACGATCCACGCGATAACCGAGTTTGAGTTCCACATCTCGCCGGTGGAGGATTCGTCGCGTCCCCACACCGGCGTGGGCACCTGCGGGACGATCTCGAGCACGTCGCGGGCGCGGCGTTCGTCGTCGCTGAGTCGCCGCGGACTATCGACGGCCTCGGCGATGTCGGGGATACTTCCACCCCGCCACAGCCGGATCTCGTATCGGAAGAGGCGAAACCGGCTCGCCCAGCGGCTGCCAACGGGACCTTCGGCTACCACGCCGCGCTCGTTACCGCTGAGGTCGGGTACCGGTGCCTGTTCTACAACATAGGTGGCGCCTCCAACCTCGACCTGCAGCGCCGAGTGATAGAGGTCGTAGCTCGGGCGCCGCTCGATGCGAGCCTTGATCGCCTCGTAGAGGCGACCGACAGGCCGTACAAAATGGCCGCCCGCGCCGAGCGGTAGCCAGTAGAAATCGACTACAGCCATGGTCGATCCTCGCAGCGCGCCTAGTCCACGTACAGGCTGGTGGCCTCCATCGCCGTCAGGTTATTGCCACCCCATCTCGCGGGAATAGTCGAGCGGTTGCTGCTCGATGGGGCGTTGTGAGCCGCTTACGGACCGGCGCCGAGGCTCGGCTCGGTCGAGACTCGTGCGGCCGTCCTATGCCGCCACCGGTTTGGTTCGATCATCGACCAGGCGTTGGAGCGCGGCAACCGCGGCCGGCAACGTCGTGCCCTCATCGTTAGCCGGGGTATAGGCCGCAATCGTCGCTCCAATCAACTCAAACCGCTCGCGAACCTCATCGATGAGCGCAAGCAGCTGGCGTTCGGAGAGGCCGCCAGGGACGGGTGGATCGACGACACCTGAACCGATCGTCGGATCGAGGGCGTCCAGGTCGACGTGGACGTACACCCGTTCGACCCGGCCTGCGAGGTCGTCCAGCGCACCTGCGATGTCGGCCTCGGGTACGCCGTCGCGCCAGCCGACGGTCCGGATCGCGCTTCGCTCAAGCCGCCGCGCCTCCTCGGGCGGGGAGAGGCTACGAACGCCGAAGAGACACACCCGATCGGCAGGCACCGGATTCCAGCCGAGCGCCGACCACACCTCACCGCCGCAATCGCCGACGAGCACCGCGAGCGCCATCCCCGGCCAGAAGCCACTCGCAGAAGACGCGGGCGTGTTGAAGTCGGCGTGGGCGTCGATCCAAACGACCCCTGCGTTGTCATCCCCTATTCCGGCGAACACCCCGGGCGCGGCGTCGCAGGAGCCCGCAACCACCATCGGACGGTCGTTGGACGCGACCACGGTGCGGACGACGTCTGCGACCTGGCGGCCGATGTCGATCGAGGCGGCACGGACCTCGCCCTCGAAGGCCCGGGCCACCACGCGATGGACTGGCAGGCGACGGCCGACCTCCGCCAGCGCAGCGGTGAGCACCGCCGGACCCTCAGCCGCCGGATGGCCGGGGTCGCCGGCCATCGCGGGCACCTGGATGATCGCGTCACCCACACCGCAGAGGTTCCCAAAACGCCACCCGTCGGGATCGCCACGCCGAGGCGCCCGCATCACGCGCATCGACGAGCGCGGTCTACGCCAAGGCCGATCGGTGCGAGGGCGCGCGCTAGCCCCGACGACGCCGTGGGCCCGCACCCCGGTCCGCCGGGTCGCGGAGCGGTCGCTCCCGCACGCTCTGCGTGCCGGGCCGGTCGCTGCCGCCGCGAATCAGCGCCGCCTCCTCGCGCGCGCGGCGAACGATCTGTGCCGCTTCGCGCTCGGCCTCGGCTCGAAGACGCCGCGCCTCGAGGTCCGCCTCGATCAAGACGGCGGCGGTCCGCCTCCCGACCCGGGCCAGGTCGCGCCGCAACAGATCAGCCCGGACGGGGTCACCCGTGCCGGTCTCGAGCCATTCGGCTACTCGGTCGAGGAAGCGGTGCACGGCCCGCGTGCTGTAGCCGCGCCGGGCGACGGGGAACGTTGCGCGGCGAATCGCATCGACGCTCAGTCGGTCCATCGGGGGTCGGCTCGCCTACGTCCGGGCGGCCTCGGACTCGGCTTCGGAAGCGACCGACTCGCCACGCTCAAGCGGATCTAGCTCGCCTGGGCGCTCGAACGGATCGGCGCCCGACTTCGGCGCGTGCCCGGCGGCAACCGACTGAAGCTCGGCTCCGAGGTTATTTGCCGTCGCGATGACCTGATCACGGCGTTTGACCAAGTCAGCGATCACGGCCTCGACCTCGAGGCGCCGCGCGCTACCCTCGTTGACGATCCGTCGGGCCTTCTCGTGCGCAGCCTCGATCACCTCCGCCGCGCGGCGATCGGCGACGACCTGCTTCCGCTCGGCGTCGGCGTCCGCGGCTTCGCGCGTCTCGCGCGCGTACGCATCGGCATCGGCGCGGGCCTTGGCAGCATATGCATCGGCCTCGCCGCGCAACGTGGTCGCGTATTCATCGGCCTCGCCGCGGGCGGAGGCCGCGTAGGCATCAGCCTCGGTTCTCAAGCGTTTGCTCTCCGACTCGGCGCGATCGAGCATCGCGGCGATCTCACGCTCGGCGTCCCCTCGCAGCTGCTGTGCCGTGTCCTCGGCACTCGCGAGGATGCTGGCGGTTCGCTCTCCAACCCGCTCGATCTCGTGCTTGACGATCTCCGCGCGCGCCTGGTCCGCGCCGCCCGTCTCCAGCCAATCCACGACATCCCCCAGGAAGGTGTCGACCTGATCCGGGTCGTAGCCCTTGCGAACCAGTGGGAACTTCGCCGCCCGGATCCGCTCAATGCCGCTCTCGCTAGTCACTCGCGCCTCCTTTGGATCCCTGTCGCTCAGGCGCCCGCCGACGGGGCAGCCGACGCCGGTGCGCGGATCATAGGAGCCCTCGCGCGATGGCGGTCCGCGCGGCCGGTCCGGGGCCCATGACGCGATCACGAGGAACGTTTGTCGAGTGCTTGCGATTGAGGGCGCCAAACGAACACCGTGCCGGGCCATTCGGAGCCGGTGGTGAGGCGGCGCATTCCTGGTCGTTGTCGCGCGTCCCCATGGGTCGCGTGGAGGAACCAGTAACGAATCGTGCGGTACTGCTCGTGCAAGAGCGCAATACTCACCACTATGAGGAGTGAGGAGTCTGGTGGCTCGAACGGAGGCGAGGCGGAGCGCCGCCCCCGGCGGCAACCCCGGAAACGCCCAGCCAGCGCGGCGGAACGCCTGCGGATGCACGACGAGGTTCGGGAGGTTGATTTCCCGATTGCGGTGCGGGGGTATGACCGGGCCGCGGTCGACCGCTACGTCACGCACGTGAACAACCTGATCGCGGAGCTCGAAACCTCCGCCTCGCCGGAGGGAGCGATCAAGCACGCCCTCGAGGAGGTGAGCGAGGAGACTCGCGGGATTCTCGAGCGGGCGCATGAGACGGCAGATACGATCACGACCCGCTCGCGCGCAGCGGCCGACGATCGGCTCCAGCAAGCGGAGCGAGAGGCGACGGAGGTCCGGGAGGCCGCCGAACGCGAGGCGTGGGAGCTGCGGGAGACCGCGCAGCGTGAGACGCAGGAGCTTCGGGCGACGGCCGAACGAGCGGCGCAGGAGCTTCGCGCGACCACTCGGCGGCAGGCCGAGGAGATGCGTGTCGAGGCCGAAGGGCGCGTCCAGCAGCTTGATCAGCACGTTGAGGCGGTGTGGCAGGAGCGCCGGCGCCTCATGGACGACTTGCGCACGCTAGCGCAGCAGCTCCTCGAGATCGCCGATAACGCGGCCGCGCGCTTCCCGCCGGTCGCAGAGGTGGCCGCCCGCGGGGAGCTGGCATCCCGCAGTGGGGAGACGCCGGCGTCCCCGGGTGAGCGGCCGGCCTCGGCACCAGAGGGGCAGACCTGACACCTGGGAGCACAGGTGGCGATCAGGTGTCCCCTAGTCGCCGCGCTCGCCGTGTCGCAGGGCCTCGATCGCGTCAGCCCTCGTGCGGTAGTCGTGCATCGCGACCACCTTGCCCTCGTGGAACGTGACGAGATTGGCGGTCTCGACATGGCCCGGAGGCAATCCGAGGTCCTCGGGACCGATCTCTGAGTCGGACCGCATCTGCATCACGACGACGACCCGGTCGGGTTCGACCTCGCTCACCTCCTTCAGCTCGCCGATCGCACGTTCGCCGATTCGCTCCCTGATCAGGGCCAGCGCCTCATCGCGACGGTGGCAATCCCAAGGCCCGTGCTCCCACCAATGCCACGTGAGATCGGGATCCATCAGCTCCTCGAGCTCTTCGAGCTCACCTCGCATGAGCGCCTCATAGCCCTCGCGCGCGAGCCGCTCGTTCTCGGTCATCCGCTTCTCCTTCAGGTTGTTCGAACTCGGTTCACTTGCATGGCGCTGGACCCTCCAGGAGGAGCTCGCGCACCGCCGCCGAGGAATTCGGGACGAGTGCGCGCGTGCGTAGGCGCAAACCGCCACCAGCCGCGCGGACGGCCGTGCCGCGGCGATGTACAAGAGGCAGCTCTCTAGCGTCAGCCTGGCACGAACCAAGCCTACGCCGGTCGCCCATCGACTTCAAGCACCCTGATCGTTGAGTGCGGGCTCTACCGCCTCGGGGAGGGGGCCTCGGGACCGGCACAGGCAGTTGATCGTCGGCTCGCGTCGCGCGTCGTCAGCGCTGACCGGCCAGGGCTTGAGCGAAGCCCGCGGCATCGGTGAGTATCGCGTCTCCGGCGAAGCGCAGCGTCTCAAGTGACCGCGCGCCTGCGGCCCGGTCACCGGCGCCGCACGCATCCGTCACGACGATCGGGACGTACCCCAGGTCAGCGGCGTGGCGGACGGTTGGCTCGACGCCAATCTCAAGCGCCACGCCGACCACGGCCACGGCAGTCACGCCACAGTCGCGCAACACGATGTCGAGCGGTGTGCCCTCAAAGGCGGACATGGTGACCTTGTCGAAGACCGCCTCGTCGGCGGCCGGCTCCACCTGCGGTGCGATGCGGACGTGGTCGGCGCCGGGCGGAAAGGCGGAAACGACCTCGGCAGCGGAGTCACGCCGCTGCCACGCCTTCCACATCCGCAGCTGCGCCGCGCCCATCAGGCGCCGTGGCATCGTGACGTGGCGGACGAACACCGTCCGCACGCGCGACGCGCGTGCCGCCTGCAGCACCTCCCGCACCCGTCCGGTCACCGCCGCGCCGTCTTCGATCTGGCGCAAGACCCCGATCTGCATGTCATAGACGAGCAGCGCCAGGTGGTGCGGATGGCAGGCGTCCTCCAGCGTCTGCGGAATCTCGAGACCCTCAACCCGCTCCATCCGCCTGCATCCTTTCAGGACGCACGCGATGAGACGCGATCCCGCTCGGTCGCCCGAGCTAGTTCAGCCATGACGGGACCGAGATCTTCTACAAGGACTGGGGCGAGGGGCAGCCGGTCGTGTTCAGCCACGGCTGGCCGCTCAGCGCCCACGCGTGGGACGACCAGTCGTTCCTCGTGGCTCGCAACGGGTTTCGCGCCATTGCGAACGACCGTCGCGGGCACGGCCGCTCAAGCCAGCCGTGGGAGGGAAACGAGAGGTTTCAAGGGCGCGTACGACTGCATCAAGGCCTTCTCCGAGCCGGACCTCACGGAGGACCTGAAGAAGTTCGACGTCCCCACGCTGATCGTGCACGGCGACGACGACCAGATCGTGCCCATCCTCGCGGCGGCGGAAAAGTCGTCAAGCTCGTCCCGGACTCGACCCTGAACGCCTACCCCGGCGCCCCCCACGGCCTCTTCGCCGTGGCCCCGTTCAAGGATGAGTTCAATTCGGACTTGCTGGAGTTCATCCAGGCGTGAGGCTCCCATTCCGTCGACGTAGGCCGCTTGCTCGGCTCGCTCAGCGCAGAGCGAGAGCCGGTAGTCCCACGGGCCACCCGTCCGCTCCTGCTTCGCCCGACAAACGAGCAGCGCGTCGCCTCGGCAAGCATTAATTGTTCGGCGCCATTCCAGTCCGCCCCCAACGCTGCCGCGGCACGCGAAATGCCAGCGCGCGCCCTCGCCGTGAATCCGTCGTCTCCGACCTGAACCCACGAGGTTCAATTAACGAGTCGGGTTGCCGCTTGGCGCTGTCGTTCGACGCGACGATGACGTAACGCCCGTGTGTCCTCCTACCTGATCAGTCGGTGATGCTGCCGGCGCTGAGGTTGACGACGGTTGCGGTCATGGCACCGGCGCGGTCGGAGGCGGCGAAGGCGGCGGTGTCGGCCACTTCGGCGAGGGTAGGGAGCCGCTTGAGCAGCGTGCCCTGCTCGAGCCTTGCCTGGAACTGGGCGGGGGTGACACCGGCGGCCGGGCCCGCCGTGGCGAAGTTCGCCTCGATGAGCGGGGTCTCCGGGATCGCATGGGAACGCAGGCAGACCACCCGGATACCGGCTGGTCCCAGCTCGAGGGCCAGGGAACGCGAGAACGCCTCAACGGCGGCCCAGGCCGGTGCCGACCCGCCGACCAGGCTAGCCGGCATCCGGCCGGGAACCGCGGTCAGTGTCACGATCACACCCGAGCCCTGGCCGCTCATGTGGCGGGCCGCGGCGGTCGCGGTGATGAAGTTGGAGCTGGTGTAGAAGGCGATGGGGCGGGCGAAGGCGTCGCCGGCCAACTCCGTCAGGGGTATGCGGTCGGGCGCGGGGCCCGGGCCGATGGCGTTGAACGAGATGTCAACACCTCCCGCTCTCTCAACCACGACGTTGAGGTGCTGCTCCACGGCTTTCTCGTCAAGAGCGTCAACTTGCGCTGTCTCAGCGATGCCGCCAGCAGCGACAATCTCCTTGGCGACAGCATCCACGTTCGCCACGTTACGTCCTGTCAGGAAAAGCCTCGCCCCCTCGCGCGCGAAGGCCCGGGCGACGGCACCACCAATTGCGCCCCCGGCTGCATAGATCACAGCGGTTTTGTTTTCAAGCAGCATTTTCGTCCTCCATTAGCGTGTTCATCATTGTTGGCCGTTGAATCGGTGGCCCCGTCGGCCATCGGTCGCGGGGCCAGGTGCGCGACCGGGGCGGACGATTCCACCATTACCCTCCTAGGTACTCGTGTTCCAAACGCGTCTTCGGGTCCATATCCGTTCAGACACCGGCGGCGCCGAGAACGGAACGCTCGATCCATTCCCGGACAAGGTGGTGCCCATACCGGCATGAGGGCGGTCGGACGAGTCGATGCGAGGAGCTCGTGCTGGGCGAGGCGCTGAGCGAGACCACGCTCGCGCGGGCGCGCGCGGGGGACGAGGAGGCGTTTCACGAGCTCACCGAACCCCACCGGCGCGAGCTACAGCTGCACTGCTACCGCATCCTCGGCTCGACCCAAGACGCCGAGGACATGGTGCAGGAGACGCTGCTGGCGGCGTGGCGGAGCATCGAGTCGTTCGAGGGCCGCGCGTCCGTTCGCTCCTGGCTTTATCGGATCGCAACGAACCGCTGCCTGAACGCGCTGCGGGCACGGTCGCGCCGCCCCAGGGAGGTACCAGCCATAGGTGACTCGATTGAGCCCACACGCCGGACCGAGCCGGTCTGGCTCGAGCCATACCCCGACGTGCTGCTCGAGCAGATCCCGGACCGCTCCCCCGGGCCGGCGGCGCGCTACGAGGCCAGGGAGTCGATCGAGCTTGCCTTCATCGTTGCCCTCCAGGGCCTGCCGCCGCGGCAGCGCGCGGCGCTGGTGCTCGGCGACGTTCTCGGCTTCCGCACCGCCGAGGTCGCCGAGATGCTCGACACCGGCGAGGCCTCGGTCAAGGGCGCCCTCCAGCGCGCCCGCGCGACTCTCCGAGCGCGGCTGCCGGCCTCCGATCGCGAGCGCGCCCCACGGCCGAACTCCGCCAGCGAGCGCCAGCTGGTCGGGCGCTTCGCCGACGCCGTCCAGAGCGGCGACATCGGTGACCTGGTCGCCCTGCTCACCGGCGACGCCCTGCTGACGATGCCACCCCAGCCGCTCGAGTACCAGGGCCACGAGGCGATCGCCGCCTTCCTGCGCCACCGGGCCGAGGTGCGCGGCGCGCCGCTGCGCGTCGTACCCACCCGGGCCAACACCCAGCCCGCGTTCGGCTGCTACCTACCCGACGAGCAGGCAGCTATCGCCCGCCCTTACGGAATGATTGTCCTGACGCTCGAGGGCGACGCGATCGCTGCGATCACCTGGTTCGCCGACACCGCCGCCTTCCGCCACTTCGGGCTTCCACGGACCCTGCCGAGCCTCTGAGGCTAGTCCGGGATCGCAACGCCGCTGATCCCGCGATCCGCCTAGGGAGGGTCCAAGATCGCTCCCCTTCGGCGCTGGGCGAGGCGCCCTCGGTCGGTGGCACAGGACCACGGCAGGGACGACCGTGCCGGCGCCGTCGGAGGCGAATCGGTAGCTGTAGATGAACGGCGTCGGCCCTGACGTGGTGCGGATGCCGAACACGCTGGGACGCTCGCCAGCGAAGACCTCAAGGCCGTTTTCTACCCGGCCAGTCGGCAGCTCGCGCTCCATCGAGTAGGTCGAGCCGGGCTGGCCGGTTTCGCCAGAGATCCGCTGCACCGCCCTCACTGCCGAGTTCCACCGCGGGAACTGGGTCGGGTCGCAGACGAAGGCGAAGACCTGCTCGACCGGGCGTTCGATGCATACGCTGGTCCCGAAGCTGATCACGCGAGTGCCTCCTCCCGCGTAGTACCACCGATCGGCCGGCGCTCTGCCAGGCGCGCGGCAGTCTCGGGGTCATGCGCCGGAACGTAGACGGTCGGAATCTCCGCTGCGTAAGCGCGGATGCGCTCGTAAGTCAAGCGCTCGGCGGCTTCGTCGGGGCCGACACCGTCCACCACGCCGCGCAGCAACGCGCCCTCGGTGTAGGAGCTGTCGGCCGCGAGAAAGACCGCGTGGTCGCCGTCCTCAGCGACGACGGCGAGCTGCCCCGGGCTGTGTCCCGGAACTGGCACGAGCGTCACGTCGCCTGCGTCCACTAGGTCGAGACTTGCCGGGAAGGGACCGAAGGGAACCGTGGGCAGGTCAACGAGGGTCGGGTCAAACCACGCGGGCCACCGCTTGTTCGGGTAGCCCCGGATACGCCCTCGTATCCCAGCCGCGTAGTCGAGCTCCGCCCGCGAGAGGAGGATCTCGTTGTTGGGGAAGTGGTGCAGCCCGCCCGCGTGGTCGGTGTGGAGATGAGCCATCACGACCAAGCGGACATCGGAAGGCAGTATGCCGAGTCGCGCGAGCTGCGGGCCGATCTCCTGCTCGGGCTCCACTCGCTCGCGCACGGCGATGCGGAAGATGGGGTGCCAGCGCGGGAAGTAGCCGGGCTCGGAGACCCGGGCTCGGGCCGTCTCGCCGGTGTCGACGACGATCACGCCCTCGGGGTGCTCGATCGCGAAGGCGTAGATCGGTAGCGGCTCCGTCCACTCCGGTCGAGGACCGTGTTAACGAGGCGGCGGCGGCCGTGCCCCACGCCTTCTCGCCACTTGGTCGTGATCGCGACGGTTCCGGTCTGGATGGCGTGGATGTTCATTTGGTTTCCTTCTTTCGATTCGACGACCTTGAGGACGTGGGCGATGCGAAGCCGCGAAGGATCAGCTCGACGACCCCCTCGGCGAGCTGTTCGTCGATGGGACCGCCTGTGATCAACAGCCGATAGAAGAGCGGTCCGCCGAGAACGTCGAGCGCGAGCTCACGGTCCAGGTCGGCGCGCAGGTCACCGCGATCGATCCCGCGTTCGAGCACGGCGCTCAACGCGTCGCGCCGTCGCGCCAGGAACCCCTCGCGCACAAGGCGAGCCAGGTCAGCGTCCCTGCTCATGGCCTCCAACAAGCTGGGCATCACGGCGGCCTGCACCGACCCGCGATAGACGCCCACCGCATTCCGCATCAGGGCGAGCAGGTCGGCCCGGGTCGAACCCGTATCGGGAACGGTGATCTCGCTGACGAGCCCCGCGACCGCGGCCGTGATCAGCTCCTCCTTCGACCGGTGACGACGGTAGATGGTGGCCTTACCGACGCCGGCGCGGTCGGCCACGTCCTCCATTCGGAGGTCGTGAGCACCCCTCTCGGCCATGAGCTCGAGCGTTGCCGCGAGGATCGCCCGATCGGCACGCTCGTCACGCGGCCTGCCGATCGAACGTTGTGCGGCTGTGGGTCTGTTGCTAGTCATCCGCGACTTTCAGAACTCACTGGTTTCGTAAGTTCACCCTATCCACACTTTCGGAACCGGAGAGTCTCGATACCGATTGATAGAGCGGAAACGCCGCTCTGCGCGACGCGGGAGCGTCCCCGCGAGGTTTTCGCCCGAAGCTCGCCCAAGACGAGAAGCAGATCCGGGACAACCCGGCTCAACAGTCCGTGACCCGCGAGAGGTAACGGGTCTACGAGAATGCAAGGGCTGGTGTTCCAGCTATCGCGTCGTGTTTAAGGTCGCCGACCTCGCTGCCCTCCGAGCCGTTCTCGACGCTGCGAGCTGATGGCTGTGTCGGTTTGCGTAGTTGGTCCGTTCGCCGCGTGGCGAGCCGGGGAGGGGTCTGCGCATCGCGCAGCATCTGGAGGGCGTGAGCCTTACTTTGGTTCGCGGGGATCTCCACTTGCGCTAAGCGGGATCGCGCCGAACAAATAATGCGTTGGGAACCCGAGCATTACTCTTTATCGCGCGCTGCAGAAACGCTGCGGCCCCAGGCGGGCCCGCCGGTGCATGAATCTGCGTATCTCCGGTAGAACACGGAGCGTGACGATCGATCGAGCGGTGCCGAACATCAGGTCCGACCGCCCCGCCGAGACGCGGGATTTCTTCGTGGAGTTGCTCGGGTTCGAGGTTGCGATGAACTTGGGCTGGGTCGTGACTGTGGCATCGCCGACCAACCAATCCGCCCAGGTAACCATCGTCGGCAACGACGATCCCGCGGCCCCAGGCATCTCGGTCGAGGTAGACGACGTCGACGCGGTTCACGCCAGCGCAGTGGAGCGGGGTCTCGAGATCGCCTACCCCCTGCGCGACGAGGAGTGGGGGGTCCGACGCTTCATGCTTCGCGAGCCGAGCGGAACGATCGTGAACGTCCTCTCGCACCGATCCGGTTGACCTGCGGCTCGCGGGCGAGCTGACGCTCCGGCTCGTGCGCAGCGAGACTCGATCAACGCGCCGAAGCCGTCACAGCAGACCTGCCCCGGGGAGCGACTGGGCTTCCGGGACGGGACCCTGTTGTCGCGCGAAGCGAGAGGCGCCGACCGCCACTTCCCGCCCTCTCGGTTGTCGTCCATTTCGGTCAGTCGTGGCGCGTGTGGTGCGCTGTCGCCATGACCCGCGAAAGCGGTAGTCGCGCTGACCGCCTGCGTGCTTCGATGTCGAGCGCTACATCGCCGCCGAGCAGCGTCTCGGTCGGCTGCTCGACTACGCCGTGGGCCTCCCGCGGATGTAGCGCGCGTACGAGTGGTCCGCGGAGGAGCTCGGCGAGCGACGCCTGCTCGAACTAGTGATACAGGGGCGTCGCCTCCGGGGACACGGACTCGTCGAGAGCTTGCCCAGAGCAGTCACTGAGTGCGACTCTCCGGCCAACGCCGAAATAGGAGGCATCGCAATGTCCGCTGACTCACTTCACTTCGCCGGCGTCGTCCTGATCACCGTGCCGGCGATCGCCTTCGGGGGCGCCCGCCTGTTGAGCGCGATCTACCGGCGCGAGCCCCGGCTACCTCGACAACCAGGTGCGTCAGAACCTGTGGCGGGCGGGTCATGCCCACGCCGGCGTGCTCGTGCTGCTCACCCTCGTCGGACTGCTGCTCGTCGATCAGGCGGATCTCTCCGATGGGCTGGAATGGCTGGTCCGCTACGCGCTCGTCGCGGGGCCGGCCTGATGCCGCTCGGGTTCTTCCTCTCGGTCGCGTCGCCCCGGGCCGAGACCCCGAACAACCTGATCTACCTCGTCTCGCTCGGGGGCATTTCGCTCAGCGTCGGCGCCGTGATACTCGGGATCGGGCTGCTCAGCGCCTGAGGGGAGGAGCCGCCAAAGCCGGGCCAGGCGCTGCCGGCGGCGCGCCCTCGGGCAGACGTGCTCTCGAGCTCCCAGTGCTCAGCTGCCGCTCATCACGTCCTTAGGTAGAGGCCGGGAGCCGTAACGGCAGCTGGCTGCCAGTCCCTCCTCGAGGCGAGAGTCGACTTGGCGGGCGTCGCAGCCGTACTCGGGCCGCTCGCGGCGCGCGGGGTCAGGCGAGGCGTCGACGCAAACTTCGCCAGTCTCAAGCGCACCCTTGAAGACGGTGCTGCATGCGCATAATCCGAATCCGCATCCGCATTAACGAGAGCCACCTGGCCAGCGCTCCGCGACGTGCGAGCGCGTCACCAGGCCCCTCGCACGCTTCCGCCGAAGACGAACAGTGGAAGTGCCCGGCTGAGACCAAGGGCTTTGCGCCAGCGAGCAGGGCAGCGGAACGGGTTGACGACGCATTATTTCTTTGGCGCGATTCCGGTGGGCGGCGAGCATTAGATCAGCCCGCTGCCGCTTTCAAGGCGAAACCGGCAGCAACGTAGGTGCGCCCGCCGAGGGGCGCGCCCGGGCTAAGTTGTGCAATCGCTGCGTTTACCCGCTGAATCCCGCTACCGCTAAGGATCACCCTGCGACACGTCCCGTTACGAGCCGGGGCCGTGGCCCTGCTCGCGCTGCCGGCACTCGGCGTCCACTGGCTGCGCTACCGGCTCGCGTTCGGAGCGTGGCCGACCACGAGCTGATGGCGCAGGGGCCACCAGTACCTCTCGTTCAGTCGTCGTGTGATCGTCGGTCTCGATGATCGCTCAGCGGACCGACTCGACACGGCCTAGCCTTGGACTCGGTGAGCGGACAATCCACCACCCCCGCCGATCTCGGTGCATGGCGCACGCTTCCCGCCGCCCAGCAGCCCGAGTGGCCGGACCCGGCGGACGTTCGCGCCGTCACATCCGAATTGGCGGAGCAACCGCCGCTGGTCTTCGCCGGCGAATGCGACCAGCTCAAGGACCGGCTGGCCGCCGTGGTCCGGGGCGAGGCGTTCGTACTCCAAGGGGGCGACTGCGCGGAGACCTTCTCCGGGTCGACGGCCGCCGCCGTGCGCAGCAAGCTCGAGACCCTGCTGCAGATGGCGCTCGTGCTTACCTACGCGGCGAGCGTACCCGTCGTGAAAGTCGGCCGGATGGCGGGACAGTTCGCGAAGCCCCGGTCGCAGCCCACCGAGTCACGGGGCGGGGTCGAGCTTCCCGCCTACCGCGGCGAGGCAGTGAACGGCTTCGAGTTCAGCCCTGAGGCGCGCCGCCCCGACCCGGCGCGGCTGCTCCGCGCCTACCACTGCGCGGCGGTGACCCTGAACCTTTGCCGGGCATTCGCGAGTGGGGGCTACGCCGACCTCCATCAGGCGCACGCCTGGAACCAGGACTTCGTCGCGCAGAGCCCGACCGGACGACGCTACGAGCAGCTCGCCGGCGAGATGGACCGTGCGCTGTCGTTCATGAAGGCGTGTGGGGCCGACCCGGACGAACTCCACGGGGTGGAGTTCTACTCAAGTCACGAGGCCCTCCTGCTGGAGTACGAGCAGGCGCTGACCCGCATCGACAGGCGCACCGGGTCGCCATATGACCTGTCCGCGCACCTGGTCTGGATCGGTGAGCGCACAAGGGATCCGGGCGGCGCGCACGTCGAGTTCGTTCGCCACATCAGCAATCCAGTCGCCGTGAAGCTCGGCCCGCAGGCCTCAGGCGATGAAGCCCTCGCGCTGATCGAGCGGCTCAATCCCGATCACGATCCGGGTCGGCTCACGTTCATCACGCGGTTGGGGGCCGGCAAGGTCCGGGACCTGCTACCGCCCCTGGTGGAGAAGGTCACCGAGCACGGCTCGCCTGTCGCGTGGATCTGCGACCCCATGCACGGCAACACGTTCGAGGCGCCCAGCGGACACAAGACCCGCCGCCTGGACGCCGTTCTCGACGAGGTGGCAGGCTTCTTCGAGGTACATCGAGCGCTGGGCACTCATCCTGGCGGCATTCACGTCGAGTTCACCGGAGACGATGTGACCGAATGCATCGGTGGGGGCCATGAGATCGTCGAAGGTGAGCTGCACCAGCGCTATCAGACGGCGTGCGACCCCCGGCTCAATCGCCGTCAGGCGCTTGATCTCGCCTTCATGGCCGCTGAGATGTACCGCGGCCACCGCTGAGCTCGGCCACCGGTTAGCCGCCCTGGGTGCCTTTGGGGCGTCTCGGGAGCCAGACGGGAAACGTAGCGGAGCTGGCTCACTCGCCCCTGCTCTTGACGACCGGGGGACCGAGTCAGCGACCGAGGTCATCGTGCGAAGCGGAGGCGGCCGACACGCGTGCAGGGATGCGCGTCGAGCGGACTAGCGGCAGCGGACCGGCTTGATTCGCAGGGCCTTCATCCCACCAACCGCACCTCGAGCGTCGGCACAACGAGCTCGCCGGCGCCGCCCATCAGGCCGAGGATCCGGGCCACGTAGGCCCGCGTCTCGGGGATGTTCGGGACACAGCTGCAGGCCTCCACAGCGCCCGGGCCGGCGTTGTAGGCGGCGAGGGCGAGCGAGACCGAGCCGCCGAACCGGCGCAGGAGATCCGCCATCAGGTGGGCCTGGGCGTCGATCGCCGCCGGGGCGTCGAACGGGTCCTTCAGGCCGTAGAGGGCCGCGGTTCCCGGCATGAACTGGGCGAAGCCCTGGGCCCCGGCGGGGCTGACGGCGAACGGGTTGAAGTTCGACTCGGCCATCAGCTGGGCGGCGAGCAGGTTGGCGGAGACGTTCCACCGCGCCGCCGTGCGCAGGATCGGGTCGCGGTAACGGGACGGGACGAACGACGGCAGCCCCGCCGTCGGCTCCGGCTCACGGTGGCCAGCGGATATCCCCACCCGGTCGCCCGCGGCCGAACAGGGCGCCGGACCGCCGGCGTAGCCGTAGTGCCACGGCTCCCAGGAGTAGCGCTTGACGAAGTCGAACTGGCCCGCGTGAGCGGCGAGCCACCCGTAGGCCGACGGCGGCCCCAGGTCGAGCTCGGTGGCGCAGCGGTGAAGCGATTGACCCGGCGGCGCGACCCAGCGCGGATCCGGATTCTGTTCCCAGAGCCGGGCCTGCTCGGCGTCGGAGCGGAAGGCCGAGCTGATGACGAGCGTGATCCCATCCCGCTTCGCGGCCGCGGCCATGCGGTCGAACGCCGCCGCGACATCCGGTCTCATCGGCTTGCCCTGCCGGTAGGCGAGCGGTCCCGAATAGCCGCCGCCGCTCGCCATCGTGGGAGCCGAGCCGGTGGCGGATGCGGGCGGCGATGCCTCGGCCTTGGCACTGGCTTCGATCCGGACGTCCGTGGGCCCACGCGGGCTCGTGCGGCTGGCGCCGGGCAGCCCACGCGTGTCCAGGGATGCTGTGAGCGATGCCTTGACGAGCGTGGGCGCGAACGTCTCGCGATCCGGGAACGTGACCCGCAGGCGGTCGGGATCGACGCCGTTGCGCACTGCCGCATCGCGTGCCGCCGCCGCGGCTTGCCGGAGGTACTCGTCCTTGGTGAGGTGCCGGGGGTTCGGTGCGCCGCCGGGGAGACGGGCCGGGACGAACAGCCGCTCGAAGTCGTCGCGCAATGATCGCGCGCCGGACAGCGCGGCGAGATCAGCGGCGCGCTGCGACCGCGAGGCACCCGTGACTGCCCCGCCGATCGCCGTGAGCACGGCCGCGCAGAGGAGGATCACGAACGCGGCGGCCACCATCATCATGAGCGCCTGCCCGCGTTGGGAGGCAAGGGCGGTGAGCCTCAGCGGGCGCTCGGGGACGGCGCCGCGCCGCGTCGCTCCCGGCACCAACCCCCGCCCGAGGCGCGCCACCCGCCGTGAAGCGGCCCCGCCCGGATCGAGCCCTGCGACGGCCCGGCGCGCCGCGACTCGCCCGAGCGGCCGCGAGGCGACTCGCGCGAGAATGCCGCGGGCGCGCAGCTCGATCACGGATAGGGCGGCCAGCGAGCGATCCCGCGGCAGATCGGCCCGCAGCATCGCGCCAGCGGGCGTCGGGAAGCGCTCGAGCGCCGCCTGCCACAGCCCCGCCGGCAGGTATGCGACGCCCACGCCGCGATCCGGCATTACCTCAACCGCGCGTGCCAGCTCATCGAGCGCTTCCTCGTCGGAGCCCAGGCCGAGCCAGCACAGGCGGCCGCGCGCGGCGACGCGATCGAAGCCCTCCTCCCTGAGCGCGTCCTCGAGCTCCCGGGCGGTGGCCGCCGCAAGGAGCGTCGGACCGCGCCGGGCGCTCGCGTCCAGCTCGACCAGCAGGACCGTGGCGTGGTGGTGGCTGAGCGTGACCGCCACCGCAGCGGCGATGGCAAGCCCGCCCTTCGCCTCGCCGAGGCTCGTCGCGAGTACCAGCCACCGCTCGTTCGGCGGCTCCGCCGCGAAGGCAACCGCCCGCTCGCGCGCCGACGCCCCGCTCATCCCGCCGGCCTCCTGACCCAGGTCGAGGAGGTCACGGCGAGGTGCCGTGCGATCGCCTCGAGTGGCCCCGGCGGCTCGAGCCGGACGGTCAGGCGCCCGCCGCGGACGTCAACGTGCGCGCGATCCCGAGCCCATCCCGGCAGCGCGTCGCGAACCGCCGGGCCCGCGGGCTTGCCCGCTGCCAGAGCCATGGCGCCCGCCTCGGCCGCTCCATCGGCGAGCGTGAACGAGTACCCGGTCGCGAGTAGCTGCAGAGCCACGACTCCGGCGAGGACGAGCGCCGGGATCCCGGCCAGGAGCTCGAGAGTGGCCTGGCCGTGCTCTGCCTTCAGGCCCCTCTCAGTCATCGCCTGTTCCCAGGTCGGCCTTTGCGGTCACGGGAATCGACGGAACGCCGGGAAGCAGAGCCGGAGCCTGAACCCGGACCGCGACTCCATCGGAGTCCCTGATGGACGAGTCCCGCCGAAGCGGCGAGGGCAGCGATTGGCGAGCGGCCTCCTTGGCGTCACCGCCGACGTAGCCCGCGCGCGCTCCCGCCCGGGCCGCCGCGCCCGCGCTCCACAGCGCGTAACCCGCGACCGCGAGCTGCGCGACGATGAGCGTGACGACCAGCAACAGCGGCACGGTCGCCACGAGCTCGATCGATGCCTGTCCTCCCTCGCCGCGCGGTCGTGTCATGCGGGCGAAGCTAGGCCGGCGGCGCTCGCGCGTGGCGCGCAGGACGTGCCGAGAGCGTGACTAGACCGTGCTGCTTCTCAGGAGCCCGAGCCGACCGGCGCCCGCGAAGACAAAGCTGTCGACGCCGGAGTCACGCGGGCGTCAGTAGGTGTGCGCGCGCATCCAGACGCCGATGATCGCGATCACCGCGCAGGCCGTCAGCGTTACCCAGATCACGGCCCCGAGCCCCCCGCCCCCGAGCATCTTCCCGGCGCCGACGATCATCAAGACGATCACGCCCACGGCGCCGAAGAGCACCGCCCGCTGGTCGTCCGTGAGCGAGTCGAACGTCAGGCGATTCTCGCGGTGGATCTGACGGGCGGCGATCGCGAGCGACGCGAGGAAGGCCATCCCAAGGGTGACGAGGACGGCGCGGGCCGCATTCCCGCCGCCCGGAACAAACGCCACCGGCACGGCGAGCACGGCGATGATCGCGACGTTCCGCAGCGTTCGAATCACGGTCCCATCCTACTTCTGCGTCATCACGATTATCCCGATGGTGACAGCGGCTGCGGCGGCCGCCAGCGCGATCACCGACAAGATCCCGAATGCCCCAGCCGCCACCGGACGACTGGAGCGGCCGTACTCGAGGAAGCGGGCGGCGCCCAGGATCGCGAACGAGAAGATGAATGCCACGCCGAGGCCGGAGATCGCGGAGGCCACGATCGTCTTGAGCAGGGCGCTGGTGTCGACGATCGTCGCGAGCACGGATCAGGGGGCAGGGACGGGAGCGCCGCGGCGGATGCGGCGGACGAAGGCCGAGGCCATGAGCGCGAGTCCCGCGGCGGCGACCACCGCCGGGCCGAGCGAACCCGTGCCGAAGATCCGCGTGACGCCGTAGGCCACTGCGCCGACCGCCGCCGCGGCCGGCAGGGTCAAAAGCCAGGCGGTGACGATGTCGCCCGCCACCCCCCAGCGCACGGCCGACAGCCGTTTGCCGGCGCCGGCGCCCGCCACGCCGCCGCTGATCACTTGCGTCGTCGAAAGCGGGAAGCCGAAGTGCGACGATGCGAGTATCACGGCCGCCCCCGCCCCCGAGGCGGAGAAGCCCTGCGCCGGGTCCATCCGGATGATTCGTGTGCCCATCGTCCGGATGATCCGCCAGCCACCGGAGTAGGTCCCCAGCGCGATCGCGGTTGCCGCCGAGACGATCACCCAGGTGGGCGGGTCAGAGTCGGCGGCCAGGCTGCCGTTCGTGATCAGCGCCAGCGTGATCACGCCCATCGTCTTCTGGGCGTCGTTCGTCCCGTGCGCGAGCGCCAACAGGCCGCCCGAGACGACCTGGCCGAGCCGGTACCCGCGGCTGACCGGGCCTGGCCGCTCCCTGCCCACGACGCGATAGGAGATAACGATCGCGATCGCGCCGACTACGAACGCGACGATCGGGGCCACGATCGCCGGGATCAGAACCTTCCCTAGCACCCCCTGCCCGATCACGGCGTCGACACCCGCAGCGGTGAAGGCCGCGCCGACGACGCCGCCGATCAGCGCGTGCGAGGAGCTCGACGGCAGCCCGAAGTACCAGGTGATGAGGTTCCAGGTGATCGCGCCGACAAGGCCGGCGAAGACCACCGTGGGGGTGATCGCGGTGGAGCTGACGACGTCCGAGGCGACCGTCGCGGCCACGGCGAGGGAGATGAAGGCGCCGGCGAAGTTCAGCGCGGCCGCGTAGGCCACGGCCAGCCGCGGCGCCATCGCCCTGGTCGAGATCGAGGTCGCCACGACGTTGGCGGTGTCGTGGAAGCCGTTCGTGAAGTCGAAGATCAGCGCCGTGGCGACGACGATGACCAGGACGACGTCGTTGTGCATCAGGCGTTCTTTATGACGATGCCCTCGAGGATGTGAGCCGCGGTCTCGGTCGCGTCGATCGCTCGCTCGAGCGACGCGAAGATGTCCTTCCAGCGGATCACGACCATGGGGTCGATGCCGTCGGCGAACAGCGCGGCGACCGCGTCGCGGTAGAGCCGGTCGCCGTCGTTCTCGAGCCGATGGATCTCGATCCAGTACTGCTCGAGCCCTTCGAAGGCGCGCAGCTCGGCCAGGATCTTCGCGAGCTGCTCGCAGGACTTGACGAGGACCTCCGCCATCTCCAGCGCCTGGTCCATGGGGGCTTCGATCTTGTAGAGGCCCATGAAGTCGGCGGTCTCCTCGATGAAGTCGACGATGTCGTCGAGCTGGGTCGCGAGGCCGTAGATGTCCTCGCCGTCGATCGGCGTCACGAACGTGGTGTTCGTCCGCTGGACGATGTCGTGGGTTATCCGGTCGCCCTCCTGCTCGGCGAGCAGGATCTCGCGCGCCAGCCCACGGTCATCCGGCCACACCTGGAAGAGCTCTCGGAGGAGGCGCGCGGCGCGCAGCGTGTTCTGTCCCGACTCGTTGAAGAGGTCGAAGAACACCCTGTCCCGAGGTACGAGGCTGGGAAGCCGCACCGCTGGGCAACCTACCAATCGGCGAGGACATCGGTGACCCTTTTCGCGGCTCGCCCATCCCACAGCTTCGGCCCGCGCGACCTTCCCGCCCGGTCGGCCCCACCGCGATCGCGGAGAAACTCCGGGATCTCGGTGATCCGCGCCGGATCGAGCCCGAGCAGGGTGTTCGTGCCGGCGCGGATCGTCACCGGCCGCTCGGTGTTCTCGCGGAGCGTGAAGCAGGGAATCCCCAGGTAGGTGGTCTCCTCCTGGATCCCGCCCGAGTCGGTGACCACGGCCGCGGCCTCGGACTCGAGCGACAGAAAGTCCAGGTAGCCGACCGGATCGGTGAGCCTGACGCCCGGGTAGTCGCGCCCGCCCAGCATCTTTCGGGTGCGCGGGTGGACCGGGAACATCACGGGCAGCTCGCGCGCCACCTCCGACAGGGCCGCCATCGCGTCTGGCAGTAGCGGGCCGTCCACGAGCGCCGGCCGGTGGAGCGTCACCAGCAGGTAGCCGCCCGGTTCGAGCCCGAGCGATCCCGCGGCACCCCGGTCGCGGATCAGCGGCTCGAGCGCGACCAGGCTGTCGATCATCGTGTTGCCGACGAACTTCATGCGCTCCTCCCCCACTCCCTCGGCCCGCAGGTTCTCGATCGCCTCCTGGCAGTGCAGGAAGCACAGTGCCGAGAGGTGGTCGGTGGCGACGCGGGTGGTCTCCTCGGGCATCGAGCGGTCGAAGCTGCGCAGCCCGGACTCCACGTGGCCTACCGCCACTCCCATCTTGTCGGCGCAGAGCGCCGCGCCAAGCGTGGAGTTGACGTCGCCTGGGACGAGGACCAGATCCGGCTCCTCGCTGGCGAGCACCGGACGTGCGCGCTCGAGCACCCGCGCGATCTGCTCGGCGTGGGACCCCGAGCCGACCCCCAGGACGTGGTCGGGCTCCGGCACCTCCAGCTCCTCGAGGAACACGTCGGACATCAGTCGGTCGTAGTGCTGGCCGGTGTGGACGGTCGCGATCCGCCAGTCGGGGAAGCGCCGGCGCAGCGCCGCGATCACTGGCGCCATCTTCACGATGTTGGGGCGGGTTCCGACTACGCAGACGATCCGCATCGGGCGCGGAGCGTATTCCAGCGATCCGCGCAGCCACCCGCACGATTGTCGGATTTGTTGGCCGTAATAGGCGATTAATCCGACAATCGTGGTGCAGCTAGCTGCTGCGAGCTACCTCGTCGATCCGCTTCGCCAGCTCGAAGTCGTTCTCGGTGAGGCCGCCCGCGGCGTGGTTGGTGATCGACACCTTCACCGTGTCCCAGGAGAGCTCGAGGTCCGGGTGGTGGTTCATGCCCTCCGCGGGCTCCACCAGGGAGTCGACGAACCGCACCGACCCGACGAAGTCCTCGTTCTTGAACTCCTTCGTGATCGCATCGCCCTCGCGGCTCCACCCGTCGAGCTCGCCCAGCCGCGCCTCGATCTCGTTGTCGGGGAGCAGATCCATGGCCCAAACTTACCCGCGAGGGCGTGTCATAGTCATCCCATGCGCATCGCAAGCCTCGTCCCCTCGGCGACGGAATCGCTCTTCGCGCTGGGCCTCGGCGACCACGTGGTCGCCGTCACGCACGAGTGCGACTATCCGCCGGAGGCGCTCCGGCTGCCCCGCCTGACGCGCAGCGTCATCCCCGAAGGGCTTGACCCGCACGAGATCGACGCGATGGTGCGTGAGGTGACCGGCCGCGGCGAGCCGCTGTATGAGCTCGACGAGGGCGAGCTCGCGGCCGTCGCGCCCGACCTGATCGCAACACAGGCGCTGTGCGCGGTCTGCGCGGTCTCATATGACGACGTTCGCGCCGTAGCCGGGCGCCTCGACACGAAGCCGGAAGTGATCTCGCTCGACCCGAGCTCGCTCAACGAAATGCTCGACGACCTGGTCCGGCTGGCCGAGGCGCTCGGGGTGCGGGCTCGCGGGGACCGGCTGCGCGCGGAGCTCGAAGCCCGGCTCGATCGGGTGCGCGAAGCGGTGGCCGCGGCGCAGCGGCCACGGGTTGTCACGCTCGAGTGGCTGGCACCTCCGTACGCCGGCGGCCACTGGGTGCCGGAGATGGTCGAGATCGCGGGTGGGCGGAGCGTGGCGGGCGAGCCGGGGCGCGATTCGCGCGCCGTTACCTGGAGCGAGCTCGTAGATGCGGATCCGTACGTTGTCGTGGTGATGCCATGCGGTCTCTACGCCGAGGAGGCGGCGGAGCAGGCGCTCGACCACCGGGACGAGCTCGAGTCGCTCGGCGCCGAGAAGATCTACGCCGTCGATGCCGCCTCCTCGTTCTCCCGTCCCGGGCCGAGGCTGGTCGAGGGGGTCGAGCTGCTCGCCCACCTCCTCCACCCCGACCGGGTATCGGCTCCGCGAACCCTCACCTTCAGGGAACTATCCCGCGAGATCGGGTCGGCCGTCCGCGGCTAGGCGACAGCCAGCGCGCCAGCGACGCTGACCGCAGCCAAGGCCACCATGCCCAGCGCCTCCAGCTCGACCGGGCGGCGCGCGCGCCGCTCTGCGAAGACGATCAGGAACGCACAGAGCGCCCCGCCGATGAGGCCGCCGAAGTGCGCTCCGATGCTGATCCCGGGAACGCCGATGGTGAAGGCGATGTTGATGATGATGTAAAAGCCGATCTGTCCCGCGAGCTGCTCGATGCCTCGATGTCGCGCGACGATGAACGCCGCCGACATCAACCCGAAGACCGCGCCGGAGGCGCCAAGCGAATGAGAGTCGGGCGTGAGCAGGAGCGCACCGAACGATCCGGCCAGCAACGACACGAAGTAGACGGCGAGGAACCGGGGCGTGCCGATCCCCGGCTCGAGCAGGCTCCCGAGGATGTACAGGGCAACCATGTTGAACAGGATGTGGAGCAAGCCGGCGTGGAGGAAGGCGGACGTGATGAGGCGGTACCACTCCCCATCCGCGACCGCCGGGCCGTACAGCGAGCCGTCCCTGAAGATGGGCCCGCTGGCCTGGAAGGCGCCGATCCCGGAGCCCGCCCCGACCTCCGCGATGAACGCGATCACGTTGACGGCGATCAGCGCGTAGGTCGCCGGGGCGCTCCCGAGCCGGAGGCCCGCCGGCATGCGGGTCACTCGCGTCCGCTCTCGGGCGCACTCCGGGCAGCGCATCCCCACGGGCGTCACCGTCATGCAGTCCGGGCAGATCGGCCTGCCGCAGTTGGAGCAATGGACGTTGGTCTCTCGCCCGGGGTGGCGATAGCAGACGGCCATGGGGCGGCTGAATGTACTCGGTGGCCCTCCGGCTCCCAGCGGCCCGGCAAGATATTCACGGCGGCTCGAGCGAAGGAGGAATCGCGATGCAACCAGCCAGTCCCGCCAGGCTCTACGCGACGGTCATCGGGGCGGTGCTCACGATCGCCGGGATCATCGGCTTCTTCTACAGCAGCAGCTTCGGCTCACCGGGGGACGTCGACGAGGTCTTCGGGATCCTCGATGTGAACGGCTGGCACAACGTGGTTCACCTCGTGAGCGGGCTGCTCGGACTGGCCGCGGCCGGCTACGCCGCCCGCACGTACGCGCTCGCGCTCGGTCTCCTCTACGTCGTCGTGGCGGTCTGGGGAATCATCATCGGCAGCGGCGACTCGATCCTGAGCGTGATCCCGGTCAACACTGAGGACAACGTCCTGCACCTGATCCTCGGCGTGCTCGGGCTCGCAGCCGGGGCCGCGAGCCCGGCGGCTGCCGCGGGCACGCGGCCGGCCGAGGCATGAGCTCTGCGCTCGGAACGCCGCGGGATTCAGCCGGGGCGCACCGAGCGCAGCACGTTCTCGGCGGTGGCGCGAAGGCCGGTCGGCCGGCGCCGGCGGCGCATGCCGACGAGTACGAGCGCGCCGCCCGCCAGGGTCCCGGCGGTCACCGCCGCGACCGGACGGACCCAGTTGCGGGGATCGCGAAGCGCCTGGAGCTCGCCCTCGGAGAACTCCTCGGCCCAGCTGGAGAGCTCCGCCGCCGCCTGCTCGGTGATCGCGGTCAGGGTCGTCTCGACCCGCGTCGCCAGGTCCTCGGGTGGCTCGATGGGCCGGAGGGCATCGCTCAGAAGCGCCTCCAGGCGAGGTTGACTTGAATCGCTCACGAGCTCACTCCTCCTCCATCTCCTCTTCGAGCTGCTTGATGGCGCGGTGCAAGAGCACCTTGGTGGCGCCATCGGACCGGCCGAGGGCGCGGGCGATCTCCCGGTTCGACATCCCGAGCGCGAACCGCATGATCAGCGCATCACGGCGATCGTCGGGAAGGCGGTCCAGCCGGTCAATCACCAACCGGAGCTCCTCGCGGCCCTCGACGATCTGCTCGGTCCCGTGGGGATCCGATGGCGGCTCGACGGCCTCCAGGGCCGCCTCCGGGCGCCGCGAGCGGTCGCGGTGGTAGTTCGACGCGAGGTTGTGGGCGATCCTGATCAGCCACGGCCGCAGGGGCCGGCCGTTGGACTCCCGCCGGGCGCGCTCGAAGTGCCGGTAGGCCTGCAGGAAGGCCTGCTCCGTGACGTCCTCCGCGTCGTGATGGTTGCCGACCCGGTAGTAGGCGTACGAGTAGACGTCGCGCAGATGGGTTCGGTAGAGCTCCTCGAACGCGCGGTCGAGCTCCGCCTTGGACGCCGCCTCGGTTCCCTCCTCGCTCACCGCTCAAGCGTAATCCCCTCAAGCCGCGGCCCGGCGGGCTCGCTCGGCCCGGCGCAGACCGGCGACCCACTCGCCGGGGTCGATGCCGCCCTCGATCAGCGCGGCCAGACCCTCCAGTCCTGGCGCGGCTATTCCTGCGCGGGCGACGGACTCGGAGATCAGCGGCACGGAATCGAGGCCCTCCGACGCCTGCCCGATCTTCGCGGGGATCTGATCGGCCGGCATACCCGCGCCCAGGAGCTCGCCGGCGCGCCGGTTGCGGCTCCCCGGAGCGAGCACCGTCGCCGTCAGGTCGCCCACCCCGGCGAGGCCCGCGAAGGTCTCGAGCCGGGACCCGCGGGCCAGCGCGTACTCCACGCACTCGCGCCAGATCGTCGCTGCCGCGATGCCGGCCGCATTCAGCCCGTGCGGTTCCGCCGCCGCTGAGGCGAGGGCAGCGGCGTTCTTCGCCACACCGGCCATCTCGACGCCCACGATGTCCGTGGTCCGCTCGCAGACCAGGCCGGCGCGGTCGAACACGTCGCCGAGCTGCGCCCGCAGGTCGTCGTCGGTGGTGCCGAGGACGAGCGCCGCCATGCCGGCCGCCGCCTCGCGCGCGTGCGCTGGGCCGCCCAGGGAGGCCATCGCACGCGAACGGATCCGCTCCGAGACGTACTCGCTGGGCAGCTGTCCCAGCGGCTGCACCAAGCCCTTCGTCAGCATCAGCACCGCCGCGCGCGAGCCGACCCGGTCGCCCAGCCCGCCGACGACCGCGGGCAGCGCCACCGAGGGCACGGCGAGCACCACCAGATCGACGCCGGCGAGCTCGATGTCGACGGCCCGACTTACCGCCACGTTCTCCGGCAGCGCGACCCCGGGAAGGTAGGGGTTGTTCTCCCGCCGGGAGCCGATGTCCGCTGCCCTCTCCCGCGAGCGCGTGCCGAGCTGCACCTCCAGGCCTCCGCGCGCCAGCAGGATCGCCATTGCGGTCCCCCAGCTCCCGGCCCCGATCACGGCCGCCTTGCGAAGCGGCGGGAGCCCTCCGAGCCACTCCCACTGAAGCTCGATGTTCGGCCAGATGCGGGAGGTGACGGTGGCGGCGAGCGCAGGCGACGGATGCTCGGTTCGCGGGAAGCCCATCAGCCGCCCGACACGAAGCTTCACCTTGCGGGGGCGGATGCGCCAGCCGCGGCGGACGTGCTCCGTGCCGTAGACGGCGACCGGGACCACCGCCGCGCCGGTCTCGAGCGCGAGCCGGCCCACGCCGCGCCGCGGCGTGGCGAGGGAGCCGGAGCGGATTCGGGTGCCCTCGGGGAAGATGCAGATCGTCCCGCCGCGATCGAGGACGATGCGCGCAGTCTCCATCGCGGTCTCGTCGGACTGGCCGCGCCGGATTGGAAACGCGCCGAAGCGCGAGAGGAGCCAGCCCTGCCAGCGCCGCTCGAACAACTCGACCTTCGCGACGTACTGCATCGGGCGCCGCCAGGGAAGGGTCACCCCGATCACGAACGGGTCGAGGAAGCTGCGGTGGTTCGAGGCGATGATCAGGCCGCCCTCGATGCCGCGGAGGTGCTCGCGACCGGTCCTCGAGAGGCGGAACCAGATCCAGAACGCGGGCTGGAGGATCGCTCGAGCGACCAGGTACATCGGCCAGTTGACGCCCTTCCGGCGCGCGTAGTCGTGGTAGCGGCGAAAGCGCTC
The DNA here is from genome assembly GCA_046729615.1 of Actinomycetota bacterium. GTDB lineage: Bacteria > Actinomycetota > Thermoleophilia > Solirubrobacterales > 70-9 > AC-56. The sequence goes on from JBKPHA010000043.1 coordinate 43,296, forward strand.
CTCGCTGATGACGCCGTCGGCGCGCGGCGGCGGCGAGCTGCGCTGCCCCTCGTCCATGTGGATGCGTACACGCTCCTGCACCTCCCGTTACTACCCGCACCGGGGGGTGCGGCCGCATGGGGCTCTCCGCGCCTACCAGGCGTCCTCGAGCAGGCGGCGAAGCTCCTCGGGGCTCGGCGGATCGGGCGTGTTCTGGAGCTCGGAGCGCTGGAGCATCGCGTGGCGTGCCGACTCGAGACGATCCGGGTTCGCTGCGAGGTCCCGCAGGCGCCGGGGCCCGCCAGCGAGCGATTCGATGCGGCGGCGGATCTCGCGGGGCCGCGCGCCGAGCGCGGCTGCGAGCGCGGCGATCTCCTCCGGCGCCCGGCTGTGCATCATCTCCATCGTGCGGGGCAGCATCGTCGCGTTGGTCTCCGCATGCGGCGTGCCCAGCAGTCGCACCAGCGTCTGGCAGATGACGTGGTGCAGCGCGTAGCCGGTGGAGTCCAGGGCGTAGGCGCAGAGCAGCGCGCCGAGAGCGAGGGCGCTGCGGTCCCGCTCCCCGGGCCGCTGGTCGAGCGCGGAGGCGATCAGCTCACCGCCGCGGAGTGCCGCAAGCGACGCGACCGGGTTGGCGAGCGGCACGTACAGCGCCTCCGCTCCGTGGGCGAGCGCGTTCATCGCGCTGGCGCGGAGGCGCTCGTCGTCGAGCGTCGTCATCTCGAATGGATCGGCGATCACGAGCACCGGCCGGACGCGATGCGGCGCGAGGCTCTCGCGGCCGGCTGGCAGCCGGTGGATCCGGGTCATCTCGGCACCCGAGAGGGTGGTGGGAATCGCGCACACGCGCCCGCCGCGGACGGCCGCGATCGCCTTCGCGGTATCGATCACGCGCCCGCCGCCGAGCGCCACCAGCGTCGGGTTCAGGACCGAATCGATGATGGCCGCCGAGACGTAAGGGACCTCGCCGGGCTCGACCTGTTGCACGGCCGAGGCGCGCTCAGCCAGCTCGATCGGCGCCGAACCGAGCGCGCGAGTCGTGGTCAGAAGCTCGAAGCGCTCCCAGATCCCGTCGCCCAGGATCTCGGGCGAATCGGCGAGCGCCCCCGCCCGGAACACGATCGTCCTCTCGGCATCACGCCAGGTGAAGTTGCGCTCTGCCATCCCTCAAGCCCGCCCCCGGATTCGAACCGGGACGCTCCTCATTACAAGTGAGGTGCTCTGCCAATTGAGCTAGGCGGGCAGCTCGTAGTCCCGTGCCAGCGTACCCGGCGTGCTTGCCCATTTAGCGGCGGTGCCACACGCAGATGCATACAGTCTTCCGGCACCTCGTAGCCGCGGCGGATCAGCTCGGAGAGGACCGCTCCCTCGGTCCGGAGGCCAACATCCACCGGATGGTTGCTGAGCTTCGGCAGTCGTAGCTTCGCGTCGGTCACGACCCGAAGCTATCCGGGCAAGGCACACGGAACAAGACGTGTTCGTGCCGAGTTGGGCGCGCGGGAATGTGCCGAATGTGTGACGGCTCGCGCGTCACGCCGTCGGCTCGATGAACGTTCGAGAACCTCCACCGCCTGGAGCAACTCGGCCGCGGCCATTCGATCCGAGGTGGCGGCGAATGGCACTCCCGGATCAGCGAAATCGGCGTGTGGATCGACGTTCTCGCCGGATTTGGCTACATCGCGCGCCTAACGCAGCCAGGCGATCGCTAGACGATCCGACGAGGTCGTCGGTGACCGGACAGTCGGGTCAATTGCGGGGCCACACGAAATAGCACCGTCTGCGCCCGCGATGGGTGGCCAGGGCTCCCGGCTCAGAACGTCACTTCGCGCGAGGCCAGGTGCAGGCTCACCTTGCGCTTGACGCGCTGGAGGGCGTTGTCGACGGTCTTCGTGTCGCAGTCGAGCCGGTCGCCGATTGCCTCGTAGGAGTGGCCGTCCAGGTAGAGGCTCAGGACGTGGCTCTCGAGCTCTGACAGCACGCTCGACAGGCACGAGACCAGGCTCTGGAGCTCCTCGGTCGCGATCACGCGCTCCGATGGGTCCTCGCTCCCGGCCCCCGGCAGGACCTCCTCGAGCGTCGTCTCGGACTCGGTCGCTCCCGCCGGCGCCTGCGCGAACGAGACGTACTGATTCAGCGGCGCGTGCTTGTTGCGGCTAGCCGTCTTCACGGCCGTGATGATCTGCCGCGTGATGCAGAGCTCCGCAAAGTTGCGGAAGCTCGACTCGCGATCGGACCGAAAGTCCCGGATCGCCTTGTAGAGCCCGAGCAGGCCCTCCTGGATCAGGTCGTCCGGGTCGCCACCGAGGAGGAAGTACGACGAGGCCTTGAGGCGGACGAATCCGCGGTATCGCTTGACGATCCGGTCGTAGGCATCCGGGCTGCCGCGCTTGGCGAGCGCGACCACGTACGTGTCCTCAAGCTCAGGTTGAGCTTCGCGCCGCTGAGCGGCGGTTTCGGGGGACGGGGGTGGAGCGCCTACGGCGGTTTGTGCGGGGGTCGGTACGGCCACAGGTTTCCTCCAATCGGATTGGGAACCGGTGGCGCCCGTACCTCCCCTGGGCGCCCTCTCCTGAGGGGTCATCCGCTGGCCGAAGCTCGACCTTTAGTTAACCCTTATGTGCGTAACTGTAGCCGGGCGGGCGTTGTTCTGTCAACCAGGCCGGGCTGCGCCGCAAGATCGCTTGCAGATCGGGTCTTCCGTCCGCCGCCGTTGCTAGCGGTGCTCGGCGTCCCGCTGGCGCGCCGCCTCGAACAGCAGCACCGCGGCGGCGGCGGAGACGTTCAGTGACTCGACGCGACCGCGGAGCGGGATCGAGACGAGCAGATCGCAGCTCTGGGCGACGCGCCTCCGCAGCCCTCCGCCCTCGCTTCCGAGCACCAGCACCACTTTGCCGGTGAGGTCGGCGACGGAATACGGCGCCGGGGCACCCGACTCCGCGCCGTAGATCCACGCTCCCGCTTCCTTGGCGGCGCCGAGCCAATCGGCGAGGTTCGGCACACGCGCCACCGGAAGGTGCTCGACCGCGCCCGCCGACGCCTTCGCCGCCACCGCGGTGATCGACGCCGAGCGCCGATGTGGGATGACGACCCCGGTCGCGCCCGCTGCCTCCGCGGAGCGGCATACAGCGCCCAGGTTCCTCGGGTCCTGCGCCTGATCGAGCGCGACGACGAGCGCCTGGGGGCGGTCCAACAGCGTCCGCGGATCCGCATACGGATACGGGTCGACCTCCGCCACGACGCCCTGGTGGTCCGGCGATCCAGCCAGCCGCGTCAGCTCCGGCGCCGGCAGGTCCGACGACGTCCACACGCGGTGCACCCGCCGCCGGCCGCGCTGTGCTTCGGCCACCGGGCGGCGGCCGTAGATGACTTCCGTCCTGCCGCGCTCCGGCGGCACCGGCTAGTCGCGGCGCCGCACGAGCCGCGCCCCTTCCGGCGTATCGCGTACCTCGTAGCCGCGCTCGGCCAGCTCATCGCGTAGCCGATCGGCGCGCCCGAAGTCACGGGCCGCGCGCGCCTGCTCTCGCTCGGCCAGCACCCGCTCGGCCTCGGGATCGGGGACATCCGCCGGGGCGAGCAGCGCCTCCAGCCCAAGCAGGGGGAGCATCTCCTCGAGCGCGGTCCGCACCCCGGGAAGCTCGCGACGGTTCCCCTCGGCGATCAGCTCGAAGAGCTCGGCGAACGCACGTGGGGTGTTGAAGTCGTCGACGAGCGCACGGAGGAACGCGGCTCGCCGCTCATCCACCTCGGCATCGGGCTCATCCCGATCGTCTTCCGGCAGGTCGAGCACGAAGTTGCGGATCCGCTGCACCCGCGCGTCGGCCTCGGCGAGGGCGCGATCCGAGAACTCGAGCGGCTGGCGGTAGTGCGCGGAGAGGAGGTAGGCGACAACTGCCTCCGGCCCGTACGCATCCAGCGCCGCAGACAGCTGGAAGATGTTGCCCACCGACTTCGACATCTTCTCCTCGGCCACCCGGACCATCCCGTTGTGCATCCACAGGCGAGCCAGTGGCACTCCGCGGGCCGCCTCCGTCTGGGCGATCTCATTCTCGTGGTGGGGGAAGATCAGGTCGACGCCACCGCTGTGGATGTCGAAGTCCGTCCCGAGCAGCTTCTCGCCCATCGCCGAGCACTCGATGTGCCACCCGGGGCGGCCCTCGCCCCACGGCGACGGCCACCAGCTGTCCTCATCGGGCTTTCGAGCCTTCCAGAGCGCGAAGTCGAGCGGCTCCTCCTTCAGGCTTGCCGTACCCGCCTCTTCGCCCTGGTCCATCTCCTCCGGATCGCGGTTCGAGAGCTTGCCGTAGCCGGGGAAGCTGCGCACCCGGAAGTAGACGTCTCCCCCGCTCTCATAGGCGTGGCCGGACGTGATCAGCGCCTGGATCAGCTCGATGATCTCGGGGATCGTCTCTGAGGCAAGCGGCTCGGCATCGGGACGCCCGAGCCCGAGCCGATCCGTGTCCTCCACGTAGGCCCGCGTCATCCCCGCGGCCAGCTCCTCCGACGGCACGCCTGCCTCCCGAGCGGCAGCGTAGATCTTGTCGTTGATGTCGGTGACGTTGACCACCAGGCGCGGCTCGTAGCCGAGATGCCGAAGGAGACGCTGGAAGAGCATCGGGACCACGAACGCCCGCGCGTTGCCGACGTGTATGCGCGAGTACACGGTCGGCCCGCAGGCGTAGATCCCGACGCTCGACGGCTCGCGGGGCTTCAGCGCCCGCACCTTCCCGCTCAACGTGTCGGAGATCCGCACTTCGGGCATGGGTTAGTTGATGCTATTTGCGGGAAGAAAGCGGCGGCGGAATGTCGCCTCGATCGCAGCGCCGGATAACGTCCTGGCCAGGAATGGGCAACGGCAGGCGACCGCGGGGAGGGGCGCACCGCGACTCGGGCGGATCGAGCATCTCGCTTCATGCCCAGCGCGTCCAGCGGGTCGAGGAGGCGTTCCGCAGCCTTCCCTCCCGCTACCTCGGCGCGAACCCGAGCTTCGACGCGACGTTCGAGGTACGGCTCGGCGACGTCGGCCGCACCTGGCAGGTCCGGGCGCGCGCCGAGCGATGCGACGTCCGGCCAGCTTCCATGCGGGACCCGGACGTGGTCATCGGCAGCGACGCGGCGACCTGGATCGCTCTGCGGGAGGGCCGCCTCTCCGGATTGGACGCATTCGCCCAGCGGCGCCTGTATGCCCGGGGCGATCTGGACCTCGCCCTAGGCTTCGAGGGCCTGTTCCGGCTGCCGGGCGATCGCCCGCCGCTGGTTCGGGTGACGGATACACACGGGCGCGGTGCGACGATCCGCAGCCTGATCTCCGGCCAGGGGTCCGATCACGTGATCTGCCTGCACGGCCTGGGCTCCAACAAGGCGTCGTTCTTCGAGACGGTGTCGGCCCTCACGCCCGACCACACCGTCCATGCGATCGACCTCCCGGGATTCGGAGGGTCCTCCAAGCCGGCCCGCGCCGCCTACGACGCTCCGTACTTCGCCAACGCGGTCCTCGGCTATATGGACGGAAGCGGGATCGAGAGGGCCCATCTCGTGGGCAACTCCATGGGCGGGCGGGTCGCCCTGGAGGTGGCGCTAGGCGAGCCGGACCGCGTGCGCAGCACCGCCCTGCTCTCGCCCGCGCTCGCATTCCGTAAGCGACGATCTCTCGTGCCGCTGGTGAAGCTGGTTCGCCCCGAGATCGCAGCGATCCCCCATCCGATCCGCACGGCTCAGGTACGCGCCCAGTTCTGGAGCCTGTTCGCGCGGCCCGATCGGCTCGACCCGGCCGCCGCTGACGTCGCCGCGGATGAGTTCTGCCGCACCTACCGTTCGCGCTCGGCGCGGATCGCCTTCCTCGCGGCGCTTCGCAACATCTATCTGGACGCGCCACACGGCGAGAGGGGCTTCTGGACCCGCCTCGCCGACCTGCGCCCGCCGGCGCTGTTCGTGTGGGGCGAGCGGGACCGCCTGGTGCCCGCGGCGTTCGCCCGCCACGTCACCGAGGTGGTCCCCGCCGCCATCCAGATCGTCCTGCCCGACTGCGGCCACGTCCCGCAGGTGGAGCTCGCCGACCGCACCAACGCGCTCATCCGCGGCCACATCGCCGCCGCGGGCGAGGCCCGCTCGCGACGTGCGGCGTAGCCCCACGCGCTCATAGAATCCGCCCGTGGCGGACGAGCGGACGATCTCCGAGCGCGCCAATCAGAACGGCGCCGCCCGGGGAGGGCTCCGCGCCCGCCTTCGGCAGGTAGGCGACGTCGGACGCGTGAGCGGCCGGCTGGCCAGGACGACGGCGGAGTTCGCCCGGGCCGGAGGGCGCCTCGCTGGAGCGGTGGCCGAGGCGGGACAGGACGCGGCGGCGGCGGTCACGGCCCGCGAGATTCGCGATCGACTGACGGCCGACCTGGATGATCGCGACCCCGACCACCTTCGCGAGCAGCTGCCCCTTCTGTGGCTGATCTCGAGCTTCTGGTTTCGGGGCGAGGTCCGCAACCTGGGCAACATTCCCGAGGAGGGCCCGGTGCTCATGGTGGGCAACCACTCCGGCGGCAACCTCACGCCGGATACGTTCATCTTCACGCTCGCCTTCTCCACGTATTTCGGCGTCGAGCGGCCCTTCCACCAGCTCGCCCACAACCTGGTGATGGCCTCCCCGTACGCGCGGCTCCTCCGCAGCGGCGGCACCGTGGCCGCCTCGCCCGGGAACTCGCGCACCGCCCTCCAGTCCGGCGCCGCCCTGCTCGTCTACCCCGGCGGCGACTGGGAGGTCCACCGGCCGACCTGGGAACGCAACAGGGTCGACTTCGCCGGTCGCAAGGGCTTCATCAGACTCGCGCTGGACGAGGACGTGCCGATCGTCCCCGTGGTCGCGATCGGCGGGCAGGAGACGGCACTGTTCCTCTCCCGCGGCGCCTGGCTCGCCCAGCTCCTGCGCCTGGATCGCTACCTGCGCCTGAAGGTGCTGCCGATCTCCATCGCCCTGCCCTGGGGCCTCAACATCGGCGACTTCCTCGGCCACTTCCCGCTGCCGGCGAAGATCACCGTCGAGGTGCTGGAGCCCATCGAGGTTCGCAGTCAGTTCGGGGACGATCCGGATGCAGACGAGGTCTACGACTACGTCATCCGGGGGATGCAGGACACGCTCGACACGCTCGCGGCGGAGCGGCGGTTTCCCATCATCGGCTGAGGTGCGATGAGGCTGAACGAATCGATCATCATCTCCGCGCCCCCGAAGCTGGTCTGGGACTACCTCTCCGATCCGTCGAACTACCTGCACTTCATGTCCGGGGTGACCCGCTGGGAGGTGGCCGGCGAGCAGCGCAGTGGGCGGGGAGCCCGCTACAGGATGCTGATCCGGGTCGGCTCGGCCGAGGTCGGCGGCCTCATCGAGATGGTCGAGTGGAAGGAGGAGCGGGACATGGCGTGGAGCTCCGTCCTCGGCGTCGACCAGCGGGGGCGCTGGCGCCTGCGCGAGCTGCCGGACGGTCGCACCCGGGTCGAGCTTCGCTTCGCCTACGGCGTCGCCGGGTCAGGCATCCCGGGGTGGATCGCGGAGCTGTTCGCCGCGCCTCAGCTCGGCGGGCACCTGCGCCGAACGCTGCGGCAGCTCAAGCGGCAGGTCGAGCACGAGCAGCTGCGGGCGGAGGCGGCGGCCCGCCAGCGGGAGCGCGCCGCCGCGTCCTGAACCGCATCAAAACGCCGAGAGGTGCAAAACCCGCGTTCGGCGCGGGAAATGCACCGCTCGATGGTTGGAGGAGGTCAGCTGCCGCGCCTGCGGTTGACCGCGGCCTGGAGCTGCCGCTTGTTCATCCGGGAGCGCCCACTGATGTTGAGCTTCTTCGCCTCGTTGTAGAGCTGCTCCCGCGTCCGGCCCCGCGGCCCAGAACGGCCTGAGCGCTGGCCGCCGCGGCGACCCGACGAGATGTCGCGGGTCGAGGTCCGCGAGCGCTGGCGCGATTCGCCGGAGCGGGCACGCTCCTTCTGAACCGTCCGCGCCGCGATCTCCTTGGCGCGGCCCTCGGAGCGCCCCTGCTGCCTCTGGCTTCGCTTCACGAGCTCGTACTGGCGGGCGCGCTTCGTCCCCTTCTTCACACCACGCGGTGGCATGCGAATGCACCTCCTGTATTCCGCTCTCTGATCGCCGCTACCCACGCGATTGCAGGGAAAACATGGCGCGCGTGGTGACGGGTCAGTCGCCGTCGATCGCGGTCGCGGCTCCGAGGTCGCGCCAGCGCCCGAGTTCCTCGCCCAGCGCCGCAAGGTGGCGCTCGATGTTCCCGATCGCATCGGTCCCGAGCACGAGGCGAAGCGGCGGATCGTCGGCGTCGAGCGCGGTGATGATCGCGTGCGCGGCCTTGACTGGATCCCCCGGCTGGGCGCCGTGATTCGTCCGCACGTAATCGCGCGTCGGACCCACCGTGTCCGCGTACTCGGGCATCGCGGCCGACTCGTAGGCGGCGTCGGAGCGGAAGAGGCCGGTGCGAAACGCGCCGGGCTCGACGATCATCGTGTGGATGCCGAACGGCGCGACCTCGTCGCGCAGCGTCTCGGTCAAGCCTTCGAGTGCAAACTTCGTCGCGCAGTACGCGCCGAAGCCCGGGGCCGTGACCTGGCCGCCGACGCTGGACACCTGGACGATTGCGCCGCCGCCCTGCCGGCGCATGTGCGGGAGGATGGCGCGTGTCAAAGCGGCCGGCGCGAAGAAGTGAAGGTCGAACAGCGCCCGGAGCTCGTCGTCGGTTGTCTCCTCGACAGCGCCCACATGGGTGCGTCCGGCGTTGTTGACGAGGACGTCGATCCGCCCGAAGCGCTCCAGTGCCTCGCTCAGCGCCCGCTCGCGCTGCTCCGCGTCGGTGACGTCGAGGGCGATCCGGTGGCCGCTCTCGTGTGCTTCGGCATAGGCGAGCCCCTCGGTGCGCCGGGTCGTGGCCGCGACCGATTCGCCGCGTTCAAGCGCCGCCGCGGCCAGGGCCCGGCCGAACCCGCTCGAGGCCCCCGTAATGAACCAGATCCGATTCGCCACGCGCTAAGCGAGCTCGCGCTTCAGGACCTTGCCGGTCGCGTTGCGGGGCAGCGAGTCCACGAACTCCACCTCGCGCGGGACCTTGAACCGCGCGAGGTTGGACTTCACATAGTCCCTGATCTCCTGCTCGGACAGGTCGGCGTCGTTGTCCGGAACGACGAACGCCTTCAAGCGCTGGCCGAACTCCTCGTCCTCGACCCCGATCACCGCGACCTCCTTGACCTTGTCGTGATCGGCGAGGAGATCCTCGACCTCGCGCGGGAAGACGTTCTCGCCGCCCGAGACGATCATCTCGTCGTCGCGGCCGTCGATGAACAGGCGCCCCTCCTCGTCGAAGTGCCCGACGTCCCCGGACGACAGCAGGCCGCCGAGCTCGTCCTTGCCGCCGCCACCCGTGTAGCCCTCGAAGGCCATCTCGTTGCCGACGAAGACCCGACCGGTCCTGCCGATCTCGACGTCGCTCCCCTCCTCGTCGACGATTCGGACGACGGTCCCGCGTGGCGGCTTGCCTGCCGTCCCCGGCGCCTCGCGCAGGTCCTCCGGTGTCGCGATCGTCGCCCACGCGACCTCGGTCGAGCCGTAGAGGTTGTAGGTGTTCTCGCCGAAGGTGTCCATCCATCGCGTCGCGAGCTCGCCGGGCAGGGCCGAGCCGCTCGCGGCTGTCACCCGCAGATCGGGCAGCTCGTACTTCGAGCGCGTCTCCTCGGGCAGCTCGAGTATCCACTGCATCATCACCGGCACCACGACCAGCGCCGTAGCGCCGCTCTTCTGCGTCGCGCGCAGCGTCTCCTCCGGGTCGAACTTGCGCCGCAGCACGTAGGTCGAGTTCAAGGCCAGGCCGAGGACGAAGTGCGCGAACCCCCACGAGTGAAAGAGCGGCGCCGCGATCATCGTCCGCTCCCGGGAGCGAAGCGGAATCCTCGACAGCAGCGCCGCGATCGGGCTGAGCGTGTCCGGCTGGGACCGCTGCGCACCCTTGGGGGTTCCCGTCGTCCCCGACGTCAGGATCACGAACCGGCTGTGCTCCTCGGGTGGATCGAGGTCCCCGTCGCCGTTGGACTCGATGAGCTCCGCGAGGGTCGGGTCTTCGTGGAGCTCCTTCTCCTCGCTCCAGGCGACGTAGCGGGAGAGGCCGATCTCCTTGCCGGCCTCGCTCGCCTTCTCGAGGAGCGCGCTGAACTCCTCGTCGTAGACCAGCGCCTCGGGCTCCTCGCGCTCGATGACGTCGGCGAGCTGCGGCCCGGAGAACGCGGTGTTCATGTACAGGCCGTTGGCGCCCAGCTTGGAGATCGCCAGCGTCGCCTCGATGAAGCCGCGGTGGTTGCGGCACATGATCGCGACGCCGTCCCCCTGGCCGACACCCCCCTCGGCGAGTCCGCGGGCGATCGCGTTCGACCGAGCGTGGACCTCCGCAAACGTGAGCGCGCCCGCCTCGTCCTCGATCATCGGCTCGTCGGGATAGTTGACCGCGGCGCCCGCGATGCCCGCCGCGGGGGATGCCCCCCAACGCGAGAGCAACAGCGCCAGCTCCGCAAGTTTGTCCGGTCGCACCGGGCGGACCACGCCAGCGTCGGTGAGGACCTTGAGGTTGAAGGGGACCTCGCTCAGGGCTCCCAGCGGCCCGAGCTTGATCCGGCGGGCGACCTGGTCGATCGGGCCGGTGACGATTCCAGGTGAAATCTTTGACGCGAGCGAGCGGACCACCTCGGTAACTCTATTCGCCCGCTCCGCGGCGCCTCAACCGGAAACGAGCGCCTACTCCAGTTCCACCATCGCGACCGCGACGCAGGCGATGCCCTCGCCCCTGCCGATCCAGCCAAGGCCCTCGTTCGTCGTCGCCTTCACGCTCACCCTCGCCGACAGCGCCTCCGCGAGCAGCCGCTCCATCTCGGCGCGGTGCGGGCCGATCCGCGGCTCCTCGCAGATCAGCGTGGCGTCGACGTTCACGACCCGGCCGCTGAGGCTGCCGAGCGCCACCGCCAGGAGGTCGAGCGACTGGGCTCCGCGCCACTGCTCCTCGTCGGGTGGAAACAGCGTGCCCAGATCGCCGAGGCCGCCCGCGCCCAAGATGGCGTCGATGACCGCGTGCGTCAGGACGTCCGCATCGGAGTGCCCGCCGAGCCCGCGCTCGTGTGGGATCTCGACGCCGCCCAGCACGAGCCTGCGACCGGCCTCGAACGGGTGGACGTCGTAACCGATCCCAACTCGCGCGCTCACTGCGCCCGCCCCGCACTCGCCTCGGCACCGGCCCCGCCCAGGGGCTCGAGGCGCCGCCTGCGGCCCTCGAACACGGCCACCTCCGCGATGCCCCAGTCGCTCATCGCGCCGGTCGCCCGGTCGTAGGCGAAGCCGACGTGCTCGGGCACATGGGCATCCGAGGAGAGGCTGAACGTCGCTCCCGCCTCCACGCACATCTTCGCGAATGCGCGGGAGGGATAGAGCTCCCGCACCGGCTTGCGCAGGCCGGCAGTCGACACCTCGACCGCGATCCCGCTCTCGGCGATCGCCTCGACGGCGGGCTCGTAATGGAAGCGTGGGTCGCGCTCAGGCCTCGGACGCTGTGGCCCCCAAACCTTGACGAGGTCCGGGTGGGCAAGCACGTCGTAGAGCCCGCTGAGCGCGGCCTCCGCCAGCGTCGCGAAGTAGAGCCCCCAGACGCGATCGGGGTCGCTGACGGACTGCCAGATATCCCAGACGTCGTAATCCACGGCCTTATCCCGCACGAAGTGGACGGACCCGATCACGTAGTCGAAGTCGTAGGAGTCGAGGAGGTTTGAGATGCGGTCCTCCCGCCCGGCGATGTAGTCCATCTCGATCCCCAGCCGAAGCGGGGTTGTCCGCACGAAGTCCGCGTACGCGTCGAGGTCGTCCCGCGCGCTCTCGAGCCAGAACGGATGATCCCAGACCGATAGCGCCCGCTGAAACCGATGCACGTGCTCCGAGACCCCCAGCTCCTCGATCCCCGCCTCGCCCGCGGCCTCGAGGTAGCGGTCGACGTTTGCGTGCGTGAAGTACCGCTCGGGCTCCGTCCCGGGGTCATCCGGCCGCAGGTGCACGTGGTAGTCGGTCAGCATCCCGCGAGTACGCTAACCAGAGTGATGGCTCCCGCGAGTACGCACCCGATTGGGCGGCCCCGGATGACCGCCATGCGGCGTCCTCGGGCTTGCCTTTGCCGCCCGCAAAGGCTGCGCCCTGCGTCCTTGCCTGGCGATCCCCGGACCTCGCCCTATCGGGCACGTACCCACGGGAGACACCACTGATGGTTCACCTGCGGATCGTGGTGCCGAGTTACCAGGCCGGGCACGCGCTCGATCTGCTGAACGCCGCGCCGTCGGTCTGCAACGTGATCTATCTCGAGCGCGTGGCCCACCGGCCCGAGGGGGACGTGATCCTCTGCGACGTAGCGCGCGAGGACGCGAGCGTGATCATCTCCGACCTTCGGGAGCTGGACATCGACAAGGAGGGATCCATTGCGGTCGAGATGATCGACTCCCAGGTCTCGGCCGCCGCCCTCGAGGCCCAGAAGGCGGCCGAGGGGCAGCCGTCGGACGCCGTCGTCTGGGAGGAGGTCGAGGCCAGGACGTCCGAGAGCGTCGAGCTCTCCGGCAGCTTCCTCGCCTTCATGGTGCTCGCGATGTTGATCGCGATGGTCGGGATCCTCACGGACCAGCTCATCCTGATCATCGGGGCGATGATCGTGGGGCCGGAGTTCGGCCCGATCGCCGGCCTCTGCGTGGCCACGGTGGAGAAGCGCCGGGACCTGTTCAAGCGCTCCTTCCGCGCCCTCGCGATTGGATTTCCGCTTGGGATCACCGCGACCTTCCTCGCGGTCCTGCTGCTGAACGCCGTCGGTCTCGTGCCCGACGACTTCTCGCAGGTGCATCACCCGTTCACGCAGTTCATCTCAAGCCCTGATCAGTGGAGCTTCATCGTCGCGTACCTGGCCGGGACCGCGGGCGTGCTGTCGCTCACGTCAGCGAAGTCGGGCGCGCTCATCGGTGTCCTGATCTCGGTGACCACGATTCCGGCAGCGTCGAACATCGGCGTTGCCGCGGCGCTCGGCGACTGGCACGAGTGGGTGGGCGCGATCGAGCAGCTCAGCTTGAACCTGTCGGCGATCCTCCTCGCCGGCATCGGGACCCTCTTCATCCAGCGCCGCCTCTACCTCAGGCGCCGAGTCGCCCACCTACACGACGAGGCGCGGGTGGCGGCGGGCCTGCCACTCGGCCGCAGCCGGCACATGGAGACCAGCACTTACAAGGCCCCCGACCGTGCGTAGGACCGCGCGCGACCTGCTCGTGCTCCTGGGGGCGTTCGCGGCCGCCAGCGCGATCGCCGCGGCGGCGGGCGCCGCAAATTTCGGGACCGCGCTCGCATTCGGCCAGATGGGCTTCGCCGCGGCGCTGGTATGGGTGCTGCTCACGCGCTGATCGAGTCGCCGCGCGCGCGGCAGGTGCTGCGGCGGGCCCGTGCAGTCCCGGAAGGCTTCGTCGCGACCTACGGGGATCTGTGCCCGGAGGCGCCGCGGTTCGCGGGAGCGGTGATGTCTGCGTGCTCCAACCCGGTCGTTCCCTGGCATCGAATCGTGCGCGCGGACGGGTCGCTCGCGAAGGGCGATCGCCAGCGGCGCTTGCTGGAGGCCGAGGGCGTGCCCTTCCGCGGCTCGCGCGTGGACATGAGGGTCGCGTGGGCTCCTCCCCAAGCGATTGGGGACTTGGGGTCGTGATGGCGCCTTGGATCCCCAAACGCCGCCCAAGGCGGATGGTGACGCGATCCGCGGACCCGCGCTACCTGCGCCCGGCCTCCGGCGCGGGCTTCGACGGCGCGAGACGCAGCGCTCGGCGCACGCCCTCCGGCAGATACCAGTTCCAGTCGCCGAGAATCTCCATCAACGCGGGCACGAGCACCGCGCGGACGACGGTGGCGTCGAGGAAGATCGCCACCGAGAGGCCGAGGCCGAACTGCTGCAGGCCAACGAACGAGCCCGCCGTGAAGCCGGAGAACGCGGCGATCATGATGATCGCGGCTGCGGTGATGATCCTGCCGGTCATCTCCAGCCCGTGCGCCACGGCGTGTTGGTTGTCGTGGTGGGCGTCCCACTCCTCGCGCATGCGCGACAAGAGGAACACCTCGTAGTCCATCGAGAGCCCGAAGAGCATCGCGAACAGGAAGATCGGGATCCACGCCTCCACCTGGGGCAGTCCCTGGAGCCCAACCGCGGAGTGCAGCCCCTTTTCGAACACCAGCACGAGAACCCCGTAGGTAGCGCTCACCGAGAGGACGTTCATCAGGACCGCCTTCGCCGGAAGGAAGATCGACCGGAAGGCACGCAGCAGGAGGAGGTAAGAGAGCGCGAGGACCGCGACCACGAGCCACGGAAAGGCGCCGTAGGCGCGATCGATGAAGTCGACGCCGAAGGCGGGCGCTCCGGTGAGAAGAACGGTGGTCCCGCTCGGGAATTGAGCCTGCGGGATGTAGGTGTCGCGGATCCGGTGGACGAGGTCCATCGCCTGCTTCGTGCCGACGTCGCTGCGTCCGGCGGCGCGGATCTGGATCACCTGGTTGTCCCTGTCGATCAGATGCGCCTTCTGGGCGGCCACGAGTCCCTGGCCTCCCGTTCCGAGCAGGATCGGCGCCTGGATCGTCTTGCGGTCGATTTGCGGGTCGGCTCGCAGCTCGGCGTAGAGTCGCCGCTCCGCTGCGATCACGGCGGGAGCCGTAGCGCCACCGGGGGTATGAGTGTCGATGGCGATCTGATTCGGAGCCAACGCACCGGGGCCTAGCGTCCGCTCCAGGATCGCCAGACCCCTGGTCGCTTCGGTCGTCGTCGGTGTCCCGCGGTTGTCTCCCCCGGTGAGGTGGAGCTGGAACGCCGGGACCGCAAGAGCGATCATCACCGCGGCCGCGCCGGCCGCGTACGGGATCGGGTGGCGCATGATCGAGTGCGACAGCCGGGTCCAGAACCCGGGCCGGCCCTCGGCGCGCGCCTCCAGGATGCGGCGCGGGATCACCCGCAGTCGGTTGATCTTTCGCCCGAGCACCGCGAGCACCGCGGGCAGGAAGGTCGCGGACGCCGCGATCGAGAACACCGGCACGAGCAGGCCGCCGACGCCCATCGAGCGCATGAACGGAAGCGGCATGAAGAGGAGCAGCGCGAGGCCGATCGCGACCGTGCCGCCCGAGAACAGCGTGGCGCGGCCGGCGGTCTTCATCGTCCTCACGAGCGCCTCCTCCGCCGACTCGTTCCGCGCCAGCTCCTCCCGATAGCGGAAGACAACCAGCATGGAGTAGTCAATCGCGATCGCGAAGCCGATCAGCGTGACGATGTTCGTCACGTAGATCGCCATGTCCATGAAGTGGGCGAAGATCCAGACCGCGCCGAGCGTGGTCGGGATCGTGACGAGCGCGAACGCGAACGGGACGCCGATCGCGACCAGGGTCCCGAACATGAACGCGAGGACGATCAGGGCGATCGGGATCGCGATCGACTCGCCGCGGGCGAGGTCGTCGTTGTAGATCTTCTGCGTGTCGTAGTTGATCGCCGGATAGCCCGATAGGTATGTCGTTACGCCCGGAATGTGGGGGATCGCCGCCCGCACGTCCGGCGTTTCGTCGGCCGCGTCGGCGTTCTCGAGCGGCGTGGCGATCTGGACGTACGCCGTCGTCGGCGAGGCCGGGAGCACGGGGCCGGGATGGGCGCCATCGATGGGGGTTGCGGCCTTCGCAGCCGCCGCGGCGGCCTCCCGGCGGAACGCGGGCCTGTCCGCGACCGGCCGGTCCGCCTTGAAGATGAGGGTGAAGGATCCGTCGCCGCGTTCGTTGAAGCGCGCCTTCAGGAGATCGAGGCCGCGCTCGGCGTCGGACCCCGGAACGCTGAACCGGTTCGAGAGCAGCTTGCCGACGTTGGCCGCGCCGAAGCCGCCAAAGACCAGCAGCACCAGCCAGGCGACGATGATCTTCTTACGATTCCTGATGACGCGCCGCGTCCAGGACTCCATCCAGGTCCTCCTCGGATCCGATCCGTTTTACGCAGCCCCGCCGCCGCAGGATGATAAGGAGATGTCAACCAGCCCGCCGTCTACGATCGGGCCGATGACCAAGCACATCGTCCCGCCCCCGAAGCGCACCTGCCGCCACTGCGGCCAGCCTGGGCAGATCCTCTTCCGCAAGTGCCCGAGGTGCGGCCGCCGGTACCTCGGCAAGAGGCCGCTGGGCGCGGTTCACTGACACTATCCGGACCCAGCGGTACCCGTCGACAGCAGCAGCTCCGCGATCCGCAGGTCCAGCGGCGTCGTCACCTTGAGGTTCTCCGGCGACGACGGGTGGATCAGCACCTTGCCGCCCGCCTTCTCCACCAGCATCGCGTCGTCGGTGGCTCCGGCGATTCGCTGCGGGTCCGTGTCCAGCCCCTCGCGCAGCGCGCTCGTCCGGAACACCTGGGGGGTCTGGGCCGCCCACAGGTGATCGCGGCTCACGGTCTGCGCGACCGTGGGGCCGCCGCGGGAAAAGTCGCCCTTGGCCGGTCGCGGCTCGCGGGCCCGCTTGACCGTGTCCGTGAGCGGCGCCGCGGCGATCACCGCCGCGGCGTCCGGCCGGTCGAGCAGCTTCCCGACGAGCTCGTCGATCAGCCGCGGCGTGACGAGCGGGCGAGCGGCGTCGTGGACCGCGACGACTTCGGTCTCAACCCGCTCGAGCCCCGCGGCCACCGACTCCGAGCGGGTCGCCCCGCCGGGGACCGCAACGGGGCCATCGCGAACGGCGGCCTCGTGGCCGGCGGGAACGGCGACGATGACCAGTCCGACGCACTCGGCGCGCTCGAATGCATCGAGCGACCACTCGAGGAGCGGGCGCCCCCCGAGCTCCACGAAGGCCTTCGGGCCGCCGGCCCCCAGCCTTTCGCCGGAGCCGGCGGCCGCGATGACCGCTGATGCCGCTCGTTTAGTGGTGCCTCCCGTGAGCACGTGCCCGGTTGGGCGAGGTCCGGTGGCCGCCATGCAAGGACGCAGGGAGCGTGGCGTGCATGACGCACGCGAGCGACCGAGGACGCGGCACGGCGGCCATCCGGAGCCGCCCAACCGGGTTCGTGTTTGCGGGAGGTACCACTAGGCAGACGCCTTGGCGCCGAAGCGCTCCTCCAGCAGCTCGTCCAGGTACGCCTCGGCGCCGTCCTCGTCCTTGCCGAGGGCGTACATGAACTCGGATGCCAGGATCTTCTTCGCCCGGGTGTACATCTGCTTCTCCCCGGTGGAGAGGCCCTTCTCCCACTCGCGGATCGCGAGGTTGCGCACGACCTCCGCGAGCTCGAATACGTTGCCCGTCTTGATCTTCTCGCGGTTGTACTTGAACCGGCGGTTCCAGTTCTTCGGCATGTCCGAGACCTCGCCGGTCAGCACCTCGATGACCTTGTCGACCTCTTCACCTGCGATCACCCGTCGCAGTCCCGCCCGGTGGGCGTTCTCGCACGGGACCATGACCGTCATGTCGTTATGCAGGATCTTGTTCGTCAGGTAGTCCCGCTTCTCACCCAGGAGATCCTTCGTCTCCTTCTTCAGGACAACCCCAGCCCCGTGGTGCGGGTAGACGACGTTGTCGCTTTCCTCGAAGGTGCACTCAACGGGGCCGAGCTGGTCCTCAACGTCGATTGCGTCATCCGCGGTAGCTAGCTCTGGAATTTCGTCCTCCTTCGTCAGGACGGCCGCGCGCGGCCGTCGGGTTCATGGATACCGATCGACGATGTCGACCTCTTGCAAGCTGCGAAGCCCCTCGCGGATCTCCCGCGCGCGACCAGGCCCCACGCCCTCGACTGCCGCGAGCTCGTCCTCGGTTGCGTTGACGATCGCGTCGAGATCGCCAAAACGCTGGACGACCTTCTGCGCGACCAAGCGGGGCAGCCGCGGGATCCGCGCCATCGCCCGGTAGCCGCGTGGCGCCACCGTGAGGTCAACCGTGCTGGTCTTGCGGTCGTACCCGAGCAGCTCGGCGAGGCGGCCGAAGTCCAAGAGCTCCTGATGAGGCAGACTGGCCAGCTCGTTCAGGATGCGGTCCACCTGCTCATCGGAATCGATCGCGCTGTAATCGCGAACCAGGGCCAGCCTGTCGCCCACGACTCCGACGACCGTCTCCTCGAGCTGCATCTCGATCAGGCGACCCTCGGTGCCGAGCTCGATGATGTAGCGCTCGACCTCGGCGCCCATGCGGGTGACGAGCTCCGCGCGCTGAAGGGCGGAGAGCACGTCGTGGAGCGCGCAGCCGCCCAGGAGCTCGAGTCCCGTCAATCGCGCCGATACCTGGTCCAGCCGGGCCCGGTACTTCTCGAGGGTCGCCAGGCCCTGGTTCGCCTTGGACAGGACTTGCGGGATCTCCTGCAGGATGTACTTGGTCCCCTCGACGTAGAGCGAGACGACGTCGCGCCGCTGAGAGATCGCGACCACGAGCGCCTTGGTCTGCTTCGAGACGCGCTCGGCGGTGCGGTGGCGCGTGCCGGTCTCCATCGAGAGGATCGTCGGGTCCGGCATCAGCTGCACGTTCGCCCAGTGGATCTTCTCCGCCCGCGGATCGAGGACGATCGCTCCGTCCATCTTCGCCACCTGGTAGAGCAGCGCCGGGGTGTAGTCGATGTCGAGCTTGATGCCGCCGCTGAAGAGGAAGGACGCCTCCTCGGGCTCAGTGATCAGGATCAGCGCGCCGCTGCGGGCATGGATTATGTTGTCGATGCCCTCGCGCAGCGGAGTGCCCGGCGCGACCATGTCGAGTGCCTGAAGCAATCGAGGGTCGAGACGAGCCTCGAGTTCATGCAGCTCGTCACCGACCACAGACGCCATCGCGGATCCATGATGGCAAATGACCCTTAAATCGCGCGCTCCGACGAATTCCGTGTGGACAGGTCGGATTGCCACTTGTCAAGCGGCGGACCAAGGTACCTTTCTCGGGATGAAGGCTGCGCCATACTCCATCGAGCGGGTGGCACAGGGGCAAGAGGCGCTTCGCAAGGGAATGTGGAACGAAGCGAAGCGGGCCTTCGAGGAAGCGCTCGACACGAGCGAATCGCCCGACGCCTTGGAGGGATACGCGCAGGCAACCCGCTGGCTTGGCGAGGCGTCGACGAGTCTGAACGCGCGCGAGCGCGCGTTCCGCGCCTATCGGGACGCGGAAGATCCCGCCGGAGCCGCGCGTGCGGCAATCTGGCTTGCCTACGACCACGTCGCATTCCGTGGCGACGCCGCCGTCGCGAAGGGCTGGTTTGCCCGCGCGCATCGGCTGCTGGACGGAATCGAGGCCAGCGAGGAGCGAGGGTGGCTCGCGTTCTTCGAGGGAGAGGTGGCGCTGCTTGCGGAGAACGATGCCCCCCTTGCGGGAGAGCTCGCCGCCACCGCGAGCGCGATCGGGCGACGCCGACACGACCTCGATCTCGAGATGCTCGGTCGATCGCTCGAGGGGCTCGCCCTGGTCGCAGCCGGCGAGGTCCGAGCGGGGATGGCGCTGCTGGACGAAGCCTCGGCCGCCGCCGTCTCCGGAGAGTTCAGCGCGCTGCACTTCGCCGGCGGGGCATGCTGCCACCTAATCTACGCGTGCGAGCGGGTGCAGGACGTGGACCGCGCCGGCCAGTGGTGCGAGACCGTGCGAGGCTTCTGCGAGCGGTGGTCGGTCCCGCAGCTGTTCGGCTTCTGCCGGGCGCACTACGCCTCGGTCCTGATCTGGCGCGGCGACTGGGAGGCGGCGGAGCAAGAACTGGCGGGTGCGATGGCAGCCTTCGAGCGCGGCGCGCCGGCGCTGGAGTTCGAGGCCCTCCTACGGCTGGCCGAGCTCCGGCGCCGGCAGGGACGGACGGATGAAGCAGCCGAGATGTGCGATCGCGTTTCGTGGCATCCTGAGGCGAAGCTGTGCCTCGCGGAGCTGGCGCTCGAACGCGGCGATCTACGCGCCAGCGCCGACCTGCTCGATCGTTATCTGCGGACGCTCCCGTCAGGTGAGAAGCTCGCCCGGGCGCCGGCGCTGTCCCTGGCGATCCGCATCCATGCTCAGCGTGGCGACGTGAAGCGGGCGGCGTCGGACCTCGAGGAGCTCGTTCAGCTCGCCGACCAGGCGGCGACGGATCCGATTCGGGCCTCGCTTCGGTTCAGCGAGGGCCTGCTCGCACGAGAGCAGGGTGACCACCAGCGCGCGCGGCAGGACTTCGAGGACGCCCTCGACCTGTGGATCCGCTGCGGCGCGAGGCTTGATGCGGATCAAGCCCGCATCGCCCTCGGACAGGCCCTCTCGCGCTTGGGCCGGCCGGACGAGGCCGAGCGCGAGCTGAGCGCCGCCGCCGCCGATCTCGCGGCCCTGGGTGCCGAGGGCGAGAGCCAGCGCGCGAGGACGCTGCTGGATCAATTGCGTTCCGGGGCACGCCACACCGCCCAAGGTGCGGATCGCGGTCCGCTTAGCGCACGTGAGCTTGAGGTACTGCGCCTCGCCGCCCAGGGACTGACCGATCCGGAGATCGCGGACCGGCTCGTGGTCTCGCGGCACACGGTGCACCGGCACATGGGGAACATCCGGACGAAGCTGAATCAGCGCTCGAAGGCCGCGGCCGTCGCCAAGGCCGCCGAGCAGGGCCTTCTCTGAATCGCGCCGGCAGGGCCGCGTAGGCCCGCCGTGGCCCCGCGGGGCCATTTCGCCGCCCGGTCGGAAATGGCCTCGAGAGGCGAAGTCACGCCGCCCGATCCCGCGTAGAACCGTGGCATGCGTGAACGAAACACGGAGGGAGGAGATTTCATGGTCGAGCTCGGACGACTGGGACGGCTTGGCAAGTGGGCTGCCGGCCACCTGAGATTGGTATCGATCGGCTGGCTGGCGGTGCTCATCGGCTTGGGCGCGCTGGCGCCCAGGGCCGAGGACGCGCTGTCCGGGGCGGGCTGGAAGGCGCTCGGGTCGGAATCGGTCCAGGCAAGGCAGCTGATCGACCGGATCTTCGGTGGACTCGGCGCCTACTCGCTCGCTGCCGTCGTTGACGGGCGGTCGCGGAGCGTCGACAGCCCCGCGTTTCGTCGCACCGTCCGTCGTGTCCGTTCCACGCTCGAGCGTGATCCCGCCACCGGGGCAGTAGTCGGCCCGCGCAAGGCCGGGGCGGCTTCGTCCCACCGAGCGGTCGCCGTCGTCCGGGCTGGGGCGGCCGCGGACGACACCGGGATGGTGGACGCCGCGGAGCGACTCGCCGGTCGGCTCGAGAGCCTGGGGTCCAAGGGCGTAGACGTGACGCTCACGGGGACGCCGGCGCTATGGGCGGACTTCAACCAGGCGAACAAGGCAGCGATGCTCAAGTCGGAGGTGCTCTCGTGGCCCGTGACGCTGGCAATCCTGCTCCTCGCCTTCGGCTCGATCACCGCGGCCGGCCTACCGTTGGTGCTCGCTCTCCTCGGACTTGCCTGTGCGGGTGGGGGGCTGTGGCTCTCGGCCCAGCTCGGCGACGTGACGATCTGGGCGATGAACTTCGCGCTCATGTTCGCGCTCGCGGTCGGAATCGACTACGCCCTGTTCATAGTCGTGCGCTTTCGCACCGCGCTGCGCGCCGGTCTCGAACCTGCCGACGCGGCTGGCGTCGCGATGGACACCGCCGGCAAGGCGGTGCTGATCAGCGGACTCACGGTGCTCGCGTCGCTGGCGGCGGTGATGATCGTGCCGAGTCCGCCGTTCCGGACGGGAGCGCTGGGAATCCTTCTCGCGGTGGGCTTCGTGCTTGCGGCGTCGCTCACCCTCCTGCCCGCCGTACTCGCCCGGCTCGGATCGCGGATAGACCGGATGGCGCTGCCGTGGCGCGGGGCGATTGAACACCGCAGCGAGTGGTTCGCCCGCTGGGGACGGCGGGTCTGGAGGCGACCGATCGCGCTAGGCGGTGCGGCGCTCGCGATCCTCGCGGTCCTGATGATCCCGGTACTCGACTTGAGAACCGAAATGCCCACGGTCGGCGCCGTGCCCGAGGATGCCGGCGCCCGGCTGGGCTACGAACGGATCGAGCGAGCCTTTGGGCCCGGTGCGGCGAGCGAGCTCCAGGTCGTCGTCGCGCAGCGGCGCGCGCGGGAATCCCGCGACGCCCTGATCGCGCGGCCGGACATCGCGGCCGTCAGCGAACCGGAGCGATCCGGTGGGATGGCGCTCCTAGGAGTCACCCCGGCCGTCGGACCGGATCAGGTCAGCGAGGTGATCGACGGGATGCGCGCCGCGCTGCCGCCCGGCGCCAGGGTCGGCGGGTCCGCTGCCGAGAGCGCCGACCTCGCGACGACACTCGACAATTGGACGCCGCGGCTCTATGCCCTCGTGCTGCTGATCGGCTTCCTGCTGCTCCTCGTGATCCTGCGCGCGCCGCTCATTGCCGCGGCTGCGGTACTCCTGAGCCTGCTCGCAACCGGTGCCGCATTCGGGGTGGCGAAGCTGCTGTTCCAGGACGGTTATGGGGAGGGGCTGTTCGGATTCTCGTCGCAAGGGTTCCTCGATGCCTGGAGCCCGGTGTTCTTCTTCGCGTTGATCTTCGCGCTGGCGATGGACTACACGGTGTTCCTGCTCGTGTCCGTCCGCGAGCACTTCGAGCGAATGGGCGACGCGCGCGCGGCGGTGGTGGACGGCCTGGCCGACTCCGGACGGCCGATCAACGCCGCGGCGACGGTGATGGTGTTCGTGTTCCTCACCTTTTCCCTGTCGGGTCCGCTGCCGCCAAAGGAGATGGGCGTGATCCTCGGGATCGCGGTCCTCCTCGACGCGACCCTCGTGCGCCTGCTGCTCTTGCCCGCACTCCTGCGCCTGCTGGGACCACTAGCCTGGTGGATTCCGGATTCCGTCGATCGCCGGCTGCCCAGGGTCCGCCTTGGCCACTCGAGCCTGATGTAGGAGTTCTTCCTACCGGCGAGCCGCCGCAGGTGCAAGGCGCAAACGGTCGTACCCCGATCGCTGGCTCCGGAGTCTCGACCCGTCGCCGAAAGGGCCTGACTTCAGGCTGCCTTGGCGGCGGACGCCGGCTGGAACGCGACCGCGGCCGCTCCCAGCGCCGAGCGCAGCGTGGCGCGTGGCGCGAGACCCTCGATGCGCTCCCCGGCTTCAGGCCCCACCACGGGGCCCAAGCCGAACTTGAGCGCCTCGGCCACGCGGCGCTCGGGGTGCGCAACGAAGCGAAGCTCACCGGTCAACCCGACCTCGCCGAAGCAGGCGAGCGGGCGGCCCTCGGTCGTGGCAAGCGCCTGCCCCCGGTGCGCCGAGGCGAGCGCGAGAGCCACCGCCAGATCGGCCCCCGGCTCGTCCACCCGCACGCCGCCGGCGACGTTGACGAACACGTCGGCGGACGCGAGGGACGGGCCGCCGTGCCGCGCCAGCACGGCGATCACCATCGCCAGGCGGTTGCGGTCGATCCCGGTGGCGACGCGGCGCGGCGGCACGATCTCGCTGGGCGCAACGAGCGCCTGAACCTCGACCAGGAGCGGCCGCGTCCCCTCCATCGCGCAGAGCACGCACGAGCCCGGGGCGTCGGACGCCTCGCCGACGAATCGCGCCGACGGGTCCGCCACCTCGACCAAGCCGCCGGACCGCATCTCGAACACCCCCACCTCGCTGGTGGCGCCGAATCGGTTCTTGAGCGCCCGCAGCGTGCGGAAGCTCCGCTCCCGCTCGCCCTCGAACAGGAGCACGCAGTCAACGAGATGCTCCAGCACCCGCGGACCGGCGACGCTTCCGTCCTTGGTCACGTGGCCAACGAGGATCACCGCGGTGCCGATCCGCTTGCCCACCTCCGTGATCGCCCCCGCGGCCTCGCGCACCTGCCCGACGGACCCGGGAGCGCCGGTCATCCGCGCCGTGTGGAGGGTCTGGACCGAGTCGATCACGCAGACGGCCGGGCGCTCGGCCTCAAGCGCGCTGAGAATGGCCTCGACCGACGTTTCGGCAAGCACGGGCACCGAAAGCGCCGCGTCCCCCAGCCTCTCCGCCCGGAGCCGGACCTGCGCCGCCGACTCCTCGCCCGAGACGTAAAGCGTCCTTGCGCGCGCCGCCGCAAGGTTGCCGAGCGCCATCCCGGTGAGTGTGGACTTGCCGATCCCCGGTGGCCCGCCGAGCAACACGACCGATCCGGGCACCAACCCGCCACCGAGGACGCGGTCGAGCTCGACGATCGCGGTCAGCAGACGGTCTGCCTTCGCGGCCTCGACCGCCCGTAAGGGCACCGGCTTCGCGGCGCCGACTGAGCCGTGCGGCGCGGTGCGGCCGCGCCCGCCGGCACCCGGTCCCGCCGACCGCTTGACCTCGACGAGCGTGTTCCACTCGCCGCAGCCCGGGCAGCGGCCGATCCAGGCGGGTGCGGAGTGGCCGCACTCCTGGCAGACGAAGTGAGATCCGGACGCAGCCATCGGGCGAGGTTACGAAGCCCGCCCGACGCCATCGCGCCCCCTAGTTCACCCTCAGGCCGGGATCAGGTCGTTGGGATTGAGCACGAACTTCTTGGCGGCGCCCTGGTCGAAGTCCCTGTAGCCCTGCGGCGCCTCGTCCAGGGTGGTCACCGTGGCGTTGACGGCCTGGGCGATATGGGCGCGGTCGTTCAGGATCATCTGCATCAGCCCGCGGTGGTAGCGCATCACCGGGCACTGGCCTGTGGTGAACGAGTGCGACTTGGCCCAGCCGAGGCCGATGCGGATCGAGAGCGAGCCCACCTTGGCGGCCTCGTCGACCCCTCCCGGATCGCCCGTGACATAGAGCCCAGGGATGCCGAGCTTGCCCCCGGCGCGACCGACGTCCATGATGCTGTTCAGGACCGTCGCGGGCGCCTCTTGCTCGGCCCCTAACCCGTGACCGCGGGCCTCGAAGCCGACGGCGTCGACGGCGGCGTCCACCTCGGGCACCCCGAGGATCTGCTCGATCTGGTCCTTGGGGTCACCCGTGGTGATGTCGACCGTCTCGCAGCCGAACGAGCGCGCCTGCGCGAGACGCTCGGGGATGCGGTCCCCGACGATCACGACCGCGGCGCCGAGCAGCTGGGCCGAGTATGCGGCCGCGAGCCCGACCGGCCCGGCACCGGCGATGTAGACCGTCGAGCCGGGGCCGACGCCCGCGGTGTAGACGCCGTGGAAGCCGGTCGGGAAGATGTCCGAGAGCATGGTCAGGTCGAGGATCTTCTCCATCGCCTGCTCCTTGTCCGGGAACTTCAGGAGGTTCCAGTCGGCGTAGGGCACCAACACGTACTCCGCCTGGCCGCCCACCCAGCCACCCATATCGACGTAGCCGTACGCGGAGCCCGGCCGATCCGGGTTGACGTTCAAGCAGACGCCCGTGTTGCCCTCCTTGCAGCTGCGACAGCGCCCACATGCGATGTTGAAGGGCACCGAGCACAGATCGCCGACCTCGATGAACTCGACGTCGGGACCGGTCTCGATCACCTCGCCGGTGATCTCGTGGCCGAGGATCAGGCCGGGCGGGGCCGTCGTGCGGCCGCGAACCATGTGCTGGTCCGAGCCGCAGATGTTCGTCGAGACGATACGCAGGATCGCCCCGTGTGGTGTCTTTCGCCCCACGTTGGCCGGGTGGACGCCGGGCCCGTCCTTCAGCTCGAAGGTCGGGAAGTCGATGTCCTGGACCTCTACCTTTCCGGGCTCGATGTAGGCAATGCCTCTGTTGTCGGCCATCTCTCCTCCTCGGCTAGAACGCCGCGACCCCCGCTTCGGCGACCTCGTGGTCCTGGTCGACGCTCCCGCCGCTCACGCCGATTGCGCCGACGACGCGATCTCCCGCCTGCAGCGGGATCCCGCCCGCGAAGATGATCAGCCGGCCCTGATTGGAGGCGTGAATCCCGAACAGCGGCTGGTTGGGCTGGCACAGGGGTGCCAGGTCCTGCGTGGACATGTCGAACGAACGGGCTGTGTAGGCCTTGTTCTGGGCGATGTCGATCGAGCCCAGCCAGGCACCGTCCATGCGCGCGAACGCGGTCAGGTTGTTGCCCTCGTCGACGACCGCGATGTTCATCGGCACGCCGATCTCCTCCGCCTTGGCAACCGCCGCGTCGACTACCTCGCGGGCTGCGCTTAGGGTCACGCTCTCCGCCACGACTCCTCCTTCCATCCGCTTGTTGGAACGCGATCGACGCTACCGCCGGGCACGCCGGATGTCGCGTCGTCGCAGGGGTTGCAGGTGGGTTGCAGCGACCGCCGCTCAGCGCTGTGCGCGGAGGGCGCCGAGACGGGTCGAGATCAGCCCGCGCCGCGGGTCCATCGGGTCCAGGAGCTCGAGCAGCCGGCGGTGGGCCTCGAGATCGTCGCGACCTCCCTTGCCGCACGCCCAGGCGTAGAGCGGACCCACGTCACCGTCGGCCACGGCGCACGAGCGCACCTCGGTCTCCAGGCGCTGACGAGCCGCGGCGATCGCAGGGACGTTCGAGGTCGGGAGGAGCTTGCCGCCGTATCGCTCCACGGCCGTGCCGACCTCGCCCCGCTCGAGCAGTTGCTCGACCTCGCGGAAGTCCGCGCTGACCTCGGCGTCGAGCCGGTATGGATTCCGGGCGAGCGCTGGCCCCAGAAGTCGCCGCAGGCGCGACATCTCGGCGCGCACCGTGACCGGTCGCCAGTCGTCGCCGTAGAGATGCGATCCCAGCTCGTGGCCACCGAGCCCCTCGGGATTCAGCGCCAGGACAAGCACGATCTCCCCGTGGCGCGGGCTCAGCTCCGTGAGCTCGCCGTCCAGCGAGACGCGAAGGCGGTCTCGTCCGAGCGCATCGATGAGGAGCTTCGGTCGGCGCGTCGAGCGACGGCGCGCACCGGCCTGCCACAGGATCCGCGCGCCGCCCTCGCCGATTGGCTCGGCGCTCACCGTAACGCCGTTGGGCAGGGTGAGGCGTTCGCGGCCGCCGGGGACCTCGACGTGGGACCCCGCCCAGCCATGGGGCGAGGCGGCCAGGACGCGCCCAGTCGGGCTGATGAGCGCGCTGCGGGCCTTCACGCCTCTGGCGATGCGCTCCAGGTAGCGCGCCTTGAGGCGTTCGTTCCGCATCGTTGCCCGCCGCGAGAGCTCGCCCTCGACCACGCGCGCGACCGCGGAGACGAGCGACAGGCTGTGCGGATGGCCGGTGCGGAAATCCCCGGAGATGTCGAGCACCCCAAGGAGCTCGCCGCTCTCCGGATCGTGAATCGGCGCCGCGGAGCAGGTCCAGCCGTGAAGCCGGCGGTTGAAGTGCTCGGCGGAGAAGATCTGCACCGGATGGTCGAGCTCGAGCGCCGTGCCGATCGCGTTGGTGCCGACGGCCCGCTCGCTGCAGAGGTGGCCGGGAAGGAAGCCCGGTCCGACCGCGATGCTCAACGCCCTGGGGTGTCCGTCGGCCCAGAGGAGCACCCCCTCGGCGTCGCTGATCACCGCGAAGTAGCGGGCATCCTCCGTGGCCTCCGCGAGCATGCTCTCGACCAGCGGCAGCAGGTCGGAGACGGGATGTTCCGCGAGCGCCCTCCGCGTCGCCGCGCCGTCCAGGACCCTGGGCGCCACCGCGTCCGGGTCGACGTGGGCGCTAGCCGCACGCCGCCAGGATCGTGCGACCACCTCGCGGAGGATCGACGGATGGGCGCCCTTCTCGAGTGCCAGCTCGTGCGCGCGCCGCAGGAGCCGCGCCCACCGGATCGGATCCATCTGCCCGTCGATGGCAACCCAGGGGCTGCGCGCATGCCCCGCGTGGTGATCGCGACCGTCGGCGGTGGATGAAACCGCCGCTCCAACGCGATCTCCGTTAGCTCCCATCCTCCTCTCGTTGGATCATAGGCCCAGCGCGCGCCGCTGGCTCGCGGTGTTACCCGCCGATCTGGCTCATCGTGCGCGGGGGCTGCCGGAAGCCCGGTTCGCTCACGCGATGCTTCAGCTCCTTCCGCCAAACCGCGTCGCGGATCACCCGCTCGATCTCGCCGTCGCTCGCGCCGGCCCGCAACGGCTCGCGCAGGTCGGTCTCGTGGATCGAGAACAGACAGGTTCGGAGCTTGCCGTCCGAGGTGATGCGGACGCGGTTGCAATCGGCGCAGAAGGGCTCCGAGACCGGACTGATGAATCCAATCTCGCCGCTGCCGTCGGCGAACCGGTAGACCCTCGCCGTCGCGTGCGGCTCGCGGGGGAGCTCCTCCAGCGGGTGCTCGGCCTCGATGATCTCCCTGATCTCCCGGCCGGTGAGCACGGCCTCCGGTCGCCAGTTGCGATCGGCGTCCAAGGGCATGAACTCGATGAAGCGAATCTGGTAGTCGCTCGAGCGCGCCAGCTCGCAGAACCCCAAAACCTCGTCCTCGGTGAAGTCGCGCATCGCGATCGCGTTGACCTTGATCGGGCGTAGCTGCGGGAAGGCGGCGACCGCCTCGAGGCCGCGAAGCACCTGCGGAAGCGCGTCGCGGCGGGTGAGCCGGAAGAAGGCGTCGCGCGCAAGCGAGTCGACGGAGACGTTGAAGCGGTCGACCCCGGCTCGAACGAGAGCCCCGGCGTCGCGCTCGAGCAGGTAACCGTTGGTGGTGACGGAGATCTCGTGCAGTTGATCCAGCTCGCGCAGCATCGCGACCAGCTTCGGAAACTCGCGGCGGGCGAGCGGCTCTCCCCCCGTCAGGCGCACGTCGCGGACGCCCATCTCGGCGAACAACCGGACGAGCCGCTGGATCTCCTCGAACCTGAGTATCTCGGCGCGGTCCAGCCAGGGCAGCCCCTCGGCCGGCATGCAGTACTGGCAGCGGAAGTTGCAGCGGTCGGTGACCGACACGCGCAGGTCGCCGATCGTCCGGCCGTGTCCGTCCCGCAGGTGGGCACGCCGGGTCACCGCGAGCCCTCTCGTGCCGCCGCCGTCTGCTCTTTCGCCGGCGGGTCGTGAATCGGTCCCTTCACGCTGGCGAGACGGCCACCCTCGTGCCCGTTGCGAACCGCGGTGATCTCCCCGAGGATGGAGAGCGCGGTCTCGGCAGCCGTCGCCGCGCCGATGTCCAGGCCGATCGGCGCCGACAGGCGGCTCAGCTCCTCGTCGGTCATGCCCGCCGCCAGCAGGCGCTCCCGCCGCTTCTTCTGCGCCCGCCGGCTGCCCATCACCCCAATGTAGGGGGCATCGGAGCGCAGTGCGATCTCGAGCACGGCGTCATCGAGCTTCGGATCGTGCGTGAGCACCGCGATCGAGGTCGCGCGGTCGATGGCCCCGATCTCCTCGAATGCCTTGTCCGGCCATTCGGCAATCACACGCTCGGCGCTGGGGAAGCGGTCCGGCGTCGCGAATCGTTTGCGCGGGTCGACGACGAACGCCCGCCACCCCGCCAGCGAGGCGAAGGCGGCGAGCTGGGCGGCGTAATCCACGGCGCCAAAGATGACGAGGCGCGGCGGCGGCGCGACCGCGTCCACGAACAGCGTCGCGCCGGCCACCTCCCGGAGCTCGCTGCGCTCCACCCACATGGCCTCCTCGGCCAGCGAAGTGGCGGCGGAGTCGAGCTGGGGATCGCCCAGGCTGCCCGTGGTGCCCTCCTCCCCGTCGACGAGCAGGAGCTTCGAGCCCGGGTGGGGACCGTCGATAACGGTGACCATGGCAGCCCGGCCTCCGCTCAGCCCGACCTCGGTGAAGCGAGCCTGCGGCCCGCCCGCCTCATACGGCTCCGCCCAGATCGAGATCTCACCGCCGCAGGGCAGGCCCACGTCCCAGGCGTCCTCGTCGGCGATCCCGTACTCGAGCAGCTGGGGGCCATCCTCGCCGCGGAGGATGCTCTCGGCAACCTGGACGACCGCCCCCTCCACGCAGCCTCCCGAGACAGCGCCGACGAGTGCGCCGTCGTCGTTGACCGCCATCTTGGTCCCGGTGGGCTGGGGCGCCGAGCGTCTCGTGTCCACGACCGTGGCCAGAGCGACCCCGCTCCCCTTCCCGACCCAATCGGAGACGGTCTCCAGCACGTCCTTCACGCCGACTCCTTTCCCAGCGCGTTCCCGTCAGCCATCGCCAACCCCGACCAGCCAGTCGAGGCCCCGCTCCTCGATCTCCTCCTGGTCGTCACGGTACTTGAGCACCGAGCCGATCGTCTGCTCGGCGGCCGCCCGATCCAGGCGGTCCAAACCGAGAACCCGCAGGGCGGCCACCCAGTCGATCGTCTCGGCGATGCCAGGGGGCTTTTGGACGTCGCTCTCCCGCAGGCGCCGCACCGCCTCGGCGGCCTCGGTCGCCAGGCCGCGCGCCGTCCCCGGGACGCGGCGCCGGACGATCTCCACCTCGCGCTCAGGGCTCGGGTAGTCGATCCAGTGGTAGAGGCAGCGGCGCTTGAGCGCGTCGTGCAGGTCCCGGGTGCGGTTCGAGGTCAGGATCACCGCCGGCGGGTGCGTTGCTCGGATCGTCCCGATCTCGGGGATGGTTACGGTGAACTCGGCCAGGAGCTCGAACAAAAAGGCCTCGAAGTCGTCGTCGGCGCGATCGAGCTCGTCGATCAGGAGCACGGCGGGCAGAGGCCCGGGGTGCTGGATCGCCTCCAGCAGCGGCCGCGGGAGCAGGAACTCCTCCTCGAAGAGCTGGTCCTCACTCAGCTTCGAGCCCGTGGCCTCCGCGGCCCGGATACGCAGCAGCTGGCGGGGATAGTTCCACTCGTACAGGGCCTCGGCGGCGGCGATCCCCTCGTAGCACTGCAGGCGGATGAGCCTGGTGTCGAGCGCGGTCGCCAGCGCCTTGGCCGCCTCCGTCTTCCCGACGCCCGCCTCGCCCTCGAGCAGCAGCGGCTGCGGCAGGCGAAGCGAGAGGAAGAGGGCCGTCGCGAGGCCCGGGTCGGCCAGGTAGTCGACCCCGTCGAGCAGCTGCCCGAGCGAGTCGATGTCGACGACGGCCTCGCCGATCGGCGGCTCCGCGCCCGGACGCGTCGGGGTCGTCATGGGGATACCCCTGCCGCGGCCAGGACCGCCTCGTAGTCCTCCCTCGTGTCGACATCCCTGGGAATCGGCCCCGGGATCTGGACCTCCACCACATCCGAGGCATGGCGGTCGAGCAGCTTCCACACCGCCTTGTCCCCGTGCAGGTCACCGAGCTCGTCGAACATCCGCCGCCCGAACGCGAGCGGGTGTCCGCGCCCGTCGTCGTACAGGCACACCGCCAGCGCCGTGCCCTCCCCCCGGCCGGCGAGCAGCGCCCGCACCGTCTTCGGGCTCACCCCCGGCTGGTCGCCCAGCATCAGGACCAGGACCTCGCAGCGCGGGTCGACTGCG
Organism: Actinomycetota bacterium; assembly: GCA_046729615.1. GTDB lineage: Bacteria > Actinomycetota > Thermoleophilia > Solirubrobacterales > 70-9 > AC-56. Next base: position 74,449 of record JBKPHA010000043.1, read on the forward strand.
CCCAGCCCGGCGGCGATCGACGAGGAGCAGCCCTCGCCGTAGTCCGGGTTCTCCACCACCTCGGCTCCGGAGAGGTCGACCTGCCGACGGACCTCCGCCGAGCTGCCGCCGAGAGCGACGATCAACTGGTCGAAGCCGCTCGTGCGAGCCGTCCCCAGCGTGTGGTCGAGCAGAGTGCCGGAGCCGTAGGGAAGCAGCTGCTTGGCTGTCCCCAGCCGCCGCGAGCCGCCCGCCGCCAGCACGAGGCCGGTGGCGAAGGGCTCAGCCGACGCTGACATCAGGAGCCGCCTCGGCCACGAAGCTGTCGCGGCAGCCCTCGCTGCAGAAGTAGTGGCGCTCGCCGTTCACCTCGACCTGGATGCTGGCGTCGCTGACCGCGACCTCCATGCCGCAGACGGGGTCTGTGGCAACCTCGGCCTGGGCCGTCGCCAGCTCTGCGTGCACCTCGCGATCGCCGGCGCGCTGCAGGGCGACGATATCGCCGAGGATCGCGAGGGCGATCTCCTCCGGCGTCTCGGCACCGATGTCCAGCCCGGCCGGGGTGTGCAGCTGCGCCCGCAGCTCGCCGGGCAGGTCGAGCGACTGCCGGACGGCCTCCCCGCGGACCTCGCTCGCAACCAGCCCCACATAGGGCACCCCCGCGCGCAATGCGGCGGTGATGGTGCGCTCCTCCTCGTATCCGTGAGATGCGACCACGACCGCGGTGTCGTCGGGCCGCGGCTCGGCGTCCGCCGGAGCGCGCAGCTCGACGGCGTAGCCCAACCGCTTCGCCAGGTCGGCCAAGGCGAGGGCGATCGGGCTCCGGCCGACGACCCGAACCGTCGCCGGAGGAAGGTGTGGCTCCAGGAAGATCTCAAGCGCGCCTCCGCTGAGGCATGGGTTCTTGACCGTGATCGCACCCTCGCTGGCGCCCGCCTCACGCTCGTCCTCGCCCGGCAGTATCCGCAGCAGCAGGGGCTCGCCGGTCTCGAGCACGCGCAGCGAGTGCAGGCGGACCGAGGTCTCGGCGCAGGCACCGCCGACGAACCCCTCGATCTTGCCGTCGCCTAACACGACCGCGGCATCCCCCGGCCTGACGCTAGTCGGGCTCTGGGCGCGGACCACTGTGGCCGCCACGAAGGGAACACCAGCGGCGATCAATTCGTTGGCGGCGCGTTGGACGGGCTCTCGGTTGATCATCCGAAGCCCCAATCCCGCTACTCGGCGGGCGCAGTCGCGCCCTGAGCCGCCTCCGGCGCGCCAGCGTCGGCCCGGTATGTGGTCTGCGCATCCATCGAGCCCTCGACTCCGTCCGGAAGTGCGTCGCCCCCGAACGCACGGAGCGAGACCGCCTGGATCTTGACGCTCTCACCGCTCGCCGTGAACAGGCCGTTGTCCCAGGTGACCTCGTCGGGGGCAGCGTCGAGCATCATGGCCGCGATCAGCTGCGCCTTGGCCCGCAGCTTGCGCGCGGTGACCGCGACGTGCTCGCCGACGACCCCACTTGGGCTGGTGCTGAAGCTGTGGCCCACTCCGAAGCGGTCGGTGTCCTCGTGCACGACCTTGACGTCCTCGGGCGGGATGCCGAGCTCGCCCGCCGCGACCTGGGCGAGCATTGCCTCCTCGCCCTGCGACGCCTCGGTCAGGCTGAGCACCGCCTTACCGGTCGGGTGCATGCGAATGAACGCGGCGCGGTAGACGAAGTGGTCAGCCATGCTCTGACTTGGGTCGAAGCCCCAGCCTCGCCGCCGTGTCCGGCGGCGGGTTGCCCTCACCGCGCTTGAGGGCCAGGAACATGGTGTGGGCGTTGTGCTCCGGCAGCTCGCAGTAGCCCGATGGAGGCCCGCCGTGCTGGGGATCGGAGCTGACCACGTTCTCGCACCCGGGGTAAGCGCAGGTCCTTGGAGCGGTGTCGTTCATCCGTGTCCTCCCCTGGTCGTAGCGTAGCGTTCCGGCTGAGGCTGCCCGGGGCGGCAAGCAGACGCGACCGCGAGCATTCACGCCGTGGTGTTGCCGCGGCTGGGGCCGTATCCGCTGGGCATGGGAACCGGCCTCTGCGCCTCGGTGGGCTCGGCGCTGGGCCACGAGACCTCGTCGGCGGACGGCGCAGCCGGCGGGGGCACCCAGCCCGCGTTCGGCGACTCGGGATCCCTGGCGGCGATCGCCTCCAGGACCTGGTTGAGCGCGCTCAGGCTGTGGCCGCTCACGAGAGCGTCGCAGTACGGCAGCGCCGCGGCCATGCCGCCGGTCCCGGGAGCGAAGCCGGGGGCCCCGGCCCGCGGGTTGACCCAGACGATCCGGTGCGCCATTCGGGCCAAGCGCGCCATCTCGCGGCCGACGAGCGCCGGGTCCGCGCGCTCCCAGCCGTCGGAGATGATCACTACGACCGCCCCGCGGGCCATGCCCGGGCGACCGTGCCGCTCGTTGAACGTCCGGAGCGCCTCGCCGATCCGCGTGCCGCTCGACCAGTCCGGCGCCGCGGCGGCTGCGCGCTGGATGGCGGCCTCGGGATTTCGCCCGCTGAGCGCCCGCGTCAGGCGAGTCAGGCGGGTCGCGAACACGAACGCCTCGGCAGGCGTCCCGGCGCCGACCGCCGCGCTCAGAAGCTGCAGGTAGGCGCGCGCGTACGGCTCCATCGAGCCGGAGATGTCGCACAGGAGCACCAGCCTCCTGGGTCGGGGGCGCCGTCGCCGCCGCGCTAGGCGGATCGGCTCTCCCCCGGTCCGGAGGCTCGCGCGCAGCGTGCGGCGCAGGTCGAGGTGCTCGCCGTGCGGCGCGTGACGCGAGCGGCGCGAGCGGCGCTGAGGCGTGGCGATCTCGAAGCCCGCCATCAACCGGCGGAGCTGCGCGAGCTCGTGGGCCTCGAGCTCGGCGAAGCTCCTCTCGGCCAGACGCTCCTCGTCGCTCGCCATCGCCAGCGGCACCCGGATCTCGCGCCCCCCTTCCTCGCCCGGTGCCGAGGACGTCGCGCTCATGGCCCCAACGCCCTGGGAGGCCGGCTCCCGCGGCGTTGCGCGCCGCGCCTGGCTCGGCGCTCGCTCGCTCGGCTGCGACGAGCCGACGGGAGGCGAGTATGGATCGCCCCGGTCCTCGTCACCCTCGAGCCGGGGATCGAAGACGTCGGCGAACACCCGATCGAAGCTGGGCAGCTCAGCCTCGGAGGACACGAAGACGGTCCGGGCCGTCCAGTACAGCCGGCTGCGCGTCCGCGGCTCGACGAGCGCCACCGCGCGGGCGAATCGAGCCGATCGATCGGGGGTGGCGGGCACCCCCGCGACGCGCAGCCGCTGACCCAGCGCCGTCGCCAGCGCCGGGACGTCCACGATCACTGCGGTGGCTCTGCCCTGCCCTGCATCGCCGCCCACACGCGCGCGGGGTTCAGCGGCATGTCGATGTGCCGTACGCCGTACTTCTCGTGCAAGGCGTCGCAAACCGCGTTGACGATCGCCGGCGGCGAGCCGTTGGTCGCCGATTCGCCGACGCCCTTGGCGCCGATCGGGTGGTGCGGGCAGGGCGTGACGGTGGCGCCGAGCTCCCAGTCGGGACACTCCAACGCCGTCGGGATGAGGTAGTCCATCATCGACCCGTTGAGGCAGTTGCCCAGCTCGTCGAAGGTGAGCACCTCCATCAGGGCGATCCCCACCCCCTCGGCGAGGCCGCCCATCACCTGGCCCTCGACGATCATCGGGTTGATGCGCACGCCGCAGTCGTCGACCGCGATGAACCGTCTCACCTTGACCTCGCCGGTGCCGGGGTCCACGTCCAGGACGCAGATATAGGCCCCGCACGGGTAGGTGAGGTTGGGCGGGTCGTACACGGATTGGCCGTCGAGGCCGCCCTCGACACCCTCGGGCAGGGGATCTGGGCCATACGCCGCCTCGGCGATCTGACCGATCGTGGCGCCCTTCTCCGGATCTCCCCTGACGTACCAGCGGCCTTTCTCCCACACCAGGTCCTCCGGCGAGGTCTCGAGCATCCCGGCGGCGATCAGCCGGGCCTTGTCGCGCACCCGTCGGGCGGCGACGGCGGCGGACGCGCCGGACACCGGGGTCGAGCGGCTGCCGTAGGTGCCCAGGCCGAACGGCGTGCGATCGGTGTCTCCGTGGCGGACCTCGATGTCGTCCGGCGAGATGCCCAGCTCCTCGGCGGCGATCTGGGCGAACGTGGTTTCGTGCGCCTGGCCCTGGGTCTGGGCGCTGATGCTGAGCACGGCCTTGCCCGACGCGTGCACACGGAGGTCCGCGCCGTCCGCCATGCCCAGGCCCAGGATGTCCATGTGCCGTCTGGGTCCCGCGCCCACCACCTCGGTAAAGAACGACACGCCGATTCCCATCAGCTCGCCCCGCGCACGCTTCTCTGCCTGCTCACGGCGCAGCTCGTCGTAGCCGGCGATGCTCACCGCCTCCTGCATGGTCTTCCGGTACTCGCCCGAGTCGTACGTCCAGCCGGTCTTCGACTCGTACGGGAACTGCTCGGGGCGGATGAAGCTCCGCATCCGCAACTCCACCGGATCTGTGTCCATCGCCAGGGCCAGCTCGCCGACCAGCCGCTCGACCAGGTAGATCGCCTCGGTCACCCGGAACGAGCAGCGGTAGGCCACGCCGCCGGGCGCCTTGTTCGTGTAGACGGCCTTCACCGTGCAGTGCGCCGCCTCGAGGTCGTAGGACCCGGCGAAGATGTGGAAGAACCCGGCGGGGAACTTCGACGGCTGCGCCGTCGAGTCGAAGGCGCCGTGGTCGGCGATCACGTCCACCCGCACGCCGGTGATCCGGCCGTCCTTGGCGCAGATCTCCCCGTGCATGACGTAGTCGCGGGCGAATCCGGTGGACATCAGGTTCTCGGAGCGGTCCTCGACCCACTTGACGGGGTGCCCGGACACGATCGACCCCACGATGGCGCACACGTAGCCCGGGTACACCGGAACCTTGTTGCCGAACCCGCCGCCGATGTCGTTGGTCATGATCCGGATCATGTGCTCGGGGAGGCCCGCCACGTGGGCGTACACCGTGCGATGCGCGTTGGGCGCCTGGTTGCCGTTGTAGATGTCGAGCTGACCGGTCTCCGGGTTCATGTCGGCGATCATGCCGCACGTCTCGAGCGGCGCCGGATGGCAGCGCGGGTAGATCATGTCCCGGGTCACGACGGTGTCGGCGTCCGCGAAGACCCGGTCGGTCTCCTCTCGATCGCCCGCCTCCCAGGTGGGGCTGGCGAGGTTGTCCGTCTGACCCGGCTTGTCGTCGCGGATCAGAGGCGAGTTGGGGTCGAGGGCCTTGCGGGCGTTCACGACGGCGGGCAGCGGCTCGTACTCGACGTCGATCAGCGGCAGCGCGTCCCGCGCCGAATAGCGGTCCTCGGCGACGACGAACGCCACCTCCTGGCCCTGGAACCGGACCTTGTCCCCCGCGAGTACCGCCTGCGAGTCGTAGGAGATCGTCGGCATCCACGCCAGGCCCAGGGTCTCCAGGTCCTTGGCGGTGATGACCCGATGCACCTTGGGGTGAGCGAGCGCCGCCGACGTGTCGATCGAGACGATTCGCGCGTGCGCGTACGGGCTGCGCAGGACGGCGCCGTGGAGCATTCCGGGCAGGACGATGTCGTCGAGATACTTGCCCTGGCCCCGAATGAAGCGCGCGTCCTCCTTGCGCTTCATGCGCCCGTAGCCGATCGGGGTCTCTTCAGTCGCGGTCGTAGCCAACTCTCATCTCCTTTGCGATTCGGCTGCCTCGTGGTCGGCCGCCCAGCGCACCGCCCGGACGATATTCGCGTACCCGGTGCACCGGCAGATCGCGCCCGAGATCGCCGTCCGGATCTCCTCCTCGGTGGGATCGGGGTTCGAGTCGAGCAGCGCCCGCGTGGTCATGATCATCCCGGGCGTGCAGAACCCACACTGCAGGCCGTGCTCCTCGTGGAAGCCTTGCTGGACCGCGTCGAGGACGCCGTTCACCTCCATCGACTCGATCGTCCGGATCTCGTGGCCGGCCGCCATGGCGGTGAGCACCGTGCACGACTTGACGGGTTCGCCGTCCATCAGGACCACGCACGCGCCGCAATTGGAGGTGTCGCAGCCCCAGTGGGTGCCGGTGAGGCCGAGCGTTTCGCGGAGGAAGTGGACCAGCAGCAGCCGAGGCTCGACGTCCCGCGTGACCTCCTCCCCGTTGACCGTGAGCGTCACCTCCATTCAGGCCTCCTGACGCGCGCTCGTTCCGCGGCGCGTCCGAGCGCGCGGCGAGAGAGCTCACCGGCGAGGTGGCGCTTGTAGTCGACCGGCCCACGCCCGTCGGCGCTCGGCGAGCAGTCCTCTGCGGCGATCGCCCCAGCTTCGCTGAAGAGGTCGTCCGATGGAGTCTTCCCGCGCAGGAGATCCTCGGCGCGAGAGACGTGGACCGTGGTGGGCCCTACCGCGCCGAGCGCCAGGCCAGCGTCGGCGATCGTGCCGCCATCCACCCACACCGCCGCCGATGCGGCGGCGATCGCCCAGTCGCCGGCGCGCCGCTCCACCTTCTCGTGCGCGCTCCCGCCCCCGGGGCGAACGGGAACGCGGACCTCGACGAGCATCTCGCCGTCGCCGATCGCCGTCGTATAGGGGCCGACATGGAAGTCATCCATCGCGACGACGCGCTCGCCGCCGCTGCCCGCGATCACTGCAGTCGCCTTGAGCGCCGAGCAGACGGCCGAGAGGTCCTCGGCCGCGTCGGCCTGCGCCAATGAGCCGCCGATCGTGCCGCGGTTGCGGACCGGTGGGTCTGCGATCACGCGCTCGGCGTCGGCGAAGACCGGAAAGTGCCGCGACAGGAGCTCCGATTCCAGCAGCTCGCGGTGGCGCGTCAGCGCACCGATCCGGACCTCCCCGTTCTCGTCTCGGATGTAGGAGAGCTGGTCGAGATCGTTGATGTCGACCAGGTACTCGGGGTTCGCGAGCCGCAGCTTCATCATCGGCAGCAGGCTGTGACCGCCGGCAATGATGCGGGCGTCGGGGCCGTGCTCCTCGAGCCGTGCGATCGCGTCCTCCACGCTGGTCGCCCGCTCGTACTCGAATGGCGCTGGGGTCTGCAGGTCGTCGTCCTCCTAGTCGCCGCCAGGCTTGGGCTCGCCCTCACCCATTTCGTCCTTCTCCGGTTCGTACACCGCAGGCGCGCCGACGCCGATCGTCGGAGAGCTCGGCCTGGTGTCTGCGCCGGGCTTGGGGCCGGCGGGGTTAGAGTAAAGCGAGCGAGCCGAAGCGCTCGAGTAGACCGCGTCCCTCAGCGCGGCGCCGGGCTCGGCTCCCGCGCCGAGCGGGCTCTCCCGGCCGAGCCGAGCGAGCTGCACCGCACCTCGCGTGTACACCTCGTCGATGTTCTTCACCTTCCCGGTGCGTCCCTGGCGGACGAGCATCGCGGCGCCCGCGCCGGGGTACAACGACTCGACCAGTCCGGGTCCGTCGTCGAGGCCGGCCTTCTTCAGGAGGAGGCCTTCGAGCAGCTCGGTGCCGGCGTCCAGGTCGGCATTGATGGACTCGACGACGCCGTTCACCGGCTCACTCTTCGACACGATCTCCCCCACCGCCGCGATGACCGTGTCGAGACCCGCGGTGATCTTCCTCAGTTCCAGGATCACAGCGACGAGGTAGACGACGAGTGCGGCGATGATCAGCACGATGGCTCCGATCAGGACTATCGCCGCTGCCTCCATGCCTACCCCTTGGAGTCCTCGAGGATGACGTCCAGGGAGCCGCCGTAGCCAGCGACCACCTGTACGGTCTGGCTCACCTGGGCCTGCGTCGTCGTCAACAGCTCGACCGCGTCGAGATCCTCAGATGCCGCCTGCGCAACGGGAACCAGCGCCTCTACTGTGCGCGTGACCGTCCTGGCGGCGTTCAGCACGCCGCGGAGCAGGATCACGACGACCGGGAGGATCACCACGAGGAGGACGATGGCGCCGATCCACAGGCCGGTCATCGTTTCCTCGCATGCGCCGCGACGATCGCGGCCTTGTCGGCAACGCCCGGCATCAGGGCGATGATTCGCGAGAACTGGTCGTTGATCGCCACTACGGCGGGGCGGAGCGGGCGCAGGTGCTCGGTCTCCACCGTGGTGAGCGCCGATCCCAGCGTCCGGAGACCCTCGGCGATCCCGTTGAGCCGCCGCCGGATCTCGATCAGGGCGAGCGCCAGCACGACGATGACGAGGACGGCCTCGGCGACGCTCAGCACGATGAGAAGAGAGGTGCTCACTTCGCCTCCTCCACGTAGCCCTGTGAGAGGGCGTTCATGTAGCCGTCCTGCACCACGCCCTCCGCCGCGATCTGGTCCAGGACGGGCGCGGTGGACTCGAGGTCCGGGATGTTCGCCGTGTTGCCGGCAACCTTCCCCGCGTTCTCGAGCAGGCCGTCGACGCTATGCCTGATGCTGCCGAGGTATCGCAGCAACAGCAGGAGCATGGCTGCGACGACCAGAGCCACCACCAAGCCGAACCCGAGGGACACGTACCAGAGCGTGCGCTCCGCGTCGGCCAGTGCGATCGGCAGGAGCACCGTCATCGCCCGACCGCGGCCTTTCGCAGGGCCCGTGCCGCCTGAAGGATCCTCACTCCGGAGTCGTTGATGTGAGCGGTGCCGCCGTTCAGCTCGTCGGTCTGCGAACGGATCTTGTCGACCGCCCCCACCGCGGTGCGGGCCTGGGCGTCGATCCGCGACGCCAGGAGCAGGATCGTCACGACGATGATCACCGCTACGGTCACGACAACGGCCCCAAGCCCCAGCCCGATGTACCAGGGAGCCGTGTCCGCGCTGATCAGAATCCCCATTGGCTCCAGTCCTCAGCGGGCTTCCGTCGCCTGCACCATCCTCCGGTCGTTGCCTCGACAATAATGCATCCCGCCCGGCGTCCAGGCGAATTTTTGGCCGGAATCAGAGCTTGGCCAGGTTCTCCGCGAAGGCCGCGATCATTCCCTCGGTCACACCGGCGATCACGCCCTCGCCCATCTGCGCGGCCTTGCCGGTTACAGCCACCTCGGAGTGGATACTCGCCTCGGTGCCGGCGCCGGCCTCAGCCAGTCGAACCTCGACCCGCGCATCGGCGTTCCCTTGCCCGCCCGCCTCCCGGGCCCTGGCGGTGAGCACCGCGCGATGGGCCGCATCGTCCCGCTCGACAATCTCGGCGGGTCCGGTGTACGTCATCGCCATCGACCCCAGCCTGATCTTGACCTCGGCCTTCACACTGTCCTCGCCCGTCTTCTCGATCACCCTGGAATCGGGAACGCACGGCACCACTCGCTCGAGGTCGAGCAGCGTGCTCCAGACCTGATCGATTGGCTTTTCGACCGTGAACGAGTTGTCGAACTCCATCGCTCCTCCTCATCTGGTCCGGGATCGCAAGTCTTCCAGACGGTAGGTTTGCGATCCGTGTCACCTCGGGCCGGCACCTACGAGCTGGGACCGGACAACGCCACCCTCTGGGTGGAGACGCGCCGGCAGGGGGCGGCCGCCAAGGTGGGCCACGACCTCACAATCGAGGTCACGGCGTGGGAGGCGACGCTCGAGCTCGACGAGGACTCGATGCCGAGCGGGCTCCGTGTGAAGGCCGACGCGCGCTCGCTTCGCGTCCGAGAGGGCTCCGGTGGAGTTCAGCCGCTGGGGGACGACGACAAGGCCGAGATCGAGAAGACGATCGACGAGCAGGTGCTGAAGGGGGCGGCGATCGAGTTCCGCTCCAGCGAGGTCGACCCCCGGGAAGGTGGGCGGTCGCGGGTGAGTGGCGAGCTCGAGCTGGCCGGCGTCAGCCACCCGGTCGAGCTCGAGCTGACCATCGGCCAGGATGAGAAGGTCGCCGGAGCCACCACGGTGAGGCAGACCGACTGGCGCATCAAGCCCTATTCGGCGCTGTTCGGAGCCCTGAAGGTCGCGGACGAAGTCGAGGTCCGCGTCGAGGGCCAGCTTTCACCCGGCTGATTCAGTCCCTGCGCCGGTAAAGCACCGCTACCGGGACTCGAACCTGGGTTTCCGGACTGAGAATCCGATTCGGCGGCTTCCGCTGTCTACGGCCGTGCGGCACTTTCCCTGCTAATCGGCACCCTTCTTCGTTTCGGTGCGCGCTCGACCGCCAGCCCGTGCCAGCGCCGCGGTGGCAGCGCACGCCGCGTGATCCGCGCTCGCGTCGAGGCGAAGAGGCCTACATCGCTCTGGCGGGATCGAGCGCGGGCGCAAGTCGAGGCAGCGCTCAGCACCCTCGTCGCGCCGACTCAGAGAGCCCCGCCACAGCGGGTCGGGGCTCTCTTCGTGCGATGCTCCGTGTGACTACGGTGCCCGTCGTGCGGGCGCCCCAGCGCTGGCCTGCTCTTGCCGCTCCGCGGCGGCCTTCAGGGTCTCAAGCGAGGTCTCCCAGCGCTTTTTGATATCGCGCGCCGCGATCGGCGCCGCGAGCTTGCCGAGCCCCTTGAACTCGACGTCATCGTCCACGCGGAGACGGGTTCCGCCGTTGGAGCTCTCCAGGCTGTAGCGCAGGTGGCGGGAGAAGGTCCTTCCCTCCTGATCCTCCTCAAGCACCGTCGGCGCCTCCGAGCGGGTGACCTGCGCCTCCACCTCCTCCTTGATGCGCGTGCGGAACAAGTGCGCGTCCCGCGTCTGCGGCCCGGGATATTCCGGCGAGCGCGAGCGGGTCTCGAGGTAACCATCGAACCACCGCTCCGGAGTCGCGAGCGCACGCCAGACCGCCTCAGGCGGCCGCGCGATGTCAATGCTTTCGCTGAAGTGCGGCATCGCCCCTCCTTCCTTCGAACTGCACTGACGTTACTCCTGGCCGCGCTATCGGTAAAGGCCGACGGCTGCGGCCCGCGGCGACGATGGAGGCGCTCAATCGCCGCTCACCAGGTTCAGCTGCCAGGAGACGCCGTAACGATCGTTGAGCCAGGCGAACTTCGGGCTGAAGTCATACGCCTGCAGAGGCATGAGGGTGGTCCCGTCCTCGGAGAGCCTCTCGAAGGTCCGATCGAGCTGCTCCGCGCTGTCGAAGTCGACGAGCAGCGACATCGCCGGCGTGAAGGTGAAGGGATGCTGTCTCCCGCTGTCCATGGCGATGAAGTCGCGTCCGGCGAGCGTGAACCTCGCCCGCTTGAGACCGCTCTCCTCCTCGTCGGCGCCGAAGGGTTCGACCTCGAGGACACGGCCGTCCTCGAACGCGGAGACGTAGAGCTCCATCGCCTCCTCGGCCTTCCCGCACTGGTCGCCGACGAACATCAGGCACGTCGCGATGCGCTGCAAGCCTCATCCTCCTCTTGATCGGGCGACCCGGTTCGCTGGACACGTGCGGACCTGGCCTGGCGGTCGGGATCGCACTGGAGATCGTCGTCTCTCTATCAAATTCCACCTGGTTCTCCTGGTCCTCAGCCAGGACGTCACCAGGTGGCCGGGACGCAATCGCGCAACGGCATCCCCGTCCGGGCTTCTCCGCTTTGGCGCTCCTGCTCACGCGCGGACGCGAGCGTGTCCGGCTTCGATCGACACACGCCCGCCTTGGACGAGACGAGCCATCCGCATCGGCATTTGCATCGAGAAGATCGATAGCGCCCTGAGGGCGGACCCGCCCCGCCACGAGGCTCGTAACAGTCATGGGAATGGCATCCGAAGGCTCGATGAACAACGCTCGCGCCGGCAAAGTGGGCGCTACGACTGCGACCCTCGTTGTGGCCGTTGCGCTCGCCCTGGCGCTGCCGGCATCCGCCGGGGCGCTCGAGCCGGTAGCCGTGATCGGCGGGAGCGGTGGCGGCGCCGGAAAGCTCGGCGTGCCGCTTGGTGCGGCGGTCGATGGCGCCGGAGGCATCTACGTCAGCGAGCACGTGAACCAGCGAGTGAGCGAATTCACGACGGCGGGCGCGTTCGTGCGGGCCTGGGGCTTCAACGTCAGACCCGGCGGCGGCAAGGGGTTCGAGGTCTGCACCAAGGCGACCGGCTGCAGGCCGGGCGAGGCCGGTGGTCACGCCGGCCAACTGGGCTTCCCCGGTGGCGTCGCGGTCGACGACAACGAAAACCTGTACGTCACCGACCCACTCAACAACCGCGTCAGCCAGTTCACCACCGAGGGCGCCTTCGTGCGCGCCTTCGGCTTCGATGTCGTCCCAGGCGGCGGCCGGCGGTTTGAGATCTGCACACCGGTCACGGGCTGCAAGCGGGGCGTCGCCGGCGGCCGCGCCGGGCAGCTGGACCGTCCCGCCTACGTCGCCAGCGACGGAGCAGGCAGCATCTACGTGACCGATGAAGGCAACAATCGCGTGAACCAGTTCACCACCGAGGGCGCGTTCGTTCGCGCCTGGGGCCTCAACGTCCGGCCCGGGGGCACAAAGGGCTTCGAGCTTTGCACCACCGACACCGGGTGTAGACCGGGCGAGCCCGGAGGCCGGGCCGGTGCGCTGAGGGTCCCCGACGGCGTCGCCACCGACGGCGCGGGAAACCTCTACGTTGCCGACCTCAACTTCCGTGTCAGCCAGTTCACGACGGCGGGCGCGTTCGTTCGGGCCTGGGGCTTCAACGTCAGACCCGACGGTGGGAAGGGATTCGAGATGTGCACCCGGGCCACGGGCTGCAGCGCGGGCATCGCGGGCGGCGGCGCCGGGCAGTTGAGCCTCATGTTGGGCCTCGGTGTCGATGCGGCCGGAGACGTCTACGTCGCCGACTCCAACAACAGCCGGGTGAGCCAGTTCACCGCCGCCGGCGCCTTCACGCGCGCCTTCGGCCTCGCTGTCGTCCCCGGCGGCGGGAAGGGATTCGAGGTCTGCACCACGGCGACAGGTTGCAGGCGCGGCCGGAGGCACGCCGGGGCCGGTGGATTCATCTCCTCCTCGGCCGTCGCGGCCGACCCCAGCGGCGCGATCTACGTCGCGGATGCTGTTGCGAACCGAATCCAGTGCTTCGGTGAACCCGACGGCGTGCCTTGCGTCCGCAACCTGTTCCGGTTCGATGAGCTGAAGCGCGACCGCAGGCGGGGGACCGCCAGCCTCGCGGTGAAGGTCCCGGGTCCCGGCAACCTCCGGGTTCGGGGGAAGCTGATCAGGACGGCCAGCAAGCGCGCCGAGACGGCGGGCACCGTGAGCCTCCCGATTCGCCCCCGGTGCCGGGCGAGGCGGGCGCTCAACCGAGAGGGCGAGATCCGCGTCCGAATCCACGTCACCTATAGGCCCAGGAACGGTGCTCCCAACTCGAGGGTGAGGCGCGTCGAGCTGCGCAAGCGCCGGTAGCGGCCCGTCCGGATAGCGACCGGGACCGCCAGCGGCGTCGCCAGCCAAACTACGACCCGTTCGCCAAAGGTCCCGAGCCGGGACCTGAGGCACATATCCGGTCGACACAAGAAGACTCTGCGTTTGCGGGGCTCTCGTCGAGGGCACCGCTACCGGGATTCGAAATGCCCGGTGCATGGCTTTACAAAGCGAAGTTTCGCTGTCCTAAGCCGAGTGTGCGGTCGTCTCGGGTCGTCTCGGGGCGCTGAATCAACGGCTCATTGTCCCGCCGTTGTCCCACGGGATGACACTGTGATGAAAAGGCGCGTTCCTCACGCGATACTCCGAAAGTTGATGTCGCCGCAGAACGTCGAGCTCGCCGCCCGCTTTTACGAGCGTGCTGATCGGGCCGGGCCACTCCCCGCCACGCGGCGCACTTTCGGCGGCGCGATGCTCGTTCGTCCGGACGGCTCGATCACGTGGTCGCACCTATCCGAGGATGCGAGCGACAACGCGACGCCCGCGGAGACTCTCGCCGCGATCCGCAGGATCTGACCGACGGTCCATCGGTTGAGGCTCCCCGGCAGGCGCGGAGGCGCCCGGATGCAGGCCGCAATCCCCGGCCCCGCGGAAGAAATCAGGCTCCGCGGCGTCCTCATCTATGAACGACCCTTCCGACGAAAGGAGAAAGCAAATGACGCTCAGCCGAAACGCCTGGATCGCAATCGGAGTTCTCATGGTGGTCGCGGCGATCGTCGTGATCGGCCTCGTCGCCTCGGGCGGCGGTGGTGGCGCGGGCGGCGTTTACTAACCCGCGGCCCGGCCGGCTTCCCAACCAGGACGACCGCCTCGAGCTCGCGTAGGGCCTAATGGGATGACCGATCAGGAAGCACGTGAGTTCGTGGAGATGCTGGCGGTGCCCGAAGCGGCCGAGCCGCCGCCCTGCCCGATCTGCGGGCGCGGTCACCCGCTTGAAACCAGATGCGCACTCTCGACGGACCGCCGTCCCCGAAGCCGCCGGGCTGCGGGAGTCGCCGATGTCGCAGTGGCCCCTGCTCCGGCGAGTTCTTGACTCCCCCGGATCGGGTATAGGCGCGCCCCGTCCGTGATCCGGCAAGCGGGGAACACGCGCCGAACGGACGCGACCCCAGGGAAGGGGAAGACGAAGATGAAGAAGCGCTCGGCCCAGGTCGCCAACAGCTTGAAGTACGGGATCGCGACGCCGAGGCGCCGGAACGGGCGCGCGTGCCCGTGGCATGCGACCACCGCCCTGCGACTGCTCACCCAGAACCGCCGAGATCATCCCGGTCCGCCAGCGCCTTCACAGGGATTCGAGCGCGGCCAGCTTGTCGGCCTGTGGCGGTTGCCGCGCCGCCTCTAGCCTTCTTGCGGATAGGCGTGATCGAGAAGCGCCGCGCCTAGTCCGGAACCTCGGTCGCCTCACCGATCGGAAGCCAGCGGAACGTGCGCCCGATATCCGCCGGCCTCGATGAGGACCGTCGGCCCCGCCGATGTGCGCCACGCGCTTGGCCGTCTCGGCCTCAGGTGAAGCGCTTGACGAAGTCGAGCGCGGTCTCGGCCACCTCCGGCCAGCCCGAGTCGATGGTCAGGGCGTGACCGCGGTTCGGGAGTTGCTTGATCTCAGTGACTGCGCTGTTGTGCTTTTGCCGCTTGTAGGCGGCGTTGGCGATCGCCCACGGAACGATGTGGTCTTTCTCGCCGTCGATGATCAGCAGCGGACCGCGATCCGGGTTGGTCGGGTCGAGCTTGGCTTCTGTCCACGGGTTCAAGTTGGCGTTCGCCATCTGCATCAATGCCGAGCCGGGCGCGGCCACGTGGTAGGTGTCGTATAGCCGCTTCGCCTCGTCGTCGTCGAGCGCGTTCGCCCAGGCGTACTTGAACTGCTCAAGGGTCAGCGCGATCGCGCGCCCGCGGTTGAGAGGGTTCTTGAGCACGGGCGCGGACGAGCGCAGCGTGGAGACCGGAAGCGGCAAAACGCCCCGAAACGGACCCGGATCGATGGCCACGGTCGCAGCGGAGAGCCCCCTGTCCGCGATCATCTGCGCGAGGAGACCCCCTGTCGAGTGCCCCATCACGGCCGGCTTCTTGCTCAGCTGGCCGATCACGTCTTCCGTGTGGTCGGCGATCTGCTTGAGCGTCTTCTTCGCCAACACGTCGGGGTCGGCACGCGCCTGCTCGACCGTCTCCGGGTCATCCGGCCAGTCGGGCGCCACACCGGCGTAGCCGTTCTGCTCGAAGTACTCGATCCAGTTGTTCCAGCTGCTTGGCAGCACCCAGAGTCCGTGGATCAAGACGATGTGCGTGTGTCCCGAGTTATTCGCCTTCTCGACCTGCCGTGCTTCCCGCTCGGAGATTCCGGCCATCGGCTCCTCCCCTATCGATAGGTCTTGGCTGGGCGCCCGCAGCATAGTCATCAGGGCGAGGTCGCTCCGGCCGTATCCGAGCGGCTCCGTGGGCTCGAGCACTTCGTCTGCGATCTTTGGAACGCCCGGCCTTGGCGGCACGAGTGACGTGAGCAGGCAGACGTCGCTATTCGAGCAAGCGACGCGAGATACTAGGCGGACTCCCGAATCCGGCGAGCGCCTCACTGCGCTGGCCGGAGGGCCGCCACGACCAGTCTGGAGATCAGCAATGCATGAGATAGAGGTCCACACCACCGGCGCGCAGGAAGCATCGGATGGCGTCGTCGAGCTCTGGCGCGACGGCGAGCAGATCGCCTACACCCACTACCACCCCCGTGACGGCTCCCTGATCCTGCGGATCGACCCCCGCCAGGACGGTACCCCGCTGAGGATCGACGTGCGCAGCCTGAGAAAGGCCCTGGCCGAGGTCGAACGAGTGCTTGGCCTCTACTAGCGCAGTACCGACCCTGCCGAGCGGCGCCAGTCGAACCAAGCAGGGAAAGGAACATCATGAAGATCGTTGTCATCGGCGGGACCGGCCTGATCGGTTCGAAGGTCGTGACCTGCCTCAAGGAGGAGGACCATGAGGCCATCGCCGCGTCACCCGACTCGGGCGTCAACACGCTCACCGGCGACGGGCTCGCCGAGGTGCTGGTGGGCGCCTCGGTGGTGATCGACGTCTCGAACTCTCCGTCCTTCGAGGACGAGGCGGTGATGGACTTCTTCACAACCTCCACCACCAACCTGCTGGCGGCCGAGGCCGACGCCGGTGTTCGCCACCACGTCGCCCTGTCCGTTGTCGGCGCCGAGCGCCTGAGCGAGAGCGGCTACCTCCGGGCCAAGATCGCCCAGGAGAAGCTGATCGGGGATTCCTCGATCCCCTTCTCAATCGTCCATGCGACCCAGTTCTTCGAGTTCGCAGTGAGGATCGCGGATGAGGCCACGGACGGTGACACGGTTCGGCTGCCGGACGCGCGGATCCAGCCGATCGCAGCCGACGACGTCGCCGCTGCGGTGTGCGAGATCAGCCTGAGGGCGCCCGCTGATGGCGTCATTGAGATTGCAGGTCCCGAGGAGTTCCCCTTCGATCAGTTCGTCCGCCAGGGCCTCAAGGCGAAGGGCGATCCGCGCACGGTGGTCGCCGACCCGAAGGCGCAGTACTTCGGCGCCGAGCTGCAAGAGCGCAGCCTGCTGCCGACGAACGCGGTCCACCTCGGCGAGATCCGTTTCAGCGACTGGCTGGCACAGCCTCCCACGGCGTAGGACTGGGTCATCGTCGCCGCGGCGATCATGGCTGGCTCGGGATCGGCGCAGGGCCCACCGAACACCCTGCATCTCGTCGGCACGGCAAAGAAGACATCGGCTTCAGCCCGGATCACCCGCCGCACCAAGGCGACCGCTTCGGCGGCGGCTCCAGGATCACCGCCGATGACACCGGCATCAGCCGGACGGTTTGCACGGTGATCGGCCAGAAGGGCCTGTGCACGATCCAGCTGCAGCTTTCGAAGGGCAAGCTGAGCGCGCAGGGACTCGTGCCAAACCAAACCGATCACACCCC
>JBKPHA010000044.1:0-31540 GCA_046729615.1 Actinomycetota bacterium
CCGGAAGGGAGGGTCGGCGCGCAGCGCGCGAAGCCGAGGAGGCGGGAAGGCGCGCGGCGCGGCGCGCCCGCACCGAGGCGCTCGACGCCGGGCTCGGCCTCCTCGCAGCTCACCTCCGCGACCTGGCCGCGGTCGCCGACGGCGCCGAGGAGCTCGTTTTGAACACTGACCGCACATCCGAGCTGCGAGCGCAGGCCAGGGAGCTCGACGCGCGCGCCGCGCGCCGCGGCGCCGAGCTGGTGATGGAGACGCGGCGCCGCCTTCTGGTGAACGTCGGCGAGGAGCTCGCCCTGGAGGCGCTCGTCTACCGCCTCGAGTCGCTGCTGTCCGATCGCCGGAGCCGCAGCTAGAGCCGACTCTTACACTTTCCGCGCATGGCGATCGGGGATTCGGCCGGATCCGGGTCCAAGCGCCCGTTCGGCGTCCGCATGTACCTCACCTTCGCGTTCGCGGCGGTGGCCCTGATCACGGCTGGGCTCTCGTATCTGCTGCTGACGGGGTCGAGCGACGAAGCCGCCAGCCAGCGCGCGGCGGACATCACGGTAGGCCGCGCCGTGAGCCTTGCGGACCGACTCGCGAGCCACGCACCCAAGGACGCGCAGAAGCAGTTCGCGACGATCAACGACCCGGGCTTCTCGGCCTGGGTCTTTGGCAGTCACCGCCAGCTTCTCACCTCCTGGCATTCGCGCGGCGCGCCGCTGAGCGACGTTGAGGACCGCGCGGAGGCGCTCACGATGGCCCTCCAAGGGTCGCGAACCGTTCGTCGGCTGCCGAACCGGGCGACGCTGGTCGCGACACCGATCTTCCGGCACGGGCGGCTCGCCGGCGCCCTGCTCGTGCGAGCCGATCAACCGCAGGCGCTTGCGAAGGCCATCGCCTCCCTGGGCGGTGACCGGCTCACTGCTGCGATCGTGGCGGTCGTGATCGCGATCGTGATCGGATTCTTGATCGCGACCGCCATCACCGTCCGCGTCAAGCGACTCGCCCGAAGCGCGGGACGCATCACGGAGGGCGAGCTCGACGAGCCACTCGAGGGACTGGGAGGGCGCGACGAGATCACCGACCTCGGCCGGGCGCTGGAGACCATGCGGATCGCGCTGCGTGAGACGTTCGGCGCGCTCTCGTCAGAGCGCGACCGCCTCGCGGCGATCTTCGACGCCCTGACGGATGGCGTGATGGTGGTCGGACCGGACGGCGAGGTCCGGTTCTCCAACCCGGCCGCGGAGCCTCTGATCGAGCCGGACCGCAAGGTCAGCGAGATCATGCGCCCCTCGTTGATCTGGGCGCAGGAGCGCGGCGCGGCCGAGCGCGACGGGATCCGCGTGGGTGATCGCGTGTACGCGGTCGGGGCCCGGAAGCTCACGGCGGAGAACGCCGTTCTCGCGGTCACGCGCGACCGGACCGACGCGCTGCGGCGGGAGGTCGCCGAGCGCGAGTTCGTCTCCAACGCCGCGCACGAGCTCCGCAATCCGATCGCCGGGATCTCCGGGGCGATCGAGGTGCTGGGCGCGGGTGCCAAGGACGACCCGGAGGCGCGCGAGCACTTCCTCAACCGCCTCTCGGAGGACGCCGAGCGCGTCAGCCGGCTCACCGACGCGCTCCTCACTCTGGCGCGGATCGACGCGGTCGGCCGCGAGTCCAGCGACGTGATCGACATCTCGGCCGTGATCGAGGAGGCCGCACGAGCGGTGGCACCGCCCGAGGGGATCGACGTGAGCGTGGATATCGACGACGGCGTGGCGGCGGCGGGCGATGCGGTGCTGCTGCGCCAGGTGCTGATCGGCCTGCTCACGAACGCGTTCAAGAACACTCCTGCGCCCGGCGCCGTTACGCTTCGCGCGCACCGGGAAGCGGACGGAGAGGTTTTGATCCAGGTCGAGGACACTGGCACCGGTATCGCCCCCGAGGAGGTCGAGCGGGTGTTCGAGCGCTTCTACCGTGGCTCGGGAGCCCTGGAGCAGGAGGGCTTCGGCCTTGGGCTCTCGATTGCCAAGCGCATGGTCGACGTGATGGGCGGGCAGATCGGCGTGGAATCCGAGGTCGGTGTCGGTACCACCTTCTGGGTCCGCCTTCCCGCGGCGGCCAAGGCCCCGAGTCCCGTCGCGTGACGATGGCGGACGGGAGGATCCTCATCGCCGACGACGAGCCCTCGGTCCGCGACGCGGTTGGCTACGCGCTTCAGCAGGAGGGCTTCGACATCACGCTCGCCGAGGACGGGAGCGACGCGGACCACAAGATCGGCGACGGATCACCGAGCTTCGACCTCCTGATCCTGGACATCATGATGCCTGGGCGCAGCGGCCTCGACATCTGCCGCGACGTGCGGGCGCGGAGCCCGGTCCCGATCATTCTCCTGACCGCGAAGGACGCCGAGGTCGACAAGGTGGTCGGGCTCGAGGTGGGGGCCGACGACTACGTGACGAAGCCGTTCTCGATTCGTGAGCTTCTTGGTCGTGTCCGCGCACAGCTTCGGCGGCGCGAGTTGGACCGCAGCTCGTCGGCGACCGAGGGGAAGACGATCGACGCGGGCCCGGTGAAGATCGACCTGGCGCGCCACCTGGTGACCGTGCGCGGCGATCCGGTCAATCTCACCCGCTCGGAGTTCCAGGTCCTGCGACTGCTGGCGGAGCGCCCTGGCCAGGTCTTCAGCCGCCTGGAGATCATGGAGGAGCTGTGGCAGTCGGAGTTCTCCGGCGACGTGCGCGCCTGCGACGTCCACATCTCGAACCTGCGCCAGAAGATCGAGCGCGATCCCCAGGAGCCCGAGCTGGTGCTGACGGTCCGCGGCGTCGGCTACCGGCTTGCGGAGGCCGCGGCGTAGAAGGGTGGCGCCGAGTCGGCGCCACCCTTGGCGTAGTGGATCTAGGCGCTTGACCCGGGGGTAGACGCCGGGACGGGGGCACGCCGGCCGACGGTGCGCCGCGGCGAGAAAAGCGATCGCAGCGAGAGGTGCCGCCTCCGCCTTCTCACATGAACATGGGCAAGCCTGGCGCGGCGGCGGCGCTCGGCGTCACGGTGAATGTCGGCGATTCGGGCCTGGCCGAGCTCGTATATCAGGTGGCTCACTTGACCCTCCTTGGGTTGCGTTCGAGTCCGCGAGCGATCCTCGCCTCCTCACCGCCGCTTCGCATCGGGAGAGCTCCCTATGTTTGGCCTTTGACCTACCGATCTTGGCCGGCGAGGCCGAGCCTTTGAGCCTCGGCGCTCGCCTCCCCGCGCGTCTGGACGTCGAGCTTGCGCAGAATCGCCGAGACGTGGTGGCCGACCGTCTTCTCCGACAGGAACAGGCGCTGGGCGATGTCGGCGTTCCGCAGTCCGTGCGCGACCAGCTCCAGCACCTCGACCTCGCGCGCGGTCA
The DNA here is from genome assembly GCA_046729615.1 of Actinomycetota bacterium. Classification (GTDB taxonomy): domain Bacteria; phylum Actinomycetota; class Thermoleophilia; order Solirubrobacterales; family 70-9; genus AC-56. The sequence goes on from JBKPHA010000044.1 coordinate 3,359, forward strand.
GCCCGGCGGGGTTCTCCCTGGTCTGGGCCCGGGGGCCACGCGGGACCCCGCGCGCTCCCCGCTCGCGAAGGCGGCGGGCGACGATCGCCGCCGCGGGCTGGGCGCCGAGTCGCCGAAGCTCGTCGAGCGCGCGCCGCTGGAGCTCTTCGTCATCCGCGCCCGCCAGCGCGAGGGCGGCGTCGTAGGGGCAGCCGAGTTCTCCCCACAGCTCTGCCGCCCGCGCCGGGTCGCCGGCGAGCTCGGCCGCGTAGGGCTCCGCCACGGGGCCCTCGACGTCCTCCTCGATCCCGGCCCGGCGCCGCCAGCAGGCGAGCTCGCCGATGGTCCACGACGCGCGACGCCGGATCGCCAGCTCCAATCCGGCCTCGGATGCGACGGCGACCGCTTCCTGCCGGCCCTCGAGCCACGCCGCCTCCGTCCTTGCCGCGGCCACCGGGCCGATCCGCTGTAGCTCCCCAGTCGGCTCGGCCAGCTCGAACGCCTCGTCGAGCAACGGCCAGAAGCCGGGATCTCCGCGCCTGGCCCGGACCAGCCCGAGGACCGTCAGCGCGAACACCCGCGGGACCGGCCATACGCGCGGGTCCCGCAGGACGCTCGCGGCGGATTCCGCGGCCCCCTCCCATTGCCCGCGGTCGAGCTCGAGCCGAGCGCGGCACGGGATGAAGAACAAGCGCCAGAGATCCATGCCGTGCTCGGCGCAGTACTCGATTCCGGGTTGGATGTAGCGCTCGACGAGGTCGTAGCGGCGCTGCCGTACCGGCCACCAGACCAGGTTGAGATAGGCCCGGCCGGCGTTCTCGTCGAGCCCCGCCCGCAGCGCGAGCTCGAGGCTCTGCTCGAGCCTGGCCGGTGCTTCCGGGGAGTCGGTCTGCACCTCGTTCGCGCCGATGTTCGTCAACGCGTACGCGATGACCTCCGGATCGCCCAGCTCCTCACCGAGCGCAAGCGCCTTCGAGCTCCAGGCCATCGACTCATCGACGTCCTCCGCCACCGCATACAGATGACCGAGGTTGACGTACGCCAGCGCAAGCTCACGGCTGGGTGGCAATCGCTCCAGGCGGGCAATCGCCTCGCGCCCGACGTCGGCAGCCTCCCGCGTGCGGCCGAGGAAGCGGTAGAGGCGCGACAGCGAGCGCAGGCAGTCGCCCTCGGCCCGCCGATCGTCGAGCTGCCGGCGAATCTCGAGCGCCTGGTTCTGTGCCCCGATCGCCTCCTCGAGCCCGCCGGTGACGTAGCACTCATACGCTCGCTTCTCCAGCAGCTCAGCCCGCTCCTGCGGTGAAAGCGCATCGGCGAAGCGAAGAGCGCGTGCGTATTGCGCGGCAGCCTCGCGGTGGGCGCCAAGCGAGGCCGCGCGTGCCGCCGCCGACGGCGCGAATCTCAAGACGGCTTCCCCGTCGCCGGCCGCCTCGGCGTGGTGGGCGAGCCGGGCGAGGTCGGGCGTGGCGCCGAGGGTTGCGGCGAGCGCCTCGGCCGCACGGCGATGAAGCCAAAGACGCCGGTCGGGCGAGATCGACTCCTCCACGGCCAGTCGAGCGAGCTCGTGCCTGAAGGAGACACCGTGCCGTGCCGATGCGACCATCCCCGAGCCCATGCATTCCTCCAGTCGATCGAGCTCGGCGGGGGCGAGCGCTTCAAGGAGCCGGATCTCGGCCTGGGGCGTCGCGACCGCGATCGCCTCCAGAAGCCTTCTGGCGGGGTCCGAAAGCCTGGCCACCCGCGCGAGGACCGCCTCTCGAACGGTGCGCGGGATGTCGCCGGTCCCAGCGGCGAGCACCTCGGCGACGAAGAAGGAGTTGCCGCTCGTCTGCCGGTAGAGGTTTTCGGCGTCGATCCCATGCGGCGCCGCGAGCTCGGCGACCGCACCTGGGGAGAGCGGCGGGATCTCCAGACGAGTGACCGCGGTGGCCGTAGCGAGCTCGCCCAGAACCAGGGTGAGCGGATGGGTCCGGTCGAGCTGGTCGTCCCGGTAGCTCGCGAGGAAGAACGCGGGAACGGACTCCACCTTGCGGGCCAGGAGCCGGAGCACGTCCAGCGTCGCCTCGTCCGCCCAATGGAGGTCCTCCAGCACGACGACCGTCGGACGCCCGCCGGACAGCTCGCGGATCAGCGCCGCGGTGACCTCGTGGGGCCTGCCGCCCCTCGACACCACCTCCTCCAGCTCGCCTCGGGTCACCTCGGCCAGGTCGAAGAACGGGCCGAGCGGCCCTGGCGTGAGCAGTCCGTCGCACGCAGCCCACAGGATCGGCGTCGAGTTCGGAGCCTGACCGCAGAATCGCCGCAACAGGACGGTCTTCCCGACTCCAGCCTCGCCGCTCACCAGCACGAGCCGTCCCGTCGACTCCGCCGTGACCGCGGTGAGCGACTCGTTCAGTTCCGACAGCTGATGCGAGCGCTCGAGCAGCTTCCCGCGCTCGTCGGCGCCCTGTGATGATTCTCGCTCCGTTTTCGCCAATCCGAGCCTCGCACATCATCATCCACTGGGAACCGCGGGCGTCGACCCCCGGCGCCGACGGGCTCGTCCTCGGGCGTCCGAGCCGCGCGGTTGACCCTAAACTGAGCCGCGGCGCCGGCGTAGCTCAGTTGGCCAGAGCACTTCACTCGTAATGAAGGGGTCCCCGGTTCGAATCCGGGCGCCGGCTTGGCTCAGACGAGCCGGAAACGCCGCCCCCGGGGCGGCGTTTCCTCTAGACCGTCAAGGGCGGTGCCGAAAACGGGCACGGTGCCCTGAAGGCCTTAGTGCCGCTGTGCGTATTGCCCGAACTCGCCGAAGTCGAGCGAGACGCATGCTTGCCCTCGAATGGGCGGGTCTCGTCGGGCGAGTCGAAGTTCTTTACCTCACCGGCCGTCTGCGCTCCTTTCCATGCAGGTTGACGGGAGGAACCTATCCTCGGCGAGGACCTCGACGCACCCCTTCGTTCAGGGGCTAACCAGCGGCCGGCCGGGGGCGGCATCCCCCAGTTGACGCCCGCGGCGCTCCCGCAATAGGGTGGGCGGTCCAGGGTAAGAAAGCGATATGACCATGGCCAAGGACAACGTCGACGTGGTGCAGGGTGCGTGGGACGCGTTTGCGCGTGGCGATATCGACGGAGTGGTGGAAGTGATCGCGCCGAACGCTGAGACGCGGGTGCCGGAGTCGGTGCCGTGGGGCGGCACGTACATCGGACCCGACGGCTTTCGCGATTTCCTCCGCAAGCTCGGCGAGGCGTTCGACCAGTTCAAGGCCACGCCCGACAAGGTTCTCGGGGCGGACGACAACCACGTGATCGTGGTGTCGAAGACAAGGGGCAGGACGAAGGGCGGCGGCGTGATCGAGGGCACCAGCGTCTGGCTCTACCAGCTCCGGGACGGCTTGATCGCCGACGCCGAGACTTGGGGGGACACGGCGAAAGTCCTCGAGGCCTTGGGATAAGGCTGCGCTGCCCACGCTCTCGGTCGTCATCGTGGCCCACAATCACCGCGACGCGGTGGGGACGACGCTCCGTGCGCTCATGGCCCAGCTTCGCGAGGACGACGAGCTGATCGTCATCGACAACGGATCGGCCGATGGGACGCCGCGCGTCGTTCGCGAGGCCGCCCCGGCCGCGACCGTGATCGAGGTGGGCAAGAACCTCGGATTCGCCGCCGGATGTAACCGCGGCGCGGCGCTCGCTGTCGCCGAGCTCCTGCTCTTCCTGAACCCGGACGCCGTGGTCGCGCCGGGGTTTCGCGACGCGATTGAGCTTCCGCTGACCGATGGCCGCGGCTGGGCGGCCTGGCAGGGGCTGGTGACGGCCGAGGGCGGGCGGGTCATCAACAGCCGCGGCGGCGCCATCCACTTCACTGGGATCGCCTGGGCAGGCGGCGCGGGCGAGTTGGTGCCCGCCGCCGAGCATGGAGGCGACGAGCCTCTCCCGGAGGGCGAGCCCGGCTTCGTCTCGGGCGCGTGCTTCGCGATCCCCGCGTCGAGGTTCGAGGACGCCGGCGGGTTTGCCGAGCGGTTCTTCCTCTATCACGAGGATGTCGACCTCTCGCTGCGGCTGCGCCTGGTGGGCGGCCGACTTGGGTTCGAGCCGCGGGCGCGCGCGGACCACGACTACGAGTTCGTGAAGGGCCCGGCTAAGTGGCGCCTGCTCGAGCGCAACCGGTGGGCGACCCTGATCCGGACCTACCCGGCAACCCTGCTCGCGCTGCTGGCGCCCGCGCTGCTCGCTACGGAGGTGGCACTGGTTCCGATCTCGATCGTGGGGGGCTGGGCCCGGCCGAAGGCTCTCTCGTGGCTGGACGTCGTGCGATGGCTCCCCCGCCTGCTTCGGGAGCGGAGCGAGATCCAGGCGACCCGGCGGCTCGACGCCGGGGCGTTCGCTCGCTCCCTCACGCCCGACCTCGGATCGTCGTACTTGGACGCAGCCGGGCGCTCGCGGCTGCTGCGCGCGGCCCTTCGCGCCTACTGGTCCGTGGTGCTGGCGCTGCTGCGCGCCTGACGCTCGGCGTGCGACTGGTCCGGGCGCGCCGCCGCCGGCTCGAAACCAGCCGCGCCCGTTGCCGACGGACGCGGGGGCTGGGTTCTCGCCCGCTCGTCGTCCACGACTCGCTCGCCGTCCATGTGCGCCTCGTGCGCCGCTCGGACCTCGGCGTCGAGCCTCGCCACCTCCTGAGCCAGGATCTTCGTCTCCGCGGACAGGCGGGTGGTGATGACGGAGAAGTGCAGGAGCAGGAGGAACGCGACCGCGAACGCGGCGATGAACAGCGCGTTCGCGGGCACATCGATCCCCGCCGCCCTCGACGCGAGGCGGAGCGGCTCGTTCCAGACGGCGAGGACCAGCAGGGCGAGTGCGACCGTCATCCAGAGGAGTGCGTAGCGCTCGACCAGGCGGCGGCGGCGGACGAGCTCGAGGACGATGCCCAGGATGATCGCCGTGACGATCACCGCGATGATCCGCACGCGGTTATCGAGGTGGCCGACTACGGCAAGCGCGCCGATGACGTCCAGCAACGTCAGCCTCCGTGGGGCGCGCCGCGGGCGCCCGACACGGCCGCGCCCGGCGCAACCGGCTCGCCCTCGCTTGTCTCCGCCGGCTCTTCCGCCGGCGTCGGCCGGCGCCGGGACAGCCCGATGAACAGGGCCAGCAGCACCTTCGCCATGTAATAGGCGCTGCGCGGATAGTCGATCGAGCTCTTGCCGAAGCCGCGGGCGTTCATTCGGACCGCCACCTCGTGGATGCGCAGCCGATGCGCGTGGAGCATCAGGATCGCCTCGACCTCGGGATAGTCGTGCGGGTAGTCGCGGGCGAAGAGCTCGATCCCGCGGCGGTTGGTGATGCGAAAGCCGGAAGTGGGATCGGTGATCCGCTGCCGGGTGATCGCCGTCAGCACGATCGAGAAGATGAGGTTGCCGATCCGGCGGCCGATAGGGACGCGGTAGCCCGGATCGCCGCGAAAGCGGCTGCCGCAGACCATGTCCGCCTCGTCGCCCGTGGTCTTGAGCTTCGCCAAAAGATCGTGCAGGTACGCGGGCTTGTGCTGGCCGTCCCCGTCGACCTGCGCGGCGACGTCGTAGCCGTGGCGCAGCGCGTACTTGAAGCCGGACTGCATGGCCCCGCCGATGCCGATGTTGAACGGATGGCGGACGACGGCGGCGCCGCTTGCCTCGGCCTCCGCCGCCGTGTTGTCGACCGAGCCGTCATCGATCACCACGACGTCGAAGTCCGGCGCATGCCGGTGGATGTCGCGCACCACGCGTCCCACCATCCCCTGCTCGTTGTAGGCGGGGACGATGGCGAGCTTGCGGAGCTGGGAGTGGTCACGCACCATGGCGCTGCGTCGGCGGCTCCGGGTACGCCCGCGGGGGCCGTCGGACGACTCAGATTAGCGGCCGCCCGGCGTCGGAATGCGGCGTTCGACGCGGTCGAACGAGATCGTGCCTCAGCGGCTGCCTGGGCGTGCGCGCCGCGCGGCGCCACGGGCCGATCTCTCGCGGGCAGGGTTCAGGCGCTCGTCCACGTATCTGCCGGTATGTCGCCTGATGACAGCCGGCGCTTCGATCCGATCACCGGTGGTCGCGCCCGCCACCGTGACGAGGCCGAGGTCGAGTTCAATCGCATCGTGGCCTTCAGCGATGGCATCTTCGCGATCGCGATCACGCTGCTCGTCCTCGGGCTGATGATCCCCGAGGGCGTCTCCGACCTCACGCGGACGCTGCTCCACAACGGGGGCGACTTCTTCGCCTACGCGATCAGCTTCGCGGTCCTCGGACGCTACTGGCTCGCACATCACCGGTTCTTCTCCGCCCTCGAGCGATTCGACGGGCGACTCATGGCCCTCAACCTTCTCTACCTGGCTTGGATCGCGCTGGTGCCGTTCACGTCCCAGGTCCTGGGGGACTACGGCGACACTATCGACGCCGCGGTGCTGTATGCGATCAACATGGTTCTCGTCAGCGGGAGCTTTTACGCGCAGCTCGTCTACTGCTACCGCGCCGGCCTGCTGCGCGCCGAGGCGCGGGAGTACGAACGACGGGTGAACGGGCCCGTCAGCCTGGTCGTGGTGGGGGTATTCCTGGCGTCGATACCCATAGCGTTCGCGAGCGTCCTCGCGGCGCAGCTGATGTGGCTGCTCACCTTCGTCGTCGGCCGGCTGGTCGCGCGGCGAGTTGCGCCCGCCTCCTAGCCGGACTGGGAGCGGCTCGCCAGGATCTGCTCGCGCTCGGCCAGCCGGTTGCGGCGGCGAAGCTCGGCCTCGCGCTCCCGGCGCAGCTCGGGCTCCGACTCCGCGCGAAGCGGAGGGACCGGGATCGGCGTCCCGTCGTCGTCCACCGCCACCATCGTCAGGTAGGCGGTGGAGGTGTGGCGCTGCTCGCCCGTGCGGGGATTCTCGGCCTCAACCCGCACGCCGACCTCCATTGAGGTGCGCCAAGCCGCGTTCACCGTCGCGGAGCAGGTTACGAGCTCCCCGACGTGGACGGGGAGGATGAACGTCATCCGGTCCACCGCCGCGGTGACGACGCGACTGCGGCAGTGGCGGATCGCGGCGATGCCGGCGACCTCGTCGCAGAGCTTCATGACCACGCCGCCATGAACGAAGCCGGCGGAGTTGGCGTCCCCGATGCCCATCCACCGGACGAGGATCGCCTCCGACTCAGACGCGGGCTTGGGCTCCACTAGTGGTGGCGATCGTAACGGCGCCCGGTGGCGCGTCGGCCGTAGCCTTGCCCTGTGGCCGACTCGCTCGCCGCCCTCGCGGGCCAGATCGTCGAGTGCCGCCGCTGCCCGCGGCTCGTCGAGTGGCGCGAGCGGGCGGCGGCGAGCCCGCCGCGCCGGTATCAGGGCCAGGACTACTGGGGCCGGCCGTTGCCGGGGTTCGGGGATCCGCGCGCTCGGGTGATCGTAGTCGGCCTTGCGCCCGCCGCCCACGGCGGCAACCGGACCGGGCGCATCTTCACCGGCGATCGGTCCGGCGATTGGCTGTATGCGGCGCTTCACAGGGCCGGGTTCGCGAACCAGGCGCAATCCGTGCATCGCGACGACGGTCTGCGCCTGCGCGGGGCGTACGTGACCGCCGTCAACCGGTGCCCACCCCCGGGCAACCGCCCCACCCCCGCCGAGCGCGACAACTGCCTGCCGTATCTCGTGAGGGAGCTCCGGCTGCTGGAACGCGCGCGCGTCATCGTCGCACTCGGCTCCTACGCCTGGGACGGGGCGCTGCGCGCCCTACGCGAGCTTGGCGGCGAGGTTCCGAGGCCCAAGCCGCACTTCGCCCACGGCGCCGAGGCCGACGTCGGCGACATCAAGCTGGTGGGTTGCTACCACCCGTCGCAGCAGAACACGTTCACCGGCAAGCTGACGGAGCCGATGCTGGGCGCGGTGTTCGCGCGGGCGCGCGAGCTCTCCTGATTTCGAACCTCCGGCTCCCGGCCGGCGGTCCGGGATACTGGACGAGTCGATGCTCCCGATCAACATCCCCAACGTCCTGACGCTGCTGCGCATCCTGGCGGTGCCGGTGATCGTCGTGGCGCTGCTCGACGAGACGCCGAACGGCGATGCGCTCGCGGCCGGCGTCTTCGCGCTGGCGGCGATCTCGGACGGCCTCGACGGCTACATCGCCCGGCGCCGTCAGGACGTGACGACGTTCGGGAAGCTGATGGACCCGCTGGCAGACAAGCTGCTGATCGTGGCGGCGCTGGTCGCCCTCGTGTCGCTTAACCGCCTGGCGGCGTGGGTCGCGATGGTGATCATCGCCCGCGAGCTCGCGGTGACCGGGCTGCGCGCCGTGGCCGCCGAACAGGGTGTGGTGATCTCGGCGAGCTGGCTCGGGAAGGTGAAGACCACGCTCCAGGTGGCGGCGGTGTTCGCGCTCATCATCTGGAACCCGTCGCCGTGGCCGGTCGACGCGCTCGTCTACCTGGCCGTGGCGGCGACGGTCATCTCGGGCCTTGACTACTTCTTCGGGCTGCGAAAGCGGCTTGCGGAGGAGCGGGCGCGCAGAGCGAACGAAGGCGACGAGGGCGAGGTCGTCGGAGGCCCGGAACCGGCCGAGTAAAGGATTCGGGGCGTTATAGATCACTCTCTCGGTCGTCAAGGCCCTGCCGGCGCTGCCCTACTTGCCGGAGGTCGGGATTACTCCCCGCAGGGCGCTTCCAACCACTCGCGCTCGGTCATGTGGTGGCGGGAGTGCTCGCCGGTCTCGAGCTCGGCCAGGATCTCGGAGACGAATCCGGAGCGCTCCGCGATCACCGAGTGGCGGTGGATCGTCTCCAGGTTCTCTTGGCGCGCGAGGATGAAGCCGCCGTCGCGGAGCGTGGGGTGGGCGTCGGTGACCCGGCGCACCATCTCGCGCACGCAGTCCTCGACAAAGCGCGGGTTGGCGTGCGCCGTCTCCACGACCGAGACCTCGTCGGAGCGCTTCATCAGCTCGTAGATCTCCGAGCTCATGGATTGCTCGACAATGTGAAGCAGATCGCGCGCGTCGATGTCCAGGGCCAGGTCCTCCGGCACCCCGATGTGAAGCGATCCGATCCCGCGCTGGTTGTGGGTCGCGACCGGGACGGCGGCGAGGACGCGCGCGATCTCGTCGTCGGTGAAGCCCTCGGCGACGAGGCGTTCCCGCGAGCGGCCCGCCACCAGCTCCTGAGCGCATGGGCAGGCGGTCATGCCCTGCGCCTCGACGCCGGTCAGGGTGCGGGTGCCGCGTTCGGAGACGACCGCGGTCCCGAGGAGCGTGTAGATCTCCTGCGTGGGCAGCTCCGAGGCCGGCGTGCGTACCGTCTCCGGGTAGCGGGCGGCGACCGTCACCTCGGCGCGAAGTCCCTGCTGCTGCTCCCGGATGCGGGCTGCGATGTGCGCGGCAAGCTCCTCGACGCGAAGGGCCTCGCTGAGGACGACGCTGTCGATGGCCTCGCCGACCACCTCCTCGAACCTGGACATGTGGACGCCGGCCTGCCGCGGATTGAGGTCGACGAAGCATTCGAGCTCGGCGAAGAAGTAGTTGCCGGGAGCGTCCGCACCGTCGTCGCGGGCGCGGTGACCGCCGGCGCGGATCACCTTCTCGATGCCGCGCACGCCGACGCGAGTGAGGCTGACCTCCGTCCGCGGCCGCGATGCCTGGACGTCGGGGGCGGGATGCGCAAGTCCGGTGGAGTGGGTCATCTGCATTTCGGGGGCTCCGGGGTGGAAGTGTCGGGCCTACGCGGTGTGTCTGCGTCTCGCCGCCCCCGGGTCTTACCCGCGCGCTAGCCCGACGATCAAGGTTAGCGGCGCGAACCGTGACGCCCATGGGCAACCGGGCCTATACTTCGCGCCGCCCGAACCCCGAAAGTTAGGAGAGGTGGGGGCGGGGAATGTCTAAAAAGGGAGAGGTGTTGGGGTCCGGCGAGCCGGGAGCAGTCGGTGGGGACGAATCCACCGCGAATGGAGCGGACGGGGGCCTGCACGGCGACCTCCGGTTTCAGGACTCCGAGGAGCTTCGGGCACTGATTTCGCATGGTCGCGAGCGGGGGTACCTGACCTTCGAGCAGATCGCGGGCACGCTCGAGGAGGTCGAGGTCACCAAGGAGCAGGTCCAGGCGCTTCATGGCTACCTGATCGAGCACGGCGTCGACGTGATCGCGGAGGACGGCCTCACCGCCTACAAGGAGGCGAAGGAGGCCAGCCAGCCCGGGCAGGCCAAGAAGCCGGAGCTCGACCTGACCGTCGAGCCGAGCCTCGACTCGCTGCGGCTATACCTGCGCTCGATCGGGAAGGTGGGTCTGCTGACGGCCGAGGAGGAGATCGAGCTCGCCAAGCGCATCGAGCGCGGCGACATGGCCGCCAAGCGCCACATGGTCGAGGCGAACCTGCGCCTGGTCGTCTCGATCGCGAAGGGGTACCTGGGGCGCGGCCTGAGCTTCCTCGACCTGATCCAGGAGGGCTCGCTGGGGCTGATCCGCGCGGTCGAGAAGTTCGACTACCGGCGCGGCTACAAGTTCTCGACCTATGCGACGTGGTGGATCCGCCAGGCGGTGACCAGGGCGATCGCCGACAAGGCACGCACGATCCGGATCCCGGTGCACATGGTCGAGAAGCTGAATCGGGTGACCCACGTCGAGCGTCAGCTCGTGCAGCGGATGGGGCGCGAGCCCGAACCGGCGGAGATCGCGGCGGAGCTCGACATCACGCTGCGTGAGGTTCGCGACATCCTGCGAGTCGCCCAGATGCCGGTCTCGCTCGAGAAGCCCGTCGGCGACGAGGAGGAGTCGGAGCTTGGCGACTTCGTCGCGGACGATCGCAGCGAGGAGCCGTTCGAGACGGCCACCGAGCACCTGCAGCGCGAGGACATCCAGCGGGCGCTGGACGCGCTGCCCGAGCGCGAGCGGCAGGTGATCGAGCTCCGCTACGGGCTTCGCGGGCACGAGCCGCTCACGCTCGAGGAGGTCGGTCGGGCCTTCGGCGTAACTCGAGAGCGGATCCGCCAGATCGAGAACAACACGCTGAAGAAGCTGAAGCAACTGCCCGAGGCGCAGCGGCTCCGGAAGTTGGCGTAGCGTTTCTGCCTCGGAAGTAGCCAGGCGCAGCGGCATCTCGCACTCCGCTAGCGGCGGCGGGTGAAGCGCCCGGCGAGCCGGCCGAGCGGCTCGGTCTGCGCGCGCACCTGCGTGACCTCGGTGCCAACCGCCTCGACGGCTTGTCGCATCCGCGTCACCTCGACCTCGAGCGTCTCGACGCGTCGGCGGATGGCGTCGAGCTCCTCGACCGCGACGGTCAGCTCCTGCGTCGAGGTCGCGATGGCGCCGACGTCGGTGGCGATCTGGCCGACGATGCTGAGCGGGAGGCGCACGGAGATCGCGGTGCCGATCGGGCGGGTTACGGCAGTAGCGGGGCGTACGAGGGCGACGCCCGGGCTGAGGACGAGGCTGAACAGCGACACCGCCGGTCAGGCTACCGGCCGTGTCGGCCGCCTCATGATCGCGCCCCGGTCGGCATGGAGGCCGGCAGCGGGCGGCGCCGCCGCGGCTCCGATCGCAGCGCGGACGCTGCACTATCCGCCGTCGCCCGGCCGACGCGCCCGAGGCCCCAGGCCAGCAGCGACAGGAAGGCGAGCGCCAACGCGAGGACGACTAGGGGCGCCAAGGTCTTGAGCCACGTCGGGACGCCGGGCTTCTGCTCGCGCTGCAGGAGCTTGTGGTCGAAGACGAAGGTACGGCTGAGGCGCGGCTTGGCCGCCACAGGCTTCGCCCACGGGATCTCGGGGTCGCGCGGCATGTAGATCGGCGTGCCGAGCACCTGGCGGCCGTTCTGCAGGCGGATCGTTGCCTTCCAGTCGTCGTATACGGGGATCGGCTGCGTCGTGCGGTAGACGCCGACCCGCACCGGCCGGAGCGCGTCCACAACGAGGCCGCCGCCCTGCCAGGCGGTGGCGTTGAGCCATGCGGGCGTGGAGGCTGCGCTTGGCGGATGGATCCAGACGGTCGCCGCGACCTCGCGCTGCGGCGCCGGCCGGAGTTGATGGAGGCGCACGTGGGCCTGGACGTTCTGCGGCGTCGTGGTCCAAAGACCATCGGCGAAGATCGCGAGGATCGCGACGAGCGCCGCCGCCGGGACCGCGCGAGTCACAGGTCGCCGCGGAAGCTCACCGCGAAGCGCGCACGCCACCAGCGCACCCACTAGTCCGCCGGCCACGGCGGTGAGGATCGCGAGGATCAGCGCCTCGGGGAGGAGGTCGGAGCTCCAGCCGATTGGCATCGCGATGCGCGACCAGCCCCATTCGGCGGCGAAGCCGGCCGTGCCGATCAGGATGCCGCTTACCGCGCCGAGCGCGAGCGGGCGGCGGGCGAGGAAGAGCGCCGCGACCTCGACGCACAGCGCCTCGGCCAGATAGAGGGGGAAATGCGGAAGGCTCTGTCCGAACGCCTGGTGCACGATGAGCGCGATCGCGCCGCGGACCGCGATGAAGAAGCCGGCGGCCATCAGCGCACCGCCGCGCCCGATCCACAGGCGAGCGCATACGAGCGCGACGGAGGCGGCGATCGCGAGGAGAACCGGCTCGAGGACGAACCGGAACTGCGGGACGCCGAAGTCGAACTCCGCCTGGAACGTCGAGAGGCCGATGAGCAGGCCGCCCATCAGCGCGGTGCGACGGATGCGGGCGCGTCGGATCCGAAGGAGGAGCGGGGGCTCCGTCCGCTCCCGGGGCGGCCCGCTGGCGCGCATGCCCTCGGCGAGCAGCACCGCCTGGCCGACCAGGGTCATCCCGGCGCCGCCGATCATCATTAGGTGGGTCGGTCCCCAGAGGGTGACGTCCTGGCCGAAGAGGCGGTGCCAGATGTCGTCGAGCGGAAAGCCCAGCAGACCGAAGGCGCCGCAGGCCGCGACGAGGACGCCGCCGACCGGCGCGTACCAATCGCCCCGGATCCGGATCGCCGCGGGGCCCGGGCGACCCGCCGGGAGGCACATCGCGAAGCAGCCGGCGCTGAAGATGCCGAAGAGGCCCGTGAGGATCAGGTAGTGAGCGGGGTTCGCGAGCGGCCCCGGATCGCGGCCAGCATCGATGTGGAACGAGATGTCCCAGTACATCCCGAGCAGCGCGACGAGCAGCGAGACCATCGAGACAAGCGACGGCAGCGCCGCCCACGGCGGGAGGCCGACGGCTCGTGCGGCGCGCTCGGCAGCGCGGCCGAGGGAGCGCGCGTGACCGGTGCGGTAGCCGTAGCAGAGTCCGCCGATCGCGGCGAAGGCGGCGAGGCCGATGCCGGTCGCGATCGCCACCTGCTCGAGGGCGGCGCCGCCGGCAGGGTCGCCGTGCGCCAACGGGAGGAGGGATGGAACGAGCGGCGAGAGCATGTTCACGAGGACAACTACCCTTGCAGCGGAAAATGTAACATCAATTGATGGAACATTTGCGCTTGTACCATGGCGGACATGCCCGCGGCGAGCGAGAAATCTGCGCGTGCAGACGCCGATGGCGCATCGATGACGATCGACGAGCTGGCGCGCCGGACGGGGATGACGGTACGGAACATCCGCGCGCACCAGTCGCGCGGGCTCGTGCCGCCGCCGGAGGTCAGGGGCCGGACCGGCTACTACGGCGACGAGCACGTCGCGCGGATCGAGCTGATCAAGGAGCTCCAGGCCGACGGGTTCAACCTCGAGTCGATCCGCAAGCTGCTTGAGAGCGCCGGCGGCTCGAGCTCGGAGGTGCTGGACTTCTCGCGGACGCTGCGGGCGCCGTTCGAGGACGAGCAGCCGGAGATAGTGAGCGCCGAGGAGCTCGCGGGGCGGTGGGGAGGAGAGCTCGACGAGCGGCTGATGGCCCGCGCGGAGAAGCTGGGGCTTCTGCGGGATCTCGGCGAGGGGCGGTACGAGATCCTGAGCCCGCGGCTTCAGCGCGCCGGCATGGAGCTCGCGGAGCTGGGGGTCCCGCCGGAAGTGGCGCTGGACGTGGCGGCGCAGGTGCGGACGAGCGCCCGCCGGGTGGCGCGCGTGTTCACCAACCTGTTCATCGAGAACGTCTGGGAGCCGTTCAACCGCGCGGGTCGCCCGGAGGAGGAGTGGCCGAAGGTACGCGAGGCGCTCGAGCGCCTGCGCCCGCTGGCCTCGGAGGCGCTGCTTGCGATCTTCCAGCAGGTGATGAGCGAGACGGTCGAGGAGGTGACCGGCCGCGAGATCCAGCGGGGCCTGGCGGCGCCGGGCGAGGATGGACGCAAGCGCCGCCTCGGTGCTCGCCGGCGCTCATCTCGGAGCCGGCGCGGGCGGGCTTAGCCTCCACAACCGGGCTTGTTCGTGCCGCTCCCTAAGGCCGACAGGCACCTTCGTCACGTCTAAATCCGGTCGAGCAGAAGGTGCCCGTCACCGGCGGCAGTGACCCGGATCGCCTGACCGACTTGAAGTCCCGCGCCGCGAAACGGCCCCAGCGGGATCGTGATCTGGTGATGGGCAGAGACGCGCGTCCGGGCGCTTAGATCTGCGGGTAGTTCGGGCTGATGGGGGAGGTGGGATTCGAACCCACTCAGCCATGAGGCACGAGATTTACAGTCTCGCCCGACTCCCCCACGTCGGCGCTCCCCCGCGGTGGCGTCGTCGATTCTAGAGGCGCCCTCCGCCACGATCGGGCTACCGGGTTCCACCTCGAATTCCGAGTACTTAGGCCCGCCGAGCAATAGCGCAGCTGTGCCCTCTACGGCATCTGCCGGGATGCACCACCGCCGGCCATCGGCGACCAGGACGAACAGCAGGTCATAGCGGGTGGGATCGAGTCGCTTCACTACTCCGTTCCAACTCTGGTTTCCTCCGCAGGTCTTGAGGTGTACGCACCACCGCTCGTTCCGCTGATAGGTACACGTCTTGACCTGTAGTCGAAGCAACTGCCCGTCGAATTCGGCTACCAGGTCCACATCGGGAGTATGGAAGACCGGCAGGTAGACGCGCGCTCCTTCGTTTACGAGCCACTCCATCGCCGACAGCTCGCCCACGTCGCCCTGTTCGCGTGGCTTGAGTCGTGACTTTGTCATGTCCCCAAGCTAGGGATCAGGGCGGATCAAAACGTGCCGAAAATGGCTTGTTAGAGCCGATTTCCGACACAAGTCACAGTCTCGTGACGGATTCGGCACGCTTTTGACGCATGTCACTTCACGAGACCGCCCGTCGCGGGTTTGGCTCCGCTGCCGACGTCTATGAGGAGAGCCGGCCCGGCTATCCCGACGATGCGATCGGGTGGCTCGCGCGGGAGCTCGAGCTCGGCCCGGGCCGGACGGTCGTCGATCTCGCCGCGGGCACCGGCAAGCTCACTCGGCTCTTGACACCGACCGGCGCGACGGTCATCGCCATCGAACCCGTCGACGAGATGCGCGCCGCGCTGGCGCGCACCGCCCCGCAGGCTGAAGCCCGCGCCGGCACCGCCGAACGCACCGGCCTCCCCGACGCGAGCACCGATGCGGTCACCGTCGCCCAAGCCTTCCACTGGTTCGAGGGCCCCGCCGCCCTCGCCGAGATCCACCGCGTCCTGCGGCCCGCCCGAAGGCTCGCCCTGATCTGGAACGTTCGCGACCTCGGCCATCCCACGCAGCGCGCGGTCGAGGACCTCTTCGCCCCCTATCGCGGCGAGACTCCGTCGCACCGCAGCGGTCGCTGGCGCGCCGCCTTGGAGGAGACGGACCTCTTTCGGCCGGCCGCTTGCCGTAAGTTCCCCAACCTCCAGATGCTCGATGCCGACGGCCTGGTCCGGCGCGTCGCCTCCACCAGCTTCATCGCCGAGCTGGCGGATCCCGAACGCGAGCGCGTACTTGACCGCGCGCGCACCATCGCCGCCAAGCTCCCCGACCGCTTCCCCTTTCCGTACACCACCGAGATCGAGATCCTCGACCGGGCCGGCTGACCTACTGACCCTCGCCGACCCGCCCCACCAGCCGCGACATCACCACCTGTGAGCGGGTGCGGATCACCAGCCGTTTCGCTGCAGGTCCATGATCAACCGCTCGAGCGCCGCGTTGTCCTCCGTGCGCACCCGCGCGATCGCGTCCGGGTCTCCGGTGACGCTCCAGGCCTCCACCACCTCGGGGTGCTCCCGCAGGATCCGCCCCACCTCGTCGAGCTGCGTCCCCGGCCGGAAGAAGAGCTCCACCAGCGCCTCGGTGTTCCAGCCCATCGCCCCGTGGTCCACCACCGCCGTGAATCCCTCGAGCGCCCCCGTGTGCCGCAGCCGATCCACCCGCCGCTTCACCGACGGCGCCGAGAGACTCACCCGCCGCCCGATGTCGTCGTAGGTGCGCCGCCCGTCTTCCACAAGGAGCGAAAGAATCCGCTTATCGAGGTCGTCCATGCGAAGGATTATTGCGCCGATCCGCACTGATTCGGGGATTGACGCCATTCAGCGCCCTCCGTACCGTTAGGGACCGCGATCGGGTAGGGGAGACAGAGGAACGCCGCACGCGGAGAAGGAGACGGCGCAATGGCAATCGCGCAGAGGACACCGACAGCGAAGAAGCTCACCCAGCCCAAGGTCGCCCGCATCCTCTTCGACGAGTCCCACTCGGAGGCTTGGACGATCCGCCGCGAGCTCGCCGAGCGGATGCAGCCCGCCCACCCCGAGGACTCCTCCTACGCGATCGCCGCCGCCAAGCTCGCCGGGCGCGACTTCGAGGTCCTCCCCAACGCCGACCGCCCTCTCACCCGCGAGACTCTCGCCGCCGCCGACGTCGTCGTCATCGCCCATCCCTCCGATCCCAAGTGGGAGGCCACGACGCAAACCGGTCGTCCCACCCTTCGCGACGACGAGATCGACGCCCTGGAGGAGTTTGTCCGCGGCGGCGGCGGGCTGATCGTCCTGGGCGAGACAGAGCAGGACAAGTACGGCAACAACCTGAACGTCCTGCTTTCCCGCTTCGGCATCGTGGTGGAGAACCGCACCGTCCAGGATTACGAGCACAGCAACAAGGCCCCCTCCTGGGTACTCGCCGAGCTCGCGAACGGCAGGCCGAGCGCAAACGGCGGCGGCGCGAACGGCGCTGCCGCGGAGCCCTCGGCCGGACCCGAGAGCGTCGACCTCCTCGCCCGCGTCCACCAGACCTGCTTCTACCGCGCCGGCACCCTCTCGCTTCACGACGGCGGCTGCATCATCGCCCGCACGTCGGAGACGGCGTCGCCGCCCCGCGCCCCCCTCGCCGCGGTCGCTCAGCACGGCGCCGGCCGCATCGCGGTGCTCGCCGACTCCGACCTCTTCGGCGACGACTGCATCGGCGAGCTCGACAACTCCGAGTTGTGGCTGAACCTCGTCTACTGGGTTGGTCAGCCCGCATTCGGCGGCCTCGTCACCGTCATGGACTCCCCGGCCGCGAACGACCGCCGCTGGGCGGAGCTGAAGGAGGCGACCGAGGAGCTGCGCGCAATGCAGGAGCCCGACGGATCGATCGACCTACAGGAGCACGACGGCTCAGGCGCGGCCGAGCTCGTTGAAACCATGTGCAGCGCCGTCGCCGCCCTGGGCCGCCACTTCCCGCACCAGCGCTCCTACATCGACGCGGTCCGCACCGAGCTGCGCCACTGGGCCAATTCCGGGTTCGGCAAGCCAGACTTCATCCACTCCACGGAGGCCTTCCACCCCGAGGCTGATCGCCGCGACGGCACAGAAAACCTGGTCCTCTTCCCGATGTACAAGCAGAACGCCTCGCGCGACACCTGCTTCGAGGCGCTCATCGTCCGCGTCCCGTGGCCGGACTTCGTCGCAGAGCTCGAGGCCTCCGGCTACGACAACCCGAAGTTCGTCCCCGTGAACTTCGTCGACTACACCTCCGGCTACGACTCCGAGTGCGCGGTCCTCTTCCCCGAGACCTTCTCCACTGCCGAGCGCCCGCCCAGCTACTTCGGCGGCATCTTCTGCGACCGCGAGGCCGAGCGCTTCCGCCGCGTATGCGGCCGCGCCGCCGATGTCTGCGACCTCAACCTCCCCCCGGACGCCGCGTGCCTGCTCACGTCCCCGGAGCTCTCCATGGACGCCTACATCGTCTGGGACCTCATCCACGATCGCACGCATATGCACGGCGACCTCCCCTTCGACCCGTTCATGATCCGCCAGCGCAGCCCCTACTGGATGTACTCCCTGGAGGAGCTCCGCTGCGACCTCACCGCCTTCGGCGAGGCGGTGAAGCTCGAGCGCGAGGGCTTCGCCTTCGCCCGCTACGTGCAGTACGCGATCCTTTTCGACCGCCTCTTCCGCTTCCCGGTGACCGGCAGCCGGGTACGCAACTACGACGGCCTCGGCGGCCAGCTCCTGTTCGCCTACCTCCACAAGGAGGGCTATCTCCACTGGACCGACAACCGCCTGACGATCGGGTGGCAGCGCGTCGCCGACGGCGTCGCCGGGCTGAGCGCCAAGGTTCAGGACCTCTACCACTCCGGCATCGACCGATCGAAGCTCGGCCAGTGGATCGCGGCGCATGACCTCATGTCCCAGTACGTCCCGCCCGCCGAGGGCTCTCGCTGGGCGAGGGCGAGCCGCGACCTCCCTGAAGTGGAGGAGCCGAAGGAGCTCGTGGACCTCGTGAAGGACGACGAGTTCCCGCTCAGCCTCTTCTACGTCCAGCTTCAGCGGAAGCTGCAGCCGGCACTGACCCGCCCCAGCGACGCCCTATGAGCCTCTCCGGCGCCTTTGGGGGACTTCGCCACGTCATGGCGTGGCGAAGTCCCCCAGTTCTCATCCGGCGCCGGGTACGCTGAGCCCGTGCGCATTACTCGCGGGCTCGTGCTGCTCGCCGCGGCCTCACTCGCGGCGACGTTGGTCCTTGCACCGGTGGCGTCCGCCCGCGACCCGGGACGCTGGATCCTCACCGGCGCGAGCTCCGTTCGCAACGACTACTGGCAGGGACTTACCTCCGACCCGTCCGATTCCAACGTCTTCTTCGTCGGCATCTTTCAGGGGTTGTGGCAGACCACGCCGCAGCTCGTGCAGACCGCCGGAGTCGGCAACGAGATCCCGGCGGGTGTGACGCAGAGCGTCGGCTACAACCACATCGGCGACCCCACCTGGCTCGATGGCGAGGGTGGCCGCATCGTGCTCCCGATGGAGTGCTTCAACCCCGGCGCCAAGCCCACCAACACCTGCGGCATGGGCGCCTTCGGGATCGCGGATCCACGGACCCTCGCTTTCCGCTACTACGTCCAGCTCGACCCGGCGTTCATCCCCAAGGCGATGTGGGCTGAGACGTCGCCCAATGGCAGGCTCATCTGGACTTCCGCCGGCGACGACCTCCTCGCCTACGACACGAGCCAGGTCTCGCGGGCGAACGCCGCGCCCTCCGGCCCGGAGCTCGCTCCGGTGCGGCGTCTGCGGGACGCGGTTCCGCCGACCGGCGTCACCGGCGCCGTCTTCCGCAAGCACCGCCTACTTTTGGCCGGCGAGTCGAAGCACACCTACCAGGTATGGGCGGTCGACACCCGCACCGCCGACCGCAGACTCAAGATCGAGATGCGCATCTGCGGCGAATCGGAGGGCCTCGGCCTCATATCCACCCTCGGCGGCCGCCTGCAATGGCTGATCGCCCCATCCGACGACTCGGGCTGCGAGCTCACCTTCGGCCCGACTAGCGCCCTGCTCCACTTCCGCCGCTCTCCGGGGCACGAGCGCTACGACGTGAAGCCCCACAGGGTGACCGTCGGGGCCAGCTCCGGGTCCAGCGAGCTGCAGGTCGAGGTGAGCGCTCGCGTGACCCGCGACGACGGCGAGCCCGTGCGCGGCGCGAATGTCCGCTTCGTGGGTGCGCACGCCCTCACCGACAGCCGCGGACGAGCGACCGTCTCGACCACCCTGGAGACGCCGGGCAGGTTCGCCGTCTTCGCCCGCAAGCACAAGCGCTACGGGGTCTCGGATCTTCTGAGCTTCAACGTGCCCGACTCGGCCCGGGCGAGGATGACTAGCTGGCGCTAGCGCCGAGGGCCTGCTCGAGGTCCTCCCACAGGTCCTCGACGTGCTCGCAGCCCACACTGAGCCGGACCAACCCCTCCGGCAGGTGCTCCTCGCCCGGCTGAGCGGCGCGGTTCTCGATCAGCGTCTCGACGCCGCCAAGGCTCGTCGCGTGGGTGAGCAGCTGAACGCTCTCGCAGAGCGCGTCGGCGCGCTGCGCGCCGCCCTCGACCTGAAAGGCGAGCATGGTCCCGAAGCCGTCCATCTGCCGCCGCGCGAGCTCATGCCCCGGATGGGCCGGCAGCCCCGGATAGAAGACCCGCGGCACAGCCGGATGCTCGCCCAGCCGCCGCGCCAGCTCGAGCGCCGTCGCCTGCATCCGCTCCAGGCGGACCGGGAGCGTCCGGATCCCCCGCAGCGCGAGCCACACTTCCAAACCGCCGGGCGTGCTGCCGGCGTCATGCCGCGCCCGGTGCATCCCGTGCGCCCATGCGTCGTCCCGGCAGACCGCGACCCCGAGCAGGAGATCGGAGTGGCCGCCGATCAGCTTCGTCGCGCTGTGGACGACGACGTCGCACCCCAGCTCCAGCGGCCGCTGAAGAAGGGGAGTGGCGAAGGTGTTGTCGACCACCGACGAGACCCCCCGCTCCCGTGCTGCGGCAGCGAGCCGCTCCAGGTCGGCGATCCCCACCAGCGGGTTCGTCGGGGTCTCGATCCAGAGCAGGTCGGCGTCCTCGCAGGCGTCGATCACGGCGTCCGTGTCGGTGATGTCGACGCCGGCAACGTCCAACCGCCCCGAGTCGGCATGGCCGTTGAGGAGCCGCCTCACGCCCAGATACGAGACGGTGGGATAGACGACGCGCCCGCCCACCGGCAGCGTCTCGAGTACGGCCGCCACCGTCGCCATTCCCGACGAGAAAGCCATCGCCTGCCCGCCCTCGATCTGCCCGACTGCCTCCTCGAGCGCCTGCCAAGTCGCCGTGCCCTCGGTGCGGGCGTAGGCGCGTTCGCCGCCGGCGTGGAACGTGGAGGCCATGACGAGGGGCGGTCCCAGGGGATCGCCCGGCCGACCCGGCCCGCGCCCCGCTTTCACCGCCAGCGTCTCGGGTCTCAACGGCCGCTCCTCGTCCACGGCCTCAGCCTATTAGCGGCGGATAAGCTGCTGCGCGATGGCTGAGCTCGACGGACGCGTGATCGCCATCGCCGGCGCCGCCGGCGGCCTCGGCCCGACCGTCGCCCGCCGCCTCGCCGACGACGGCGCCACCATCGCGGCCATCGACCGCCACCAGGAGCGCCTGGACCAGCTCGCCTGCGACCTCGGACTCCCCGAGGAGCGCTTCGACGGCCGCGTGGTCGACCTGCTCTCGGAGGAGGCGGCGGCGGAGTGGGCGTCGGCGCTCACGGATCGGCTCGGCCACGTCGACGCCCTCCTGCATCTCGTCGGCGGCTGGAGGGGCGGCGAGCCGATTGCGACGGCGCCGCTCTCCGACTACGAATGGCTCCACGACCTACTAGTCCGCACGGTGCAACACACGACGCGCGCCTTCTACGACCAGCTCGCGGCGAGCGAGCACGGCCGCTTCGTGCTCGTCTCCTCCTCCCAGGCGCAGAACCCGAACGGAACGAACGCCTCCTACGCGGCTACCAAGGCGGCCGCGGAGAGCTGGACGCTCGCCCTGGCCGACTCATTCAAGGCCACGAACGCGACCGCCAACATCATCGTGGTCAACGCGATCCTCACTCCGCGCATGCGTGAGGAGAACCCGGAGAAGGAGTTCCGCACCTTCACGTCCGCCGAGGACCTGGCCGACGCGATCCGGTTTGTGGTCGGCGACTCCTGCGCAAAGATGAACGGCAAGCGCCTCGAGCTCTATCCGTGAGCGACGGCCACCCGCGCGGCTTCGCGTCCGACAACAACTCCGGCGTGCACTCCGAGGTGCTGGAGGCGATCGCCGCCGCGAACGAGGGCCACGTGGTGGCCTACGGCGACGACGACTACACGGCCGCTTCCCGGGAGCGGTTCCGCGAGCACTTCGGCGCCTCGGCCGAGGCGTTCCCGGTGTTCAACGGCACCGGCGCAAACGTGACCGCGCTGGACGCGCTGATCGCGCCGCACGAGGGCGTCATCTGCACGGATGTCGCCCACATGCACCTGGACGAGTGCGGCGCGCCAGAGCGCGTCGCCGGGATCAAGTTGCTCGTGGTCCCGCACGCCAACGGCAAGCTGACCCCGGACGACGTGCGCAGGTGGGAATCCCGGCGCGGCGACGAGCATCAGGTGCAGCCGCGCGCGGTTTCGATCACCCAGGCGACGGAGCTCGGCACCGTCTACACGCTCGAGGAGACGCGCGCGATCGCGGACGCCGCCCACGAGCTTGGGATGTACCTTCACGTCGACGGCGCCCGCCTCGCGAACGCCGCCGTGTCGCTCGGCGCCGAGCTGCGGGAGATCACGACCGATGCCGGCGTCGACGTCGTGTCGTTCGGTGGGACCAAGAACGGCCTGCTCATGGGCGAGGCGGTGGTTTTCCTGCGCCCGGAGCTCGCGAGTTCGTTCCTGTTCACCCGCAAGCAACTCGGCCAGCTCGCCTCGAAGATGCGCTTCATCGCGGTCCAGCTCGAGGCGCTCCTGACCGACGACCTCTGGCGCCGAAGCGCGGCCGACGCGAACTCGATGGCGCGCCGGCTGGCCGACGCGATCACGGTAATCGACGGCGTCGAGCTGGCGTATCCGGTGGAAGCGAACGGGGTCTTCGCGAACCTGCCGGCGGCCGCGATCGACCGTCTCCGGGAGGCGCTGCCGGCGGCGATGCCCTTCTACGTCTGGGACGAGGACGCCGGGACGGTGCGGCTCATGTGCTCATGGGACACAACGGCGGAGGACGTCGACCAGCTGGCGGACGCGCTGCGCGCGGCGATGCGCGATGTCGGCTGAGAACGTCGAGACCATGCGCCGCGGCTACGAGCGGTTCATCGCCACGGGCGATCCGCCGGAGGACACCATGGCTCCGGGCTTCGTCTGGGACATGTCCACGTTCCGCGGCTTGCCCGAGCGCAAGAGGTACGAGGGCATCGAGGGGATGAGGGAGTTCATGGCGAATTGGACCGCCGCCTGGGAGGACTGGCGGCTGGAGGTCGAGGAGCTGCTCGACGCGGGCGACCAAGTCGTGGCGATCGTGCGCCAGAACGGCCGATCGAAGGCGACCGGCCTGCCGGTCGACATGCCTTCGCGCAGCTCTGGACGCTCGCGGACGGCGAGCAGACGCACATGCGGATGTACGCGGATCCGGAGGAGGCGCTCCGAGCTGCCGGGCTGAGGGAGCCGGCATCCGGTGGCTGATGCAGTCAGACAGAAGGTGGCCAGCGCCCGTCACTTCGACCGCTGGGCCGAGAGCTACGAGGATGACGCCACGTCACGGTGGCTCGCCCAGCTTCAGGACGCGGCGCTAAAGGAGCTCAATCCTGCCGCCGGGCGACCGCCTCCTCGACATCGGTTGCGGCACCGGGGCCGCACTGCGAAAGGAGGCTTCGGTCGTGGAGCGGGCGGTGGGCGTGGATCTCTCCCGGGCGATGATCGCGCGCGCCCGCGATCTTGCCGGCGACCGACCGAATGTCGAGTTTCAGGAGGCCGACAGCGAACGCTTGCCCTTCGCCGACGGAGAGTTCACTGCGGTTCTTTGCACGACTTCGTTTCATCACTACCCGCAGTCGTGCTTGGCGGTCATCGAGATGGCCCGGGTCCTGGCGCCCGGCGGGCGAGCCGTGATCGGGGACGGGTGCAGTGATGGCCTTCCCGGCCGCGCGCTTGACCTGATCCTACGGACGCTTCAGCCCGGCCATGTGCACTTCCATCGCGCGCGAGAGTTGGAGGGGCTGCTGGCGGGCGCCGGGCTGGTCCACGGAACCACACGTTGGCTATTAGCCAAGAGCTACGTGATCGTCAAGGCGGTCAAGCCCGGCGTCCCGGATTTTCGGCTGCGCGGCACCGGGTAGGTGGGACGCGAGCGATCAAAGGAGGAACCGATGCCTCATACGGTGCGAAAGCAGGGCTCCAAGTACGCGATCGTCGATAAGAACACCGGCAAGGTCAAGGGCAAGTCGGACACGAAGAAGAAGGCGAAGGCTTCGGCGCGCATCCGGGATCAGCGGGCGAACGACTAGGAGGCGTCCACGGTGCCGGCATTCGTCCGCCACCGACCCCTGATATGGCACTATCGTGAACGGCCTGCCCGGCGTCTTCGACGCCTGGGTCGGAGGCGACGCCGCCGTGGCGAGAGCGATCCTGATCGAGAGTTACGTGGATAGGTAACGATGGGCGCGACGCTGCGGGTGGTGGTGGCGTGCTCGGACTTCTTCGGGCACGTATATCCCGGGATAGCGCTCGCGCGCGCGCTCCGCGATCGGGGAAACGAGGTGCTGGTGCAGACCTCCGGCCGGTCGCGGGACGCCGTCGAGGAGATGGGACTCCGGTGGGCCCTGTCGGAGGAGCTTGTCCCGGCGCTGGACGAAGGGTGGGTGGAGTGGGCCGTCGGGGGGGCGCAATCGCTAATCCCGGTGATCGAGGAATTTCGCCCCGACGTGGTGGTGAGCGACACCGCCGCCGCCACTCCGCCACTGGCGGCCGAGGCCGCCGGGGTAAGACGCGCGACCCTGATGCCGCACGTTTACCTGCTGGACTCGCCCGGACTGCCGGCTTTTCCCCTTGGCCTGTTGCCGGCCCGAACGCCGCTCGGGAGGATGGCGTGGCGGGTAGCGAATCCAGCCCTCAAGGCCGTGATTCCGTACACGAGGTGGCTGCGGAGGGTGCCGGCGCTGCTGAACGCGGCGCGGGCGGAGCTGGGCCTGGCAGCGACCAGGCGCCCGCACGGCGAGATCAGCTCGTACGGACATCCGGTGAGCGAGGGACTCACGATGGTCGCAACCTTCCCCCAGCTCGAGTACCCGCGGCGCTGGCCGCCGCACGTCCATGTCACCGGCCCGATGCTGTTTGAGCGCCGCCAGCCCGAGGTCGCGCTGCCCGGGGGCGAGGAGCCGCTCGTGATGGTGGCGACGAGCACCGTTGAGGATCCGGACGCATTGGTGCGGGCCTCGATCGAGGCCCTGGCGGAGGAGCCGGTCAGGGTGCTGGCGACCTTGAGCCGCAGGGGCGAGCCCTGGCACGGCGAGACATCGGAGAACGCGGTCGTCGTGGATTGGATCTCCTACGGACAGGTGATCCCCCGCTCCTCGATCGTGGTGTGTCCCGGGAGCCACGGGACGGTCCTCAGGGCGCTCGCGGATGGCGTTCCGGTGCTCGTCTCACCAGGTGTGGGCGATCACGCGCTGAACGGCGCCCGGGTCACGTGGGCGGGCGCTGGCCTGATGCTCCCCCGGCGCCTGCGCGGGCCGAGCACGCTTCGCTGGGCGGTGCGGCGCGTACTCACCGAGCAGCGATTTAGGGCGAGCGCAGGTGCGATCGCCGCGTGGAGCCGGGAGAATGACGGCGCCGAGCGCGGCGCCGAGCTCGTCGAGCGATACGGACGCGGGTAGAGGCGAGCGCCGCTGAGACTGCTCGTAACGATTGCACCAGCCGCTCCCCTGCGGCGTTACACGCTCTAGCTTGCGGCCGCATACGCGCCGGCGAACTCTCCTCCGACCATGTGGGCAACGTCGTCCGGGTCGTGTGTTGCCGATCCGCCCGAGGCCGACGAAGCCGCTGGGCTGCGGCAGTAGCCCGAGCGGCCGCTGGGCTTGAACACCCGCCTCTTGGAGTCTGGATAAGGCCCGAGGCCGAGGGGAAGAACCGGGGCTGGATGCGGCCGACACCTCGCCTGATCGGCCGGGCCCCGGTTCCGTATCTGGTTTCGTAGCTCCCGGCCCGCCTCCCCTCCCCTGGGTCGGAGGGCGGGTACGGGGTGCCTGGGCCGGCTGGCAATTCGGCATTCCGCATTCCCGGATTGTGCCTAGCCATGCGTGGCTGCGCATGGCGTGGCTAGCTACCGTCTGCCCAGGCAGAAAGAAGTCAGAGCGAGCGCCAGGCGTCGCATGCTTGGGTTCGCCAGCCCTCACGCGTTTCTGGTCTGCGTCGAGGGACGGGAGTCCCGCCTGACTGCCGGACTTCGGGTCCGTTCACTGACCAGGGCAGATCCCGGTCGAGCACGATGGCTCGGCGCTGATCGCCAGGCGTTCGGAGTTTGACGCCTGGATCCGAAGCGGCGGGGAGAAGCGGCCATGAACCGCGGCACTCAACGCGAGCGGGCCGTCCGCGACTGGCTCCGAGATCGCGACTGGATCGCGTTCCGGGCACGGCGCCTCGCTCGGCGTTGCCGACGTGGTGGCGCTCCGGGCTGGCGACCGGTCCCGGCTTGTCGAGGTGAAGTCAACGGCCTGGCGCCCCGTACGAGCGATTCGGACCGGCTGAACGGGAGCGGCCCTCTCTCGCTGCCCGTATGGCCGGCGCGTCGGCATGGCTTGCGTGGTGGCCACCGCGAGGAAAGCTGGTCTGGATCGCCGAGGACGCTTGGCCATGAGCAGCCCCGATGGCGCTCCGCGAACCGGCGACTTGTTGGTCGGCTTTTTCGGCTGCTCGCGGGGATCGCGTCGTCAAGGTGACCTGGCGACGAACCGGCAAGGCTAAGCCGCCGACCCGTGGCCACGTTCGCACCTGTCCAAGTTGCGGCTACGAGCACTTGGTCTCCGTCCCGCTATGGCGTCGCCCGCTCGACGGCGAGCAGGGCGAGGTGGACCTTGAGCCGCGTGGACCGCCTCGCTCCTGCTCGATCCCGCCGTCGAGGCCGGCGAAGCCCGAGCCGCCGGCGAAGCCAAGGCCAGCGCCCCAGCGGACTATGACGCAGGTGGAGCGAGCGCGTCGAGCGCTGCTCGATCCCGAGAATCGCAATCGATCGGACGGCGAGATCGCGAAGCCAGTGGCCTCAGCCTCCGGACGCTCGGGCGGGCACGGGCGGCGCTGCGCGGGGCGGGGGACCTGCAGTGAGCGAGCAATGCCTCCGAACGCTCGCCGTCCCGCCGTCAGGGCGAGCAGAACAGACGCGAATCCCTGATCCGGTAAGCGTAGGACGGCTTTCGATGAGGGAAGCGAAGCTCGATCTTCGTGAACGTCAAACGTGGCGTCCGTCGCACGCCTTTGGCCGGACCTTGTTGAGCTTGAAGCGCACGTGGTAGCGGCTGAACTGCGGGGACCGCAATCCGAGAGCGGAACGCACTCATTGGCTCGCAGGGAGCCCGCGGCCACGCGCCACCTTGTGTCCCCAAAGGCTCGAGTGCTTCGGCCTCACGAACAGGCCGAAGTCGCCGCACGACAGCACGATCCGACTCGGCCTCACCTTTGGTGTCGAACAGGCGTACGTCGACTTCTCGCTGGGACGGCTGGGGAGACAGTCGCGGCGACAATCTAGAAGACTGCGCTCTTGCCGGTGACCCGGTGGTGCCTGTAATTCACGCTGACACACCGAACCTGGTGCAGGTGTCGTAGTCATGGATCGAGAACGAACCGGACCGCACCGACAGACGACCGTTGGTATGGAAGATCCTCGCGACCCAGTGCTGACTCATATGGGCTGCACACGGTGAAACTCCCTCTTTGTAACGCAGCCAGGAGAATCAGCGCTGGCGGCTGGTGCACCGGCGAGTGTCATCGCGGCGGCAACGGAAATCGGGACCAAGGAACTTGGCAGCGTGCTTCATGCGAGGCTCCTCCCCCTGGGAACGTTGCGGTACAGCGTCGTACGTTATATCGGCGTCACGTCGCGCCATCTTTAACGAGTTGTCACATTGCAGACGCTGTATGTGAGGATCCCGTCGCGGCCTCAGCGTCGCATCTAAATCCGCTGGGAGCCCCGGGTTCGACCGGGGCTCCCGGCGTGCCTTAGCACCCGCAGTGCGCAAGCTGCGGGACGAAACTTCCCCTCGCCCGCCGTGTTTCAGGTTTCGCCAGCAACCTCCTCTCCAGAGGTCCTCACTGGCATCTAAATCGGCAAGAGCCCCCGCGGCAGGACGCAGGGCGGGGGCTCTCGTCGCTTCCTCGCCGTTTGGCATGTTGGCCAGCGGGACCGGGCCGGGCGAGGACGGGGCCGGGCGAGCAAGAGACGAGCGCGGCCCGAAGTCCTCGCCCATGCTGAAAGTTCCGCAGCCGAAGGTGGCCGCCCCGGATGCCCCGGACCGGCGCTAGGGCGCAGAGATAGAGAGAGGCCGGGCGCTTGGCCCGGCCTCTCCGCCTTAGGTGTTTTGGTCGTCGCTTACGTGTGGATATCGCTCCCGACGACGACGCAGTTACCAGCGACGTTGGACCGCTTGATGAACGTGACCTCCTTCACGCCCTGCGACGAGACCATGTCGATCTCG
>JBKPHA010000045.1:0-19930 GCA_046729615.1 Actinomycetota bacterium
GCATCTCGGCGCCGAGATGTCCTCCAGGTTGATGCCGCCGAAGGTCGGCGCCATCAGCCGCACCGCGTTGACGCTCTGATCGGGGTCGCGTGTGTCGAGGCAGATCGGGAACGCGTCGACCTGGCCGAACTCCTTGAAGAGCATCGCCTTTCCCTCCATCACGGGCATCGCCGCCTCGGGACCGATGTCGCCCAGGCCGAGCACGGCGCTGCCGTCCGAGACCACGGCGACCGTGTTGCGCTTGATCGTGAACTCGAATGCCTTGCTGCGGTCGGTCGCGATCTCGCGGCAGACCCGCGCCACGCCCGGCGTGTAGGCCATCGAGAGATCGTCGCGTGTCTTCAGCGGATACTTGTTCTGCAGGGCGATCTTGCCGGCCCGGTGCATCTGGAGCGTCCGGTCGACGTAGCCCAGCACCCGCGCGCCGCGGGTCGATCCGATCGCCCGCAGGATCTCCTCCCAGTGCGCCTGATCCCGGGCATCGATGGTGAACTCGCGGACGCGCTTTCCCTCCGCACCGGCGCCCGGCACGAGATCCACCCCCTGAAGGGCTCCGCCCGCCTCGGCGATCTTGGCGGTGAGCTTGCCGACCGGCTCCTGCCGCGCATCGAGCTCGACGCGGACGGTAACCGAGAACTGCGCGGACACGGACGGCATCGCGGGCATGAGCGGCTGATCTTATGCTCGCGCCTCCACCAGGTCCTGCGTGGCAGAGGCAGGCTAAAGTCGAGGCGATGCTCGCGACGGCACCGAACTGGGCCGAGCAGGCCGTCGCGATCGCCACGGCGGTGCTGGCGCTTGGCGTATTCGGCGCCGTCGGGGCGGCGGTTTTCGGGGCGCAACAGGTACGTGAGGCGCGTCGCACGCGGCAGGCGCAGATGGCGGCGGAACTCTTTCGTCGCTGGAGCGAGGACTCGCTGGTGGAGGCGCGACGGGTGATCGCCCGCTTCGCGACACCGGAGGAACTGGCCTCCGCCTTCCGCCGCTACGTGGGCGAAAACGCGCCAGAGGCCTACGTGCTCTATCGCGAGCTCGACTACTTCGAGCAAATTGCAGCCCTGGAGCGCTACGGGGCCATCGATTTCGAGTTGATCAAGTTGCTGGTCGGCCGCACGCTGATCGAGCGGTGGGACATGTGGGCCCCGGCGCTTCCGGACCGTCCACGGTGAGGACGTCTATCCGCTCTATCGCGAGCTCGTCGCGCGGATGCGCCGCGTCCTCTAACGAACGCCGATGGTGCGGCCGGCCGCCGCCCTAGGATGAACAGGTGCCCGCCACCAAGACCAAGCCGGAGGTCCGGGCCGAGCAGGCGAAGGGCGACCGTGAGCTCTTCCTGATCGACGGCAACAGCCTTGCCTACCGGGCGTTCTTTGCCTTGCCTGAGTCGATCGCCACCGCCGATGGCCGCCCGACCAATGCCATCTATGGGTTCGCCTCGATGATGGCCAAGATCCTGATCGAACACCGGCCCCAGGCGGTCATCGTCGCCTGGGATGCCGGGACGTCGGGCAGGGACGAGGAGTACGCCCAGTACAAGGCCGGGCGTCCCTCGCGTCCCGATCTGCTGGCCGAACAGTGGCCGCACCTGGCGCCGCTCGCGGAGGCGTTCGGGTTCCACAACGTCAGGGTGGACGGCTGGGAGGCGGACGACGTGATCGCGACGCTCGTGCGCCGGGCGCGCGAGGCGAGCATCCCGGTCATGGTGGTCTCAGGCGACCGCGACGTCTACCAAGTGGTCGCCGATGGCGTTCTGGTGATGACCACCTCACGCGGTGTTACCGACACCAAGATCTACGACCGGGAGGGCGTGATCGAGCGCTACGGCGTCCCGCCGGAGCTGATCCCCGACCTGATCGGGCTCAAGGGCGATACCTCGGACAACATCCCGGGCGTCCCGGGCATCGGCGACAAGACGGCGGCGCAGCTCCTGCAGCAGTTCGGATCGCTCGAGGCCGTGCTCGAGAACGTGGATCAGATCTCCGGCGCCAAGCGCAAGCAGAATCTGGCCGGGCACGCGGACGACGCCCGGATCTCCAAGCAGCTCGCCACGCTCAAGGACGACATCGACGTCCCGATCGACGTCCGCACCGAAGCTCGGGAACGGCCCGACCGCAGCCGCCTTCGGGAGGTCGCCGCCGAGTTCGAGCTCCGAGCGGTCATGCGCCGCCTCGATGAGGAATTCGAGGAGGAAGTGCCCGAGCGCGCCGTCGAGGAGACGCTCGTCGTCGACGCTGTCGAGGGCACGCTCGCCGACCTGCCGCCGGGCCGGATCGCCATCGCGATAGCGGAGGGGCGCTGGGCCGGGAGCGACGGGGAGCGAGTGGTGACCGGAGAGGTGGCGGATCTCGCCGCCTTCGCCGAGCAGCTCGAGGGTCGCTCGCTCACGTGCCACGACGCGAAGTCTCAAGGCGGCGGAGGGCGGAAGGGACTTGTGGCCGTGGCGCGCCCCGGGATCCTCGACCTCGATCATGACACGATGGTCGCCGCCTACCTCATCGACCCGGCCCGCCGCGTCTACGACCTCAGCGAGCTTGCCGCCGACGCCGGGATCGCCGCCGCGAGCGCGACGTCCGTGGCCACGGCTGACACGGACGGCGCCGGCGCGGAGCAGCTGTCCCTCGCGTCCGGGGCCGAGCCCACCGCCGATCCCTCCACCGAGGCATGCCTGGCCTTCGAGCTTGCGGGCCGCCAGCGCGACCAGCTCAAGCAGTTCGGACTCGAGCGGCTCATGGCCGAGATCGAGATGCCGCTGATCGAGGTGCTGGCGGCTATGGAGCGCGTCGGCGTGAAGCTCGATACACAGCGCCTCGCCGAGATCGGCCGCGGGATGGAGGAGCGAATCGCCCACCTGGAGCGCGAGATCTTCGACCTCGCCGGGCACGAGTTCGTGATCGGATCGCCCCAGCGGCTCGGCGCCGTCCTGTTCCAGGAGCTGGGGCTGACGAAGAAGCGCCGCGGAAAGACCGGCTTCTCCACCGACGCCCGCGTGCTGGCCCAGATCCGCGACGAGCACAAGATCGTCCCGAAGGTCGAGAGCTGGCGCGAGCTCACGAAGCTCAAGAACACCTATCTCGACGCGCTTCCGGACCTGGTCGATCCGGAGACGAGGCGCATACACACGACCTTCAACCAGGTTGCCGCCTCGACCGGCCGCCTCTCGAGCATCAACCCGAACCTCCAGAACATCCCGATTCGCTCCGAGATCGGGCGCCCTGTCCGCAGCTGCTTCGTCGCGGACGAGGGGATGCGGCTGCTCTCAGCCGACTACAACCAGGTCGAGCTCCGTGTCCTCGCCCACGTGGCGGGCGAGGATGTGCTGCGAGAGATATTCGCCTCGGACCAGGACGTGCACCGCGAGACGGCCGCCGAGGTTCTGGCGATCCCGCCCGAGGAGGTCGGTCCCGCCGAGCGCTCCAAGGCGAAGATGGTCAATTACGGGATCGCCTACGGCCTCTCAGCATTCGGCCTGGCCGATCGTCTGCAGATCTCGCGCGAGGAGGCCGCCGTCTACATCGAGCGCTACTTCGAGCGCTTCCCCGCGATCAAGCGCTTCATCGATGAGACGATCGCGACCGCGGAGAAAGACGGATTCGTCTACACGCTGCTGGGGCGCCGGCGCGCGATCCCGGAGCTGCGCTCGAATCAGCGCCAGCGCCGCATGCTGGGTGAGCGCCTGGCCGTGAACACGGTGATCCAGGGAACGGCGGCCGACATCATCAAGCTCGCGATGCTCCACTGCCACGCCGCCCTCGCGGAGGCCGGGATGAAGACTCAGCTCGTCCTCCAGATCCACGACGAGCTTCTGTTCGAGGGCCCGGAGGAGGAGATGGAGCAGGCGTCCAAGCTCGTCGCGCGCGAGATGTGCCAGGCCTTGGAGCTCGACCCTCCGCTTGCCGTCGACATCGGCGTCGGCTCCGACTGGCTATCGGCGAAGTAGTCCCGGGCGCGCCGGCACAGCCGAGCCGCTCAGCCGAGGAGCTCGCCCTCCTCGAAGATCGCCTCGCCGAGGGCTAAAGGTCCGTCAGCCGCTGCCGCTCGTTCCCCCGTGACCGCCGTCGGTCGTCGTCGTGGCGGCAGCGGCCGTGAGATCGCCGCCCCCTCCGCCGCTGCCGCTGCTCCCGCCGCCGTCACCGGAGCTGTCGAGCATTGCGGTGCCGTCGCCGGAGCTTCCGCTCCCGCCGGACCCGGATGCAGCATCACCGCTCCCGCTCGTGCCGCTGCTGGTGCTTTCGCCTCCGCCGCCGTCGCTCCCGCTGGAGCCTTCGCCGTGAGCGCTCACCAGGCTGCCCGAACCGCCTCCGTCGTCTCCGGCGCCGGTCGATCCTCCATCACCGCGCTCAGCGGATCCGGAACCCTCGCCCGACGAGCCGCTCACGGAGCCTGGGCCGGAGTTGCGATCGCCAGAGGGGCCCGAGGAGCCGTCGCCGTCGGAGTCGCTCGGTCCGCTGGAGCCGGAGCTGCCGGCCGAGTCATCTGAGCCGTTTTCGCTCTCGAGGCCGGCGCCCAACCAGCTCGAAACGGGGTGCTCGCCGTCCCTCGAGGCCGCCGCGCCCCGGTCCGCGAGAGTGGCCTGGTTGTCTGTATTGGCGCCATTACGCTGGATCGCGAGGCCGGACCCCGCGGCGATGACGGCGACACCAAGTGTCGCGCCCGCCTTCAGCGCGATCCCACCCCCGCCGCCGGCTGCCAACCCGGCCGCTGCACCTGCCACGCCGACTGCGTCCGGGGTCGACTCCGGCGACAGGAGGGCGCGGAGGACCGGCATTGGGAAGAGCATGCCGGCTCCGTCTCGAAGGGTCGCGCGGGCGCGATAGATCAGCCCGCGGACCGCGCCCACGCTCAGGCCGAGGGCAGACGCAATCTCGTCGTGGCTTCGTCCCTCCAGCTCGCGCTTCACAATGGCTTCGCGCTGCGGGGCCGGCAGGCCCTTGAGCCTTGCGGTCAGCGCCGCGAGTTCCTCCCGCCGCGCCGCGACGTCCTGGGGTTGGGGCACTCCGTCGAAGCTCTCGTCGAGGTGGTCGTGCGCCGGCTCGTCGCGGAGCGCGTTCAGGGCCCGATTGCGCACGATCGCATACAGCCAGGGCCTGAGGCTGATCTCGGCGTCCCCGCTGCTCAACGCCCGGTGCGCCTTCGCGAGCGCCTCCTGAACGACGTCCTCGGCGTGGGCACGGGGAACGATCGCCGCCGCGAATGACACGAGCGGGGGTCGGTAGCGGCGGACGATCTCCTCGAACGCGAGCTCGTGTCCCTCCCTGACGAGGCCGACCAGGCGCGAGTCCGGCTGGCAGCGAAGCGCCGTGGCGGCCAACCGGCTACGTCCGTTGCTCCTTTTTGCGTTCATCGATCCCCGCCTGCCTGTTCTCGGTCGCTTTGTCCGGCTCCTATGCCACGCCCGCGCCCGATCGCGCCTCGCGGCGACTTTCCACGAATCGGTCCAGGACCCGCGAGAGCTCCATCACGCCTGGCCGAGCGCCTGGATCGACGGCCAGGCAGCTCTCGATCGCGGCGGCAAGCTCCGCGGGCATCCGACGATGTCCCCTCACGGCCGGGGTTACGAACGCAACCCCCTTGCCGTTCAACCGCTTTACGCCTGCCTGACCGAACGGCGGCCGGGCCCGAGCGGGTCTTGAGGTATTGCCTGGGGCCGCCGTTTCGGGTGCAACGCTGTGTGACGTACCACTGGCATCTCGCCCGAATGGATCGGGGCGTCGCAGAGCTGCTCACCGCCTTCGCCGGCGGCTTGATCGCGCTCCAGCCTCCGATCAACGCGGAGCTCGGCCGGTTCACGGGCAACCTCCAAGCCGGTCTCGTCTCCTTCCTCGTCGGGACGGTGCTGCTGGCTGGGATCGTCGTCCCGAGCGGGAAGGCCGGGACACTGTCGGAAGCCTTCGAGCCGGGCTGCCTCTACTACCTCGGTGGCGGCGCGCTCGGTGCCCTGTATGTGGTCGTGGCACTGATCCTGCTCCTCGGCACCTATCTGGTCGTCCGCTGATCTGACGTCGCGTCGGTTAGCGTCAGGCGCGGCCATGCAGTCGATTGCAGAGCTGACTCGCCGGCTTCGCTCGCCCCGTGGAGATCCGCGAGTTCCGACCCGTGCGCGTACCGAATCCGCGGAAGAGCACCGCGCACGCCTGTCGCGGGCGCTCGTCGGCGGGGTCGTGTTCGCGGTTGCGGTGGCGTCGTTCACGCGCGTGCCGCTGCTGCCAGACATCGGTGCCGCCCTCTCTCTGTCGGCGGGGGATCTCGGATTGCTCACCGCCGCCTTCGGCCTCGGGCGTCTGCTGACCGATCTTCCCGCCGGGCGGATCGCGTCATCGGTCTCGCCGCGCCGCGGCCTCGCGGGCGCCGGGATCTCGCTCGCCGTCGCCTGCGCACTGCTCGCGACCGCCGGTTCGTTCGCCCAGGCGCTGATCGCCTCGGCGCTGATCGGTTGCGCTTCAGCACTCGCCAACACCACCGGCATGTACGCGTTCGCGACCACCGCCGGCGCCGACCGCCGTGGGGCGAACATGGCGCTGTTCTCGAGCGCGTTGATGTCGGGGCAGACGGTTGGGCCTGCCGCCGGCGGTGCGCTGGCCGCGCTCGCCGGGTGGCGAGGCGCCATGGTGGGCGCGGCCGCGGTTGGCGTAGCCGTGGCCGCGGGATCGCTCGGCCGCTTGCGGATCGGCGTGTCGCGAGGCTCGCCAAACCGCGCGCCGGCCGCCGATCTGGACCCCGCCGTCGAGTCCGGCCGTGACGATCGACCCCGCGATCGCGGGCGCTGGGCCAATCCCGAGGTGGCGGTCGCGCCGCCGTCCCGCTTGGAGCTCGCAGCGATCGCCGCCGCCCCGTTCACGGTCTTCTTCGTGATCGGCGGCGTCTCGCAGACTCTCGTCCCGCTGATCGGCGATCGCGAGCTCGGACTGTCGGCGTCGACGATCGGCCTCGCGCTTGCGCTCGGCGGAGCGATGCGGTTCCCCGGCGCCTGGGTGGCGGGGTTGAGTTCGGATCGATACTCGCGCGGACTGGTGCTGGTCCCGACGCTCCTCCTCGTGGCCCTCGGCGCCGGGGTGCTCGCTCTCGACGCGGGCACGGTCGGGTGGATCGCGGCAATCGTCGTGCTCGCCCTTGGATCGTCCGCGATCTCGGTCGCCGCGGCGGCGCTCGCCGATCGCGTCCCGCCAGACCGGCTCGGGCACCAGCTGGGCACCTTTCGCCTCACCGGCGACGCCGGGTTGCTGGTCGGGCCGATCCTTGCCGGCTTCCTCTACGAGGCGTCGGGCGCCGCCCTCGCCGCCGGCGTCGCGGCCCTGATCGCCGCGCTCGCCGCCCTCGCCGCTCTGCGCTTGGTCGAGTAGAGGCGCGCCACGACTCACGCCTGGCGCCCGGCATCGGAATTGCAGCGCCGTGGCACGGCTCCGGCGTGCGTTGACACCCCCGGCGGCGACGGATACGATCTTTCAGCAAACGTTTGCAGAGGGCGCGAGCGGGGGGACTCGCCTCCGAGATGAACTCGGTTCCGGCGGGTGGAGGGTGCGGCGCCGAGGTCAGCACCCACCCCCAGCAGGCACGACAGCTCACTGATCGACAAGGAGACCGCGGATGGCACCGAACAGCACGGACGGCGGCCGCGTCACGCTCAGGGAGGTCGCCGATGTCGCTGGCGTTCACCCGGGGACCGCCTCTCGCGCCCTGAACGCCGAGACCCGACCGCTTGTCAACGAGGAGACCGCGCGGCGGGTGCTTCAAGCGGCGGACGAGCTGGGCTACCGCCCGAACCCGATCGCGCGAGGCCTGAAGACGAACCGCTCCTACACGGTCGGGGTGCTGATCCCGGACCTGATGAACCCCCTGTTCCCGCCGATCGTGCGGGGGATCCAGGACCGGCTGGAGGAAGCCGGCTACACGCCGCTGATAGCCAACACCGAGAACGACCCCGAACGGGAGCGAATCGACTTCGAGCGCTTGCGAGCGCGGCAGGTGGACGGGTTTATCACCGCCACCGCCCGGCGCGACGACGACCTGCTGACCGATGTCGCTGCGATCGGCACGCCGGTGGTCCTGGTCAACCGCCGCCTCGACCAGGCGACCCTCCCGGCCGTGGTCGGAGACGACCGGGCCGGGATGCGGCTCGCGGTCGAGCACCTGGCCGACCTGGGTCACCGGCGTATTGCCTATCTGGCGGGCCCCCAGCAGGTCTCGACCGGTTATCTCCGTTACGAGGGCTTCCTCGCGGCGATGCGCGACCGGGGACTCGAGCCCGACCCGGAGCTGATCCTGTTTGGCGATGCATTCACCGAGGCCGAGGGCATGCGCCTGTGCCGCGAGCTGCTCGACGGGGGCGGGCCGCTGACGGCCATCGCCGCAGGCAACGACCTGGTGGCGCTCGGCTGCTATGACGTGTTCGAGGAGAGGGGTCTCGGTTGCCCGGATCATGTCTCGGTCGTGGGCTTCAACGACATGCCGTTCGCGGACCGCTTCGATCCACCGCTGACCACGATCCGCATCCCGCACTACGCGATCGGAGCGCGGGCGGCGGAGCTCTTGATCGAGCTCCAGGGCGAAGCGCAGGCGCCTGCACCCCAGATCCAGCTCCCTCCGGAGCTCGTGGCTCGCGCCTCGACCGCGCCGCCGGTTGGATGAGCGATTTCACGACTTCACGCCCACGGCTGAGCCACGGATGCCCGTCGGCGGATAGGGTCATCGGGCTTGCGCAAATTTCCCAGTAAGCGCAAGCCCCGCTTCCCGCTCCCGGCCCGGCCCCCGTGCGCTCCCGCGAACGCGAGGCCGTGGAATTGCTCATCTACGGCCTGCTGCGGTCGACGAGCGCGACTTGACACGTCGGCGGCGGATCAGATAGGCTGCAGTCGTTTGCCGCAAACGTTTGCAGGCGGCCGAGCTGGAGAGACCGGAGAGGTGATTCGCTGTCACAGGCTTTCGTCCGTCGGGTACCGAGTCCGATCGCGGCGGGTGAGCCAGATCACGGGGGTGAGTGCGAGATGAGTGGACCAACATCGAGGCTTGCGACCAAGGCGCTGGGCGCTCTTCTCGCCTTTGTCGCCGCCGTCGGCCTCGCAGCGGGGTGCGGGGGCGGTGGTGAAAGCGACAGCAACGAGCCGATCACGATCGGCATCTCGCTCCCGCTGACCGGGGAGTTCTCGCAACCGGGGACGGCGGCGAAGCAGGGCTACCAGGTCTGGGCGGACACCATCAACTCGCAAGGTGGGCTGCTGGGGCGGAAGGTCGAGCTCGACATCAAGGACGACGCGAGCGATCAGAACACAGTCGTCGCCGACTACAACGCGCTGATCAGCCGTGACAACGTCGACCTCCTGTTCGGGACGTTCTCGTCGCTGCTCAACCTGCCGGCCTCGGCGGTCGCTGAGCGGAACCAGATGCTCTACGTCGAGCCCGCCGGCGGTGCGCCGGAGATGTTCACGCGTGGGTTCCAGTATCTGTTCTTCGCCCAGCAGGCGACCGCCGACCACCAGGGTGACCTGTTCGTGGACTACATCCTCGGCCTGCCGGAGAAGGACCAGCCGAAGACGGCTGCGTACCCGTCGATCGACGATCCGTTCGCGATCCCGGTGATCGACTCGATCAGGGCGAAGTTCGAGGATGCGGGGATCAAGACGGTCTACAAGGACATCTATCCGCCGAGCACCTCGAACTTCGACTCGATCGCGAGCGCCGTCAAGGCGGCCGACCCGGACCTCGTCGCCCACGGCGCCGTGTTCGATGACGGGGTGGGCTTCATCCGCTCGCTCAGCAAGGTCGGATTCCAGCCACGCTACTTCTTCGAGACGAGCGCGCCCTCCGGCGCAGCCCAGTTCTCGAATGCGGTCGGGATTGACAACACCGAGGCGATCTTCTACGCCGTCAGTCACACCCCAGAGGCGAAGACCCCGGGCAACGAGGAGTTCGTCGCCGCCTTCCGCGACAAGTTCGGCGGTCTGCCTGCGGAGGATGCAGCGGACGCATTCGCCGTCGGGCAGGTGGTGCAGAAGGCGGTCGAGGAGGTCGGAAGCATCGATGACCAGGCGGCGCTGGCGGACTACCTGCGCAACAACACCGTGGACACGATCCTCGGCCCGCTGACGTGGGACGACAGGGGTGCCCCCCAGGGTCAGTTCCTGATCGGCCAATGGCAGAACGGCAAGGCGGAGGTCATCCTGCCGAAGGAGGCCGCGACCACGGACCACATCGAGAACCGACGGCCCGGCTCGCAGTAGACATCGGGATGACTGCGACGGGGACGGGGGAGAGGCGGCCCCCCGTCCCGGCGCAGCGGTCAGGATCTGAGGCGGAGGTCCCGAGATGACGGAGTTGATCCAGACGATCGCCTTCGGTCTCCTCGTCGGAGGCGTCTACGCGCTGCTGGCCTCCGGCCTGACGCTGATCTTCGGCGTCATGAACGTGATCAACATCGCCCACGGCGCCTTCCTGATCCTGGCCGCGTTCCTCACCTTCACGCTCTGGTCCGCGCTCGGGATCGATCCCCTGGCAGCGATCGTGATCACCACGCCGGCGATGGTCGCCTTCGGCTGGCTGGTCTACGTGCTCACGGTGCGACCGATCCGCCGGGCGCCCCCGTCGTCATCGGTGCTGCTCACCTTCGGGCTCGCACTCGTGCTCGAGGCCGTGATGGGGCTGATCTGGGGGAACCAGTCCCACGCTGCCCGTCCCTCGTACTTCACGGAGTCGTTCCACATCTCGGGGATCGTGCTGCCGAAGGCGCAGGTGTATGCATGCGCCTTGGCAGCAGTGGTGCTCGCCTGCCTGTGGTTGTTTCTCGCTCGCAGCTGGACGGGACGCGCGATCAGGGCTGCCTCGGTGAACCCCGCGGGCGCCGAGCTGGTCGGGATCGACATCGTCCGCGTCTCGGCGCTCACCTTTGCCATCGGAGTCGGAACGGTCGGTGCCGGAGGGGCGTTGGTCTCGGTGCTCTACCCGTTCCTGCCCGGCTCGCACTACATCTGGATCGCCCGCCTGCTCGGGATCATCGTGCTCGGCGGGATGGGTAGCCTCCGCGGCGCGCTGATCGGCGCTCTGCTGCTCGGGCTCGCCGAGACCTTGACCCAGACCTACGTCTCCGCGCAGTGGGCGACCGCGGTCCCATACGCGGTCATCTTCGTCGTCCTGCTGGTACGACCGCACGGGATCGTCGGCGTGCGGCTGCGTGAGGATGTGGCCGCGTGAGGCTGGCGGCGGCGGCACGCGGCGCGATTCCCGCCGAGCTGGGCGAACTCGCCTCGCCGCGAT
This sequence comes from Actinomycetota bacterium, assembly GCA_046729615.1. Taxonomy (GTDB): domain Bacteria; phylum Actinomycetota; class Thermoleophilia; order Solirubrobacterales; family 70-9; genus AC-56. Next base: position 11,242 of record JBKPHA010000045.1, read on the forward strand.
GGGTCGGCCGGGCGCTGCTCGTGATCGGCGGGACGATAGTGCTCACCTATCCGCTGATCTCCAACGACCTCTTCTACCAGAACCTGATCATCCTCTCGTTGCTGTTCGCGATCGGGGCCGTCGGGCTCAACGTGATCATGGGTTGGGGCGGGTACATCTCGCTCGGTCAAAGCTCCTTCATCGGGCTCGGTGCATACACGGTCGGGATCCTGGCCACGCGCGTAGGCGGCTCGCCGTTCGTCTGGTTGCCGGCGGCGGGGCTGGTCGCGGCGCTCTTCGCGCTCGTCCTCGGCGCTGTCGCCACCCGCCTGCGCGGCCACTCGTTCGTGATCGCCACGATCGCGGCGGTGTTCCTGCTCCAGATCGTCGCGACCAACTGGCGCGGATTCACCCATGGCACGACCGGGATCACCCTGCCGATCCCGCAATGGGACGTCGCCTACCAGAACTGGCCGTTCTACTACTCACTGCTCGGCCTGCTCATCCTCGCGCTGCTCGTCTCCTGGCGGATCCGCAAGACGAAGTTCGGCACCGGGCTGGTCGCGATCCGCGAGGACGAGGACAAGGCTGCGACGGTCGGCATCGACACCCCGGTCTACAAGTCGCTGGGCTTCGCCGTCTCGGCCGTCTTCCTCGGCATGGCGGGCGGGGTCTACGGCTACTACCTGACCTTCCTCGACCCGACCGGGATGTTCGACATCGTGCTCAGCGTTCAGATCGTGCTCGCCGTGATTCTCGGCGGCCGGGGGACTATCTGGGGCCCGGTCGTTGGCGCCTTCCTGATCGAGGGGATCAACGAGCTCGCGAATCAGCAGCTGGGCGGCGGCAACTCGCGCCTGTTGATCTTCGGCGGCCTGCTGGCGCTCGCGATCCTGGTGCTGCCGAAGGGCATCATCCCCTCGATCGACGAGCTCTGGAAGCGGCGCCGCGCGGAGGGCGCCGCGGCGCTGGTCGGGAGGCGACTGAATGGCATCCCAGCACTTGCAGGCGACGGCGGCGGGTCGCCGGCACCGCGAACCGGCTCGCCCTTGCTCGAGACCAGGGGACTTGAGAAGCGGTTCGGCGGCGTGCACGCGGTCGACGGTTTGTCGTTCACGGTTGAGGAGGGCTCGATCACGGCGCTGATCGGCCCGAACGGATCGGGAAAGACCACCGCCTTCAACCTGATCGGGGGGACGATGTCCGCCGACGGTGGCGAGGTCTGGCTAGACGGACGTCGGATCGATCGCCTTCGTCCCTGGCGGCGCGCCTACCTCGGCCTCGGGCGAACGTTCCAGATCACGCGCCTATTCGGGCAGATGACGGTGCTCGAGAACGTCGTCTCCCCGCTACGCAGCTTTTCCCTCGCGCAACTCAACGCCGGCGCGATGAGCGGTCCGGAGGCGAACCGGGCGGCGGAGCTACTCGAGTTCGTCGGCATGCGCGAGTTTCGCGACCAACGCGCCGCCGAGCTCTCATTCGGCCAGCAGAAGCTGGTCGAGTTTGCGCAGGTGCTCATGCTCGATCCGAAGCTGATCATGCTCGACGAGCCGGGCGGCGGCATCAATCCCACCCTGGTGGCCCGGATGGCGGAAATGATTCGCGACCTCAATCGGCGGGGAAAGACGTTCTTGATTGTCGAACACAACCTGCCGCTGGTGCTCACCCTCTGCGATCCGGTGCTGGTGCTGGCGGGGGGCAGGTGCATCTCGAGCGGGTCGCCGGGCGCGATCCAAAGGGACCCCCTGGTCCTCGACGCCTATCTAGGCGAGGACTTCAAGCTCGAGGAGCCAGTGGAGGCGTAGCGATGGCACCACGAACGCTGAGCCTCGGCAACGTGATCGCCGGCTATGGCTACGGAGACGTGCTCAAGGGCGTCGACCTCGAGGTCGAGCGGGGCTCGGTCACCTGCATCGTCGGTCCGAACGGGGCTGGTAAGTCGACGGTGCTGCGAGCGATCAGCGGCCTGTTGCGGCCGCGCCAGGGAACGATCAGCTTCGAGGGTGAGGACCTCTGTGGCATCGCCCCGGCGGAAATCCTCTCCCGCGGGATCGCCCAGGTGCCGCAGTCGAACGGGATCTTCCCCAATCTCACCGTGCGCGAGAACGTGCTGATCGGCGCCTACATCCTGCGCCGCGATCGAAATCTCGTCCAGCGTCGCCTCGGCGCGGTCGCCGAGCTCTTCCCCATCGTGGGCGAACGTGGTGCGGAGAAGGCCGGCAACCTCTCCGGCGGACAGCGGCGGACGGTCGAGTTCGCCCGCTCGCTGATGCTCGACCCAAGCCTGGTGATGCTCGACGAGCCGTCGGTGGGCCTCGACCCGAAGGCGCTGCGGGTGATCGCTGGGGCAATAGAGCAGATGAGTGAGGCAGGCAAGACGCTGCTGATGATCGAGCAGAACGTTCGCTTCGGCCTGCGGTTATCGACCCACGGGGTGGTGATGGAGAGCGGCCGCGTGCTCATGCACGATCGCGCCGACACGGTCCTCAACAATCCGGAGATGGCCGACCTGTTCTTCGGCGGCACGGTCACGGCAGCTCCGCGCCGCGCGACGACGCCGGCGTGAGCGGGGCGTTATGGGCGAGCGTCTCCGGCGTCGGGTTCGGTCTCTTTCAGGCCTTCAACAGCCGCGCGGTACGCGACCTCGACAGTGTCTACGTCTCCACCCTTCTGCAGTTGGTGTTCGCCGGCGCCGTTCTGCTGGCGGCCTCGCTGGCGACGGAGAACCTCGGTTCGCTCGGCGATGCGACGGCCTGGGGCTTCGTCGCCTTCGCGCTCGCAGGGATGATCCACTTCTTCGCCGGCTGGACCACCCTCAATCTCAGTCAGGCGCGCATCGGCGCGGCGCGGACCAGCCCGCTGCTCGCCACGACGCCGTTGTTTGGGCTCGCCTTCGGCGTCGTCCTCGAAAGCCAGGTTCCGGGCTGGTTGTCGGCGGCGGGGATCGCGCTGACGATCGGTGGCGCCTACCTGGTCACCGATCTCGGTGGGAGCGAGCGCCCGCGCCTGCACGACTCGTTCTTCGGACTCGCAACGGCCTGCGCCTGGTCGGGGAGCGCGATCTTCACGCTCGAGGGCCTCAAGAGCCTCGACTCGCCGCTGCTCGGGGTGACGATCGGGATGCTCTCGGCGGCGCTCGCGTATGGAGTGCTACTGGCGGTCTCCCGCATGCCGCTGCGGCTTCGCGACCAGGCGGGCGAGGCCCTGGCGCTGAAGTTGCTGGCCGGCGTGATCGTCGCGCTGGCCACGTGGGGTCGCTGGCTGGCGCTCGACGACACCGAAATCGCGGTCGTGCTCGCGCTCAACCTGATCTCCGTCCCGGTCGTGCTCTTCGTGGCGCCCATCATCTCCGGGCGCCACGTCGAGATCGTCACCGGGAGGATCTGGGTCGGCGCCGCACTCGTGATCGCCGGGGCGCTGCTCCTGATCGGCGAGGGGTGAGCGCCGACCCGCGATCCGCGGGCGACCGGGGACACTGAGATGGTCATCGACGTCCACGCGCACGTGGTCGTCCCCGAGATCCTCCGGGACGCCGCCCCGCGAGAGGAGTGGCGCCCGCGCGTCTGGTGGGAGGACGGAGCCCAGGTCGTCGAGCTCGACGGACGCCCGATCCACTCGGCGGTGAACGAGTTCGTCGACATCGACGCGATCCTCGCCCGCGAGGCCGAGGTGGGCGTCGACGCCGTCGTCCTCTGTCCCTGGGTGCCATTGCTGTTTCCGAGCACGGCGCCGGCGGACGCGCTCGAGCGCTGCCGGATCCAGAACTACGCCCTGGCGGCGATCGCCGGCGCCCGTCCCGGCCGCGTCGCGGCGCTCGGCGCCGTGCCGCTCCAGGAGCCTGCGCTGGCGGCGGCGGAGCTCGAGGCCGTGCTCGACGCCGGGCTCGCCGGGGTCGAGGTCCCCGCGAGCGTCGGCGGCGTCTACCTCGGCGATCCCCGTTTCGAGCCCTTTTGGGAGGTTGCGGCGGGCGCGGGAGCACTCGTCTTCATCCACCCGACCACCCGGGGTTTTGGCGACCCTGCGTTCGCAGAGCACTACCTCTGGAACACGGTCGGCAACCCGCTCGAGACGACAATCTGCGCCGCCCAGATGACGATGGCCGGGGTCATGGAACGCCACCCGGAGCTGCGGGTGCTGCTCGCCCACGGTGGCGGTGCGCTGTCGGCGCTGCGCGGTCGCCTGCGTCATGCCCACAACTTCCAGGCCGATGCCATGGCGCGGCTTCGCGAGCCGCCGGCGGAGTCGATCCGGCGCTTTCACTTCGACTCCGTCACCCACGACTCCGAGCTGTTGCGCGCGCTGGTCGAGTTCGCCGGCGCGGACCGAGTGCTGCTCGGAACGGACTACCCGTTCGACATGGCCGACCCCAATCCCGTGGCGACGATTCGGGGCGGCGGACTCGACGCGGCGGACGAGGCCGCCATCCTGGGCGGAAACGCCGCTCGCATACTCGGGCTCGAGCGCGCCGGAACGAGGAGCCGATGACGGCGACCGCCGACTTCATCGTCGCCGGGGCCGGACACAACAGCCTGATAACGGCCGCCTATCTCGCGAAGGCGGGGCAGGAGGTGGTCGTGCTCGAAGCCCGGCCGATTCCAGGCGGCGGCGCGGCCTCGGAGGAGCTGCTCGCACCCGGCTACGTCATCGACTCCTGCTCCACCGGCCACACCCTGATCCAAACGAACCCCCTGCTCACCGACGACGAGCTCGGGCTGCTGGAACGCTACGGGCTCGCCTACCTCGAGCCCGATCCGTTCGCCCACGTCATCTTCCCGGACGGGCGGGGGCTGACGATGTGGCTCGACGTCGATCGCAGCTGCGAGGAGCTCGCCCGCTTCTCCGCCCGCGACGCCGAGACCTATCGGCGGATGATCGCGGAGTACGACGCGGTCAAGCACCTGTTCGCCGCCAGCCGCTTCACCCCACCGGGATTCGGCCCGTCGCTGGAGGAGATGCTGCACGAGCATCCCGACGGACGCAAGTGGATGCGACGGCGGATGATGAGCGCCTGGGACGTGATCCGCCACGAGTACGAGAGCGAGCACGTGCGCTCGTTCATGCTCTGGCAGGCGTTCCAGACCCTGGTGCCGGTCGACAGCGCCGGATCGGGTCCGCTCGCCTACTCGATCGTGTTCGGGCGCCAGCGCCGCAGCTGGACGATTCCGCGCGGGGGCTCCGGTCAGCTCACCGATGCCCTGGTTCGCTGCATCACGGATCACCGCGGCACCGTGCTCTGCGATCGGCCGGTCGCGCGCCTGGTGCTCGATCGTGGGCGGTGCGTCGGCGTCGAGGCAGAGGACGGTGAGCGCTTCGAAGGGAGGCGGGGGGTGGTCTCGACGATCCACGTTAAGCATCTGATCGGGATGGCGCCCGGCGAGGCCTGGGACGACGACTTCCGCTACGGGGTCGACACCTACGACATCGGGCTCTCGGGATTCGCCGTCTACCTCGCGACCAGCGCGCCGCCGGCCTTCGAGACTGCCGACGGGACCCGCACGGCCGTCTCGGCCGGGCTCGCCGGCTGGCCGCAGCAGCTGGTCGATCACGGGCGCCGGCTCCGCGACGGGCTCTACGACCCCGACCCCGCTTGGCTGCTGGTCGCGACGCCCACCCTGGTCGACCCCTCGCGCGCGCCGGCGGGGCGTCACACGGTGAAGTTCCTCAGCGGCCAGGCGTGGCGACTGCCCGCGGGCGAGCAGCGCTGGGATGAGCTCAAGGAGCGCCAGGCCGACCGACAACTCGAGCGCGTCCGCCGCTTCGCCCGGGGCCTGACCGATGACGCGATCATCGCCCGGCTGGTCAAGAGCCCGGTCGACATCGAGCGGCAGAACCGGCACATGATCCACGGCGCCTTCCACGGCGGCGACCGCGGCCTCGCTCAGATCGGCGGACTGCGGCCGGCTCCGGGCTGGGCCCAGCACCGGATGCCGATTGCCGGGCTTTACCAGACCGGTGGGACCACACACCCAGGCGGCTCGATCACCGGCGCCCCGGGCCGCAACGCTGCGGCCGTCATCCTCGCCGATCTCGGGACCAGCGTCGACGAGGTCGTCGGCGCCACTCCGCTGGCGGCGCGCGGTGGCGCGACAGTGGGGCGAGGCTGATGGCGGACGCTCGTGTGGAGGCCGCGATCGAGCACTGGGCTTCACGGTTCATCCAGAATGGGGTCGACTACAGCGACTTCGTCCGCACCACGGCCCGGATCGACGCCTGGGCGCAGTGGCTTGCGGAATGGAGCGCGACGGCCGACGAGCACGAAGCCCACGCACTCGAGTCCGAGGGCGCGAGGCGCGGGCGAACCGCCGGTGAGGACTGGGTGCGGGCAGCCGTTTGCCGCCACTTCGGCAAGTTCGTATGGACCCTCGACCCGGAGCTCGCCGCCACGGCGACGCTCCGCAGCGTTGAGGCGATGCGCAGAGCCCACAGTCACCTCGACCCCGATGCGGAGCGGATCGAGGCACCGCTCGATGGCGCCAGGGTGGTCGCCAACCTGCGTCGCCCGGCGGGGGCGCGCCGGGCGCCGCTCGTCGTGCTCATCCCCGGTCTCGACTCCACCAAGGAGGAGTTCTTCTTCCTCGAGCAGACCTATCTGTTCCGCGGCATGGCGACGCTCTCCATCGACGGCCCGGGCCAGGGCGAGACCGGACTCCAGCTCCCGATCCGCCCCGACTTCGAGACCGGGGTGGCGCCCCTGCTCGACGCGATCGCCGATCGCGCCGACCTCGACCACGACCGGATCGGGGCGATGGGTGTGAGTCTGGGCGGCTACTACGCGGCGCGCGTGACCGCTTTCGAACCCCGGATCAAGGCGATGGTCGGGCTCAGCGGGCCGTTCTGCTTCGGCGAGACCTGGGGACGACTGCCCCCGATGACCCGGGAGACCTTCGCCCTGAGGTCCGGTGCCGCGACCGACGAGGAAGCTCGCGAGCGGGCGATGGCTTTCGATCTCAGGGGTGTCTGCGAGCGGATCGAGGTCCCGGCCCTCTACGTCACCGGCGAGCTCGACCGCCTGATCCCGTGGCAACAAACCGCGCGTCAGGCGAAGCGGACGCCTGGCGGCGAATTCGTGTGCTACCCCGATGGCAACCACGGCTGCTCCAACAAGCCTTACCGGGCCCGCCCGGCGATCGCCGACTGGATGCGCGAGCGGCTGGCTGAGGCGGGGTCATGACGATGACGAGGTTGCCCCGCGACACGGAGTCAACCGCGCCCGAGGACGGATGGTGACGCCGACGGCTACCGCCGCCGGTACGAGGGCGAGCCCCTATCCGCGTTTCAGCGAGGCTGAGATCGCGCGCCGACGGGCCGCGCTCACGGGGGCGATGGCGGCGTGCGGGACTCACCACGCGATCCTCTATGGAGCGAACCGGTCAGGATCTGCGATCCCCTGGCTGACCCGGTGGCCGGTCACGCGTGAGGCCGTGTGCGTGTTCACGCCGGGCGAGCGCGACCTGCTCCTGGTCGACTTCTACAACCACGTTCCCAACGCGACCCGGATCGCGACCGAGGCGGACGTGCGCTGGACAGGGCCGAAGGCGATTGAAACGGCGATCTCGGAGCTGCGCCGCCGAGGTGCCGCAGGCCGGCCGGTGGCGGTGATCGGACCGCTGCCCCACGCGGCGCACATCGCGCTCGACGACGTCGCCAGCAGGGTGGTCGAGATGAGCGACGACTACCTACGCCTGCGTCAGGTCAAGTCGGCGGAGGAGATCGACTGGCTGCGGGTGGGCTGCGAGCTCACCGATCGTGCCGTGAACGCGCTAGCGGCCGCCATTCGCCCGGGCCTCAGCGAGCACGAGCTGGCCGACATCTGCGAGCGCGCCTACGTCGTGGCCGGCGGGCGCACCCACATTCACTACTTCGGGATAAGCTCGATGGCCGACCCGGGGTTGGTGGTGCCGGCTCAGTGGACCTCGAGCCGGCGGGTGGTCGCCGGGGACGCCGTGGCCTGCGAGGTCAGCGCCTCGTTCTGGGACTACCCGGGCCAGGTCCTGCGTACGTTCGCGGTCGGCGCCGAGCCGACGCAGCAGTATGCCCACATGCACGGCGTCGCCGACGCCGCCTTCGAGGCGATCGTCGACCGCCTCCACCCGGGAACGGCCGCAGCCGAGCTCGTCGCGGCCTCGGCGGTGATCGAGGAGGCTGGCTACACGACGCGCGACGACCTCGTCCACGGCTTCGTCGGCGGATATCTGCCGCCGGTGCTCGGGAGCACAAGCCGCCAGCTCACCTCGGTCCCCGACTTCACGCTCGAGGCGGGGATGACCCTGGTCGTGCAGCCGAACGTGATCACGCGCGACGAGACGGCGGGCGTGCAGACCGGTGAGCTGGTGCTGGTCACTGACCTCGGCCCCCAGCGTCTCCACGCCGTCGCGGGCGGATTGCGCCGCGTGGCGTGAGCCGCGACAGCTCCGCACCAGCACTCTAGTCGCGCGGCGGCCAGCTGGGGATCGGCCCCCGCCCGGACGGAAACCGGATGTTCTTCGAGCGAACGAACTCGTACAGCGTCTCGGCGGCGTTTTCACGCCCGAACCCGCTCGCCTTGTTGCCCCCGAACGGCGAGCCCAGAAACGCACGGCGCATGTAGTTGTTCACGAACACCATCCCCGCGTCGAGCCGCAGCGCGAGTCGGCCCGCACGTCCCTCGTCGCGGCTGCAGATCGCGGCGGTGAGCCCGTATTCGGTGCCGTTGGCGATCGCCAGCGCCTCG
>JBKPHA010000046.1:0-29802 GCA_046729615.1 Actinomycetota bacterium
TCGACGTCGGCCGGGCTCATCGCCATTTCGTCGAACTCGGCTTGCCGATGCTGCATGTGCCGCGGCTGCGTCGGTTCCGGTTCGACGCGTATGGACGGGTGCGCCGGCTCCGCCGCGCCTACGCGGCGGAGCCGCCGACGATCCTTCACACCTGGCTGCTCGAGGGCAACGTGATCGGTCTCGCCGCGGCGCGAGCCTGGCCCGGGACGCGGGTCGTGATCACCCAGCGCGGCTCCTGGGAGGAGCTCGCCAGCGCCGGGCTGGTGCGGCTCGAGCGCCTACTGATCCGGCACGCCGACCATGCGATTTCGAACTCGCGTGGTGGGACGGAGATGCTCGCCGGCCTGGGAATGCCGAGCGAGTGCATCTCCGTGATCCCGAACGGGATTCCCGCCACGCGAGTTGCGGTTGGAACCGGCCGCGAGGAGCTCCGCGCGCGACTCGGCTGGTCCGAGCGCAAAATCATCGCCTGGGCGGGAAGGCTCGACAGCCCCAAGGCAGCCGCCCAGAAAGATTTCGCGGGACTGCTTGCCGCGGCGCGACGATTGCACCGGCATCGAGACTCGGCGCGGCTGGCGCTCATCGGCACCACGCGACAAGAGGCATCGGCGCAGGGATTCGAGCTGCCGGATTGGGTGGACGCACTGGGATGGCAAGCGCGGCCTGCCGATTTCCTGAACGCGTCCGATCTCGTCGTGATCTCCTCGCGGGCCGAAGGGAGCTCGAACGTCGCCGCGGAGGCTCTGCTGGTTGGGACGCCGGTGGTGACCACCGACTGCGGAGACCATTGCGAGGTCGTTCGGATGGCCGGGGGCCAAGTGGTGCGACCGGGCGATCCCGACGCCCTCGCTCGTGCGGTGGACGTAGTGCTCGAGAACGAACCCGACCCTGACGCCATTCGCCGCGCGGCGGCAAGCGTCCTTTCGGTAGACCAGATGGTCCAGCGAACGCGAGCCGTCTACGAGAGCTTGCTCGGCCGCTGAGTCAGCATAGGTTCAAGCGTCGCTGCTCCTTACCCCGAGCATCGCAATCGCCTCGGCCTCGGCGCGCTCGACGTTCGCGAATCCCTGGGCTCGGAACCACTGTGCCACGTCCTCCGGCCGCTGTGGATTGTCGTAGGTGGTGATGAGCATGTCGTGCGTGTCCATCACGCACCATTCATCACGCGTCTGGGGAGCGAGCTGTGTGGCGGGCGCACCGGCGTAGTCGTAAAGGTCCGCCACGGGGATCGCCCGGCGTAGCCACCCGCCGCCCGGAAGCCCGCCAAGCCGGTGCCTGAGCCGGAGCGCTCGAGGCGCGTAGCCCTCGACGAACCGCATCGCCCGCTCGGAGCGGAGCCGAGTCGTGTACTTTCGGAGCAGGTGGCGGGGCTTCAGCCACTCCCACCGCGACCGCTCGTAGATCCACACCCCGATACGTCCCCCGGGCTTGACCAGCGTCGCGATCGAGGCGAACGCCCGTGGAGGGTCCGGCGTGTGTTGAAGCACCCCGATGCAGTAGACGAAGTCGAAGCTTGCCGGGGAAAGGGGCGGGGCGAACATATCCGCCTGCGCGATCTGGACGTTGTCGAAGCGTGACGAGTTATCGCGCGCGGCCTCCACGGCGTCGCTGAGGTCGATCCCCACCACCTGCTCCGCGTGGGGGGCGACGACGTCGATGAAGGCCCCCGCCCCACAGCCGACATCTAGGACCCGCAGGCCGCGGAGTCGCTCAGGCGGGCCGAAGTAGCGAGTGAATCGGTCGCGGAAGATGGTGCTGCCGTTACGACTGTCGAGTTGCGTCGTGGTCCAGCGGTTCCACTGCCGCCCGAAGCTCTGGAGATAGCGAGCCTGTGAAACGAAGCGGGGCACCCCGCGAACCACGGGGAAATCGTGACCAGAAATGCACTTCAGCCGCTGCTCAGCCGGTTGCTCGAGCGGCGCCCCGCATCTTGGACAGCGGAGATCCGCAGTGAGGCGGGTACTCATGGCAACGGCAGCTTACGGTGCGGATACGCCATCCTAAGATAGGCTGGCGTCTAGGGAGGTCCCGAGCCGCGTCGATCCACTCCGAGCCTGCTTGCGACCCGAAAATCTTCTAGGGCGGATGACATCGGCAACGCACACGTGGGGTTTGCGCCCGCGCGCAGAACTTGCTTCCAGCATCAAGGGAGCGGCGTTGGGATTGGTGCTCGTGGGAATCGTCCTGCGGCTTTTGATCGCGACTCTGCATCAGGTTACACCGATCTCCGACTTCGCGATCTATAGCGTGCTTGCGGGCAACATCGCTCACCATGGTGACTACACACAAGACATTGGCGGAGATGCCGAAGTTTATTGGCCGGTGGGCTGGCCACTTGTCTTGGCCGCGGCGTACAAACTGTTCGGTACCGATCCAACGGTTGGGGAGGTGGTCGCAGCGCTGCTGTCGAGCGGTGCTCTAGCTATCACAGCCCTTCTAGCCAGCGCTCTGCTAAAGCGACCATTCGCGATTGCCGCCATTGCCGTGGTTGCGCTCAATCCAGCGTGGATCAGCTACACGTCCGTTCTGGGGACGGAACACCTTGCGGGCCTGCTCGTAGTTGCCGTGCTAGCGCTCGTTACCTTGCTCGAACCGGATTGGCGGGTGGGAATCGCTATCGGGGTTCTCGTGGCTCTGCTGATCCTGACCCGCGCGGACATCGGTTTCGCGATGCTGGTCGCGCTTGGCGTCGCCTTCATCGGGTTCGGTGTAAGGCGGCATTGGCGTGTCGCCGTAGCGACTGCCTTCGCGGTGATCGTGGGACTCACACCTTGGGTCGTACGGAATGAGCTGGTCTTTGGGCAGTTCATTTTCACGAGTATGAACGGAGGTGAAACGTTCTACCATGCAAGCTATGAGATTCGGAATCAAGAAATACCCGATCCGGATCCCGCTCCTTCCTTCCCTATCGCACATGACCCGCGCGCGTGGGACATGTATTACTGGCGCCTCGGTTTGCGACACGTTCGCGAAGACCCGGTCGCTTGGATGGGATACAACGTTGCGCGGATAGGGGTCATGTGGGGAAATGACGCCGAGGTGCTCGGTTGGACCGAAGTGACCGCGCAAACGCCCGGCGCAGGAGCCGAAAACTTACTCGGAGACGTAGTAGATTGGGTGTGGCGCGTGGTCGCCGTGCTTGCTCTAGTAGGCGGTATCGCTGTTCTGACGTTAACTCCTGCGTGGCGCCGTGCCTGGCTTCCGATCCTTGCACTTTCGCTTTGTACCGTACTCATCACGATGATGTTCGTACCACAGCCTCGTCGACATCTCCCGGTGGTAGCGCCGGTTACGCTGCTCGCCGGCTTGGGGGCTCAGGCATGTGGAATGAAGCTCCGGAGACAGAGCGACAGGGTGAAGGCCGCTTCTTGATTCAGCAATTCCGCCCTAGCTCGCGCACAGGCTGCCGAACAAGTGGCGCTCGAAAAAAAGGCAGTAGAAAGCCGTTTTTCTCGGATTGGCTCGGAGGTTGTCGCTTACGGCAGCTTCCGGTGCGGGTGGTCCAGGAAGATCGAGGAGCGCGGGTTGAAGGAACGGGCCATTCCGTACTCGGCCTTGGCCGCCGCGCGTTCGCCCAATCCAAGGTAGGCCTGCGAGAGGACGTAGTACGGCTGCCAATTCGTGGGCTCCTTGATGACCGCCTCATGTGCCTCGAGGCTCGCCGCTTCGTATCTCCCCTGCTCCGCGAGCACCAAGGCCTGCTGCTGATGCGGCGTGGCAGCCCACGGCATCACGGTGGTGGCCTCGCGGGCGTCGTCGAGCGCCGATGGGAGGTCGTTTGCCCTCGCGGCCGATTGGCTGGAGTCGATCAGGTAGGCCCCGATGCCGGAAGTGGCGATCAGGCCGAGAATCGGCAGCGTCACGCACGCGATCGCCACCCGCTGCGCCCATCGGCGTCCACTCGCGCGGCCCGTGCCGTCGGTCGCCGCTGGGGCGCGCCGCTCCTGCGGCAAGTCTTCCGGCGGCGGTCCCTGGAGCATTGCGGCCGCGATGAGGAAGAAAGCGACCGGGATCACGGGGACATGCCAGCCCCAGTCCAACCCCATCGCGATCGCGAACACAACCGCGCTCCCGACGGCACCCGCAAGCCAGCCTCGCCTTCGCCGCGGGACGGTGGAGCGGCAACGGCGGATGCCGACGACGATGATGAAGATGACCAGCCCCGTTATGAGAGCCGCACCAACGATGCCCGTCTCGCCCAGCGTCTCGAAGTACAGCGAGTGGGCATAGGCGGTAAATCCGTAGATCGTGCCGTTCCGCGCCCACCAGTACTCGAACGTTCCGGCGCCGGTGCCCTGCAGAGGCGCGGTCTGCATCTCATCGACGGTCGACTGCCAGTACTGATAGCGGCCGTTGCCGCTCTGGTCCTGGAGGCGAGCGGCGGCATCCGATGGGCGCGGCGCGCGCTTGAAGTCATTCCAGGCGCTTGAGATGCGTCCCGTCGCCGCGGCGGCTACGAGCAGCCCCAGGAGCACGATCCCCGCCAAGGCGAGCAGCCGCCTCGTCGTCTGCGGTGCCGGGGTGAAGCGGCTCAGCCGTCGCCCAGCTTCGGCTCGGTCGAGGCGCGCCCGAAGCCACCCCGCCGCGACGCAGATCGCGACCAGGATCCCCGCCATGATCCCGCCTTCATGGTGTGCCTGCGAGGTCGAGGCGCCGTCGTCGAGGGCGTTGAACTGCGCGGCGATCGCGATTGCCAGCGCACTCGCCGCGCCTGCCAGTACCAGCACCGGCAGCGCCTCGAAGCGGCGCGACCGAAGCGCTATGAACGCCGCGACACCGATTGCCGCGGCCACCGCGCCGCCCCGCGACAGCGTGAAGAAGATCGCCAGCGCCACAATCGGCACCGCGGCCGTGGCCAGGGCACGCGCGATCCGGATCTTGGAATCCACAGCCGCCGCCAATAACAGCGGCATGCCCATCCCGAGCAGCGCGGCGAGCCCGTTCCAGGAATTGAGCGGATAGTTGAGACGGGACTTGACGTTGGGGAGCACGTCGGTGACCGGGTTGGTCGGAAACCACTGTGGGTGCAGCCGTGAGAGCACTGCCAGCACGGCAACGATGGCGATGGCCGCGGCAACGCCACCCAGCATCCGCTCGAGCGCCTGTCGGCCCTGTGCCCAGACCGCGAGCACGAGCACGCCCAGGTAAGTGGCGACGAGGACGAACGAGTCCAGGCTGCGTTCGACGCTATCCGACCAGATGGCGCTCAGCGCGGTCCATCCGGCGAACCCCGCGAACAGCCCCAGCGCGATCAAGGACGCTCGTGTCACCCGTCCTGCCGGCAGGAGCATCGTCGTACCGCCGATCAGCAACGCGAGCCAGAGGATGACTCCGACCTCGTCGCGCACCGCGGGGTCGTATCCTCCGCCGCGCATTGCCAGGTACAGCACCAGGGCGAACGGGAGCGACCAGCCCAGGATCGATGCGACCGACCAGGGCGTTCTCGACGGCGGCGTCGCGCCCTCTACGTGGGTCCGCGGCGCGGGAACGGTCGGCGCCGGTCGAGTTGCATAGGATGTCGGGCTCGACCTGCTGGCCAGAAGGCGGAAGGGGCTGACCATGCGGAGGATCATTCCAATCTCATTGCTGCTCGTCGCGCTCGCCCTGCCGGCCGCAGCCGCAGCGCAGGGTAACTCAGGTGGGGGTGCATACACGGAGAATCCGCCCAGCGCGGGAGGGGAAGGGCCCGGTACGGGGACAAGCGGGACCAACGAATCGTCATCGAGCTCCTCGGGTACGCAGCCCCCGACGGGCAGCTCGTCGAGCACGTCCACGGGGACGGAAACCACCACGGCTGGCGAGACGACCACGGCGAGCTCGGGTTCGACGCCGTCGGAGAGCGCTGCCGGAGAGTCGAGCGCCTCGGGAAGTGGAAGCCAGGGCGGTGTGCTGCCGATGACCGGCTCCGACACGCTGATCCTCGTCGTGATCGCCGCCTCACTGCTGGGCATCGGCGTCGTGATACGCCGAAGGGTTCGCCTGTCGGGTCCGCAGGCCGACGTCGGGCCACAGGCCTACCTCTCGGCCCTCAAGCGGATCTCGACATGGGAGGACAAGTAGGCGAAGCGACCGCAGGCTCAGTCGCTGCGCGGAGAGCTGCGGTGAGGCGCCGGACGAAGGTCCCACGCTGAAGACGCTAGGGACCCGGTAGATGAACCATCGACGGCGTAGGGTCCATCAGCCATGTGCGGGATAGCCGGAAAGCTCTCGCTCGACGGCGCGGTGGATCCGGCGCTACTCGAGCGCATGTGCGAGGTGATCGAGCACCGCGGCCCCGACTCGCGTGGGACTTTCCGCGAGGAGGGGGTGGGGCTCGGGGTGCAGCGCCTGGCGATCATCGACCTCGAGACCGGCGATCAGCCGATCTTCAGCGAGGACGAGAGCATCGTCGTGCTCCAGAACGGCGAGATCTACAACTACCGCGAGCTGCGCCGCGAGCTCGAGGCCCGGGGGCACCGCTTCTCCACCCAGTCAGATACCGAGGTGATCGTCCACCTCTACGAGGACCACGGGGATGCCTGCGTGGAGCGCCTGCGGGGCATGTTCGCCTTCGCGATCTGGGACCGGAGGCGGCGTCGACTACTTCTCGGTCGCGATCGCGTCGGTAAGAAGCCGCTCTTCTATGCCGTCCGCAACGGCAGCTTCTGGTTCGCCTCGGAGGCGAAGTCGATCCTCCAGGACCCCGACGTACCGCGCGACGTCGACCTCGACGCGATCGATTGCTTCCTCCAGTTCGAGTACGTCCCGCATCCGAAGAGCGCCTTCGCCGCGCTCCGGAAGCTCCCGCCGGCGCACCTCTTGAGCTGGGAGGACGGCATGATCTCAACGCGCCGCTACTGGAAGCTCTCCTACAGCCCGGACGACCACTATGCCTCCGAGGAGGAGATGCACGAGCGGATTCGCTCCGAGCTGCTCGATGCCACCCGGCTCAGGCTTCGAAGCGATGTTCCCCTGGGCGCCTTCCTGTCCGGCGGCGTCGACTCGAGCGCCGTCGTCGCCGCGATGGCCCGACTCAGCTCGACGCCGGTGAAGACGTTCTCGATCGGGTTCGACGTCGAGAGCTTCGACGAGACGGCCTACGCCCGGCGGATCGCGGAGCTGTTTGCGACCGATCACCACGAGTTCCGCGTCGAGCCGCAGGCGCTGGAGATCCTTCCGCGCCTGGTCTGGCACCACGGGGAGCCGTTCGCCGATCAGTCCGCGATCCCCAGCTTCTACCTAGCCGAGCTGACCCGCCGGCACGTGACGGTGGCCCTGAATGGCGACGGGGGTGACGAGGACTTCGCGGGCTACCCGAGGTATCTCGCCAACGATCTGATGAATCGGTTTGACTGGATTCCTCGCCCTATCGCTCGGGCGGCCGCCTCGGGCTTCGACCGAATCGGTCCCGGCCCGGCGCCCCGGAGCCTGCGGACGAGGCTGCGGCGGCTCGCGCGCGGTATCTCGCTGCCTCCCTATGACCGCTATGCGATGTGGATCGCCTACTTCACCGAGTCTGACCGCGCCGGGCTCTATACGCCCGAGCTGCGATCGACTCTCGGCGCGGCGCGCACGGCGCCCTCCGTGATCCGCGAGCCATGGCTCGAGTCGGACGCGCGGGCACACGTGGATCGGCTGCTGGATGTCGATGTGAATACGCATCTGCCCGGCGACCTGCTGGTGAAGATGGACATCGCGACGATGGCCCACTCACTGGAGGTCCGCTCGCCATTTCTCGACCAATGCTTCATGGAGATGGCGGCGAGGCTTCCGGCGGCAGCGAAGCTGCACGGACACACCACGAAGCTGGCCCTGAAGAATGCGATGCGGCCGTGGATCCCCGACCGGATCTTGGAGCGACGGAAGATGGGCTTCGGGGTTCCGATCGGCGATTGGTTCCGTGGCCCGCTTCGCGACCTGCCAGGCGCGGTGCTGCTCGACCCGCGCTCCCTTGATCGAGGGATGTTCCGGGAGGAGGCGCTCCGCGGCATCATCGAGCGCCACGTCTCGGGGAAGGAGGACACCTCCAACAGGATCTGGGCCCTGCTTCAGCTCGAGCTGTGGATGCGGAGCTACGTCGATGCGGCGCGACCGCAGCGGGTGGCGATGTCGCCGGCGTAGCGGCTCACCCTGAGCCGGTCAAGCCTGGGCTGGCTGCTCCGTTACCGGCAGAACCGACCGGCTCGCACGCTTGCGGGCGACGATGAAGATGCCGGCAACGGCGAGATCGACGTCGTCGAGCTCGCGGAAGCTCGGCTGCAGATCCGGTCTGATCGAGCGCACGAGGTCGAGCGTGCGCCGGCCGTCGGGGGAATCCAGCGATATGCCTTCGGCGTGTGGCTGAACCTCGCCGCCCATGCCCACGAGCCGCGTAACCAACAGCCGGGCCTCATATTCGAGCGAGGCAAGCTTCGCGCGGTACCAATCCATCAGATGGCGATTGGGTCGGCCGGAGTTGCGACTCATGAGCCGATACAGGCTGTCTGGCACCGTGAGGAACGTCAACGGATGCGCTCCGCTCGTGCTGAACATCCCGTGATCGCGGAAATCCACCTTGTGGAGCATCAGCCCACCCGGCGCGAGCATCTGATCCATCGCCGCCATCGCCCTGTCAGGGTCGGCCACGTGCTCGAGCACGGCCCTGGAAACGACCAGATCGAACGTGCCGGGCTCGAAGTTTTCCTCGAGCTCCTCTATGGCCACTCCCTCCATGGCTTGAAGACGTCGACGATCGAACGTGATCCCGCCGTCGAGCCGAATCGCATCACCGATCGAGGTCCTGCGGCTTTCGTCGAGGCTCGCGAGCAGCGCCCGGTAGATGCGTGCTTGGTGAGCTTGGTCCCGCCGCGTTGCGAACCGGTCGACCAACGTGACACGCGCAGCGCCACATGCCAGGAAATGAAGCGCGACGCCGTAGTTGTCGCCCGGCCCGAGCTCGAGAACCCTGCGTGCGCGGAGGTCCGAACAACGCAATCCGCCATAGCGGAGGTAGTCACCGAAAACAGCGTTGATATAGGCGAGGCTCTGGTCGACCGGGAGTGACTCGTGCGTGGCCCCACTAGTGCTCGGCGCCGGCCCGCGGCGCGCCGCCCAACGCGCCCACTGGTCCTTGGCGATTGACACCGCCACGACGAGCCACTTCGACCTCTTGGCTATCGCCTTGAGGCGCTGCACTGCCACCGCGCCGTCGTTGCCGCCGAGGCTACCCGCCAGAGGCACCGATCACGCGCCGCTCGGGCTCGCCGCGACCATCGACCTCAGCCGGGCGAGGGTCCTCCCGCGAGGTGTGCTTCCAGTACGCCGCGCCGTCGAGTGAGGCCGGGGCGAGCGATTCGTACAGCGAGAGGACGCGCCCGGCGATCGGCTCCAGGCCCAGATGGCTCGAAGCCTGGCGGCCGTTGCTTCGGCGCGGCTGCTCGACGCACTCGACGAGCGCTCGCGAGAGCGACTCCGGATCATCCTCGCAGAGCCAGGAAGGCTCGACCTCCTCCAGGAGCTCGCGAGCGTCCCCCGCGTCCGTCGAGACCACCGGCAGATTGCACATTAGGGCTTCCTTGATGACATTCGGCGATCCCTCGATCGAGGAGGTCAACAGAAGGCAGTCGGCGGCGCTCATCAGCACGGGCATCTCGGTCGGGGCCACTCCGGCGGCAACGTGCAGTCGGACCCGCGCGTTCTTCTCGCCGGCGCGGTCGCAGGCCGCCTTCGCGAGCCAGTGTCGCTTGCGCTCGACCTGGGGATCGGCGGCAAAGAGCACGACCCGCTCGCGCTCGTCCCAACCGAGCCGCGAGCGCGCGCCCGCACGATCGATCGGCGCGAACAGCTCCATGTCCACGCCGTTGGGGATCACGGCGTTCCGGCCCCGGAGCTCGGGCGGGAGGACGTCCTGCATCTGGCGCGACTTCGTCAGCGTCGCGGACAGGAGCCGAGCGTGCTGACGAAGCAGCGACCGGCGCAGGCGGTGGGCGACCGGAATGCTTCCATCCGCCCGCGGCGAGCCGAGGAGGTCGCTCCCGCAGTACGAGACGAGAACCGGACCGCGAACATAGAACCGGAGTGGAATCGCGGTCTCGCCGCCGTGGCCGTGAACGAGCGCATACGGCGGGCGGCGCCGGTTCGCGGCAACAAGCCATCGGATGGCCTCGGCGTACGCGTGCGCCGACCTGTAGCCGTGGATGAAGAGGACGTCGCAGCGGAGGCCGGCGGCAATCAGCGAGTCGACCTGGCGCTTGATGAAGATGCCGTAGTCCGGGTCGTCGTCGTGTGGCCACATGTTGGTGACCACGAGCACGCGAGCGTCCGGGTCGAAGTGCTCCAGAGACAGAAGCGGCGGGATCGGCCGGTCGGTGTACGGGCGCGGACGAAGCTCGAAGCTGCGGCGAAGCGGGCGCAAGCGCCCGGGGGGGACCGGTTGCCGGTGGCCATCCACCCTCGCCGGCCGTGGTTGCACGACGGCCCGACGACCATCGACCGCGCGCCGCTCGATCTCGGCATACAGCTCGAGGATCCGGCTCGCGACCTGATCGTCGGCCAGCCAGGCGAGGGCATCGCGGCCGTTGCACCGGCCTCCGTTTCGCAGGCACTCGACGATGGCCGAGCCGAGAGATTCCGGCGTCCCGTCGCATACCCACGAGGGCTCGATCCCGTCCAAGATCTCCTGCGCGTCCCCGGCGGGGGTCGCGATCACCGGCACATCACACATCAGAGCTTCCTTGACGACGGTCGATGAGCCCTCGATCGAGGAGCTCAGCAAGAGGCAGTCAGCCGCGTTCATCAAGGTCGGCATGTCGTCGGGCGCGACCTGCGTCGCCACGTAGAGGCGCACGTCGCCGACGTGCTCGCTCGCGGCATCGCACGCGCCCTTCGCCAGCCCATACCGCTTGCATTCGACCGCCGGGTCGGCCGCGAAGAGCACCACTCGCTCGTGATCGTTCCAGCCGACCCTCTTCCGCGCCTCACCGCGACTCATCGGCCTGAAGAGCCGCCGGTCCACCCCGTTGGGCACCACGGCGTTGCGCGCGCGGACGCTGCGCGGCAGTGTGGTCTCCATCTCCCGCGACTGGGTCAACGTCGCGTCAAGCAGACGGGCCTGTTGGCGCAGAAGCCAGCGTCTGATTCGCCGCGCGAGCGGGACGCTCCCGTCAGGCCGCGGCATGCCGAGAAGGTCGGATCCGTGGTACGTCCCGAGCAGGGGAGCCCGAAAGTAGAACCTGGCCGCCAGGGCGATCTCGCCGCCGTGGCCGTGGACCAGCTCGTAGCGTCGATCCCGCCGCCAGTTCCAGGTCAAGAGCTTCAGCGCGCCGAGCGGGTAGGCCAGCCGGGAGCGATAACCGTGGATGAAGAGAACGTCGCAGCGCAGGCCGGCCTCGATCAGCGAGTCGACCTGGCGCTTGACGAAGATCCCGTAGCTCGGCTTCTCTGGCCGCGGCCACATGTTCGTGACGACCAGGACGCGGGCGTCCGGATCCGTGTGCTCCAGGGTCAGTAGAGGGCGAGGCACGAGAGCAGCTTAAGGGGTGGCTCTGGTGAAGTCACGCCAGCTTTCAAGTTCGTTGGACGTCCGCGGCGCGGACGCGCGAAAGGCTGTACGCTGGCGCGCGGAGGGAAACGGCAGTGCACTCTCGGAGCGAATTCTCCGGCAAGGGCGGGGCGATCGAAACCATCCCGACGAAACGGGTCCGGCTGGGCCTTATTGGCTTGGGCCAGTGGGGGCCCAACCTCCTGCGCGTCCTCACGGATAGGACCGACGTCGAGGTGCGCTGGATCTGCGATCTGCGCGAGCACAGACTCGAGGAGTTCGTGCGCCGCTATCCGGCCGTCCAGGCGACCACCCGCAGCGAGGACCTGCTCGACGATCCGCTTCTGGATGCCGTCGTGATCGCCACGCCGGTGTTCACTCACTTCGAGCTCGCTTCCCGAAGCCTGCGGGCGGGCAAGCACACGTTCGTCGAGAAGCCGCTTGCCGCCTCGCGGGAGCAGGTGGACCGGCTCCTCGCCCTCGCAGATAGCCAACGACTGGCGCTTATGTGCGGGCATACGTTCCTCTACAGCCCGCCGGTGCGGGCGATCAAGGAGCTGCTCGACGGAGGCGAGCTCGGGCAGATCTACTTCATCTCGTCGAGTCGCGTGAACCTCGGGCTGCACCAACCGGACGTCAGCGTGATCTGGGATCTCGGACCCCACGACTTCTCGATTCTCAGGTACTGGCTTGATGAACTGCCGGAGCAGATCTCGGCGACCGGGCGAGACTCGATCGTCCAGGGCATCCCCGATGTGGCCTTTTTGAGCCTCCGATTTCCAGGCGGGACGATCACGAACCTGGAGATGAGCTGGCTGGCCCCGAGCAAGCTCCGGCGAACCGTGCTGGTCGGGAGCAGGAAGATGGTGGTGTACGAGGAGGGCGCTCCGGAGCCGGTTCGGGTGTTCGACCACGGCGTTGTCTATCGCGATCCCGAGACATTCGGCGAGTATCAGCTCTCATATCGCACCGGCGACATCCTCTCACCGAAGATCGATGGCGCAGAACCGCTTGCGCTCGAAGTCGAGGATTTCATGCGATCGATCAAGCGTCGCGCCGCCCCCGAAGGCCATGTCGAGCTCTGCCGAGATGTCGTCCGCATGATCGAGGCAGCCGATGCCTCGCTCGCCGACAACGGTGCACCGGTGCTTGTCGACGGAGCTCGCGTTGCCGCCGGTTAGCGCCCGCGGAGAGGGCGCGAAGGTCATTCGGCCGGATCAGGCGGCGGACGGGACGCCACGCAAGGCCGCTCGCGCCGAACGCTCACCCCACTCGCGCCGGGGCCACTCGAGGCGCCACTACATCCTGCGAAGAGCTCTGGCCGTATCCGATCTGGTCGCGGTCAGCATCGCGCTCCTCATTGCTCTTTCGATCTCGCCGCTGGCTCGCAGCCACGTTGGCGACGCCGTGTGGTTCTTGCCCCTGCTTCCGGTCTGGTTCATCCTCTTCCGCGCCTACGGCCTTTACGAGGTCGATGCGAAGAAGATCAACCACGGCCCGCTGGACGAGATCCCGGCTCTGTTTCACTCGTTTCTGATCGGTCTGCTCGTCACCTGGGGGTGGTACCGGGTGATGGCAGCTCACAAGCTCGTGCTCGGGGAACTCGTGACGATGGCGGTGATTGGGTCCATCCTGGTGATCCTCATGCGAGCTGGCATAAGGCGCTTGGCGCTTAGGTGGTTTGGATGCGAACGCGTCCTGTTTGTCGGCCAGGCCCCGGTGCTGCAGCCGCTGCTGCGCAAGGTGCGCGGGCATCCGGAATACGGGCTGAAGCCGATCGGCCTGGTGACGGGTGGCCCGGGGAGGTCCCAGGTGGACCTCCCCGTCCTCGGCGCGCTTGGCCAGGTCGACTTTGGGGAGGTGATCTCGAGCAACCAGGTCGAGCGGGTGATCGTGATCCAGGCTGACGTAGATGACGACACGGTCGCGGATCTTCTGCCCGAGGCCGACGACCGCGGCGCGAAGGTCAGCATCCTCCCCCAGCACGTCGATGCATTGGGGCCGTCGGTGCGGGTGGACGACATCGAGGGGCTCACGTTGCTGGCCCTCAACCCGCTCGTCCTCCCGCGATCATCCCGACTCCTCAAGCGCTCGATGGACGTCATTGGATCTGGGATCGGCCTGCTCTTCTTCTCGCCGCTGATGGCGATCGTCGCGGTTGCGATCAAGCTGGACTCGCCTGGACCGGTGCTGTTTCGCCAGCAGCGAATCGGAAAGGACGGGCGGCGCTTCACGCTGAACAAGTTCCGCACCATGGTGACCGACGCCGAGCAGCGCGTCGACGAGCTCCATCGCCTCAGCGAGGATCCTCACTGGCTGAAGATCGACAACGATCCCCGGATCACGCGGGTCGGGCGGTTCCTGAGGTTGACGAGCCTGGACGAGCTGCCACAGCTCTGGAACGTGCTGCGAGGCGACATGAGCTTGGTTGGGCCACGGCCCTTGATCGCCTCGGAGGACGAGCAGGTCATCGGCCGCGCCCGCGTCCGAACGCGCCTTGCGCCGGGCATCACGGGCCTGTGGCAGGTGCTCGGCCGGACCACCATCCCGTTCGAGGAGATGGTCAAGCTCGATTACGTCTACGTGGCGAACTGGTCGCTGTGGACGGACGTCAAGCTCCTCGCCCGCACCATCCCAGCCGTCGTGCAGCGGCGGGGCGCGAACTGACCAGCCGCCGGGCCGCCGGTCAGTCGCGGCCTGACGCTGCGTTCACCACCGCCTCGACGAAGACCTGGCGCGAGTCATCGCCGAGGCGGCGAAGCTCGCCGAGCGGCGCAGGGTCTGAGGGTCGCGGACGGATCGCCCGGATCTGCTCCGGGCTGGTGAGTCGTGCGAGCGCGCCGCGCTCCTCGAGCCATCGATCGACCGCCGGTACGCGTCCCGCGAACAGCGACAACGTCGGCACTCTCATCAAAGCCGCCTCCCTGGTCATCGTGCCGCCTGCGCCCAGAACCAGATCGGCCTGATACATAAGCGACCGGGCATCGACGGCGACCTCGGGAATCACGCAGGTGGCCAGCGCAAGGTCCTCGAGGGCTTGGCGCTGCCCGTGATGACGAGCGAGGATCACGCCGCGAACCTGTGGTTGGCGCGCGATCTGTTCGAGCGCCGGCACGAAGAGTTCGTTGTTGAAGCGGTGATAGATCGCTCCCGTCGGCGGCGTCCGGATCACGACCAGCGGTTGCTGAGGGCCGCGCTCGATCCCGAGCCGGGACAGCACCGCCGGATCCGGCCGGAAGTCGCCGACATAGAGCGCTTCCTTGAGCCCCGGGTAGCGACGCACCTTGCCGTCGCGTGCGCCCTGGCGGCGGACGATGCGGCGGGGCACGGCCTCTGGAAGCAACACGAGGTTCGCCAGCCGAAACGCCAGGTGGTTGGCCGGCTGGTACTCGAAGTCCATCGCGGTGACCGCCCGAATTCCCGCCGCACGCGCCGCGACTACTTGCGCGTACGAGTTGTGTGACACCGCTACATCCGGCCTGTGAGCCCGTGCCCAGGAGCGCAAGGCTCGAGCGCGATCGGCGAGCAGCCGCACCTTCGCTGCCCGACCGGGGCCGCTCTCGCCGCCGACGACTGCCACCTCCGGCCAATGCTCACGCGCAAGCGCCACCGTCTGGGCGTGGTTGCGCGCCGTGACCAGGACTTCGTGACCGCGTCCCTCGAGCAACCGCGACAGCGGCGCAAACAGCGGCGGATGTGGCGAGTTCGAGAGGTCGATCCAGACCCTCATCTCGCCAGCGCGTGTCGGACCTCGGCAGCCACCATCATCACCGACGAGGCGTCGAGCCCTGGTCCCATCGGCAGGGCGACCCCCGCCGCGGCCAGCCGCTCGGCGTTCGGAAGCGGACGGGGCGTCGCACGGGTCGCCAGGGCGGGCTGGTGGTGCAGCGGCGTCGTGAAGTAGGCGCGCGATTCGACCCCGGCCTCCGCGAGGCCCGCGATGAGTTCGTTCCGGCGCTCGCATACGACCACGAAGAGGTGGTAGGCGGCCTCGGCTCCCGGCGTCTCGATCGGCATCTGCACGACCGCGTCCAGGCCCGCCTGCCGGTACTCCGACGCCACCCGGCGGCGGGCACGAATCCATTCGTCGAGGTGGGGCAAGAGCACGGAGAGCGCAGCGGCTTGGAGCTCGTCGAGGCGCGAGTTGTAGCCGTTCTCGGCGTGGACCCACTCGTCGACCGTGCCGTGGTTGCGCAGCGTCCGGGCTACCTCAGCGACTTGGTCGTCGTCAGTGGCGATTGCACCCGCGTCGCCCAGCGCTCCGAGATTCTTGCTCGGATAGAAGCTGAACGCCGCGGCCGTTCCCAGGCTTCCGGCCATCCGGCCATCCAGCCTCGCGCCTGCCGCCTGCGCGGCGTCCTCCAGCACGACGAGGTCGTGCTCCTCGGCGAGCTGGTTCAACTCCCCCATCGGAGCGACGTTTCCGAACAGGTGGACGGGAATGATCGCCTTCGTTCGCTTCCCTATCGCCGCCCCCGCCGTCGCCCCGGTCAGGCAGTGGGTCTGCGGATCGATGTCCGCGAAGACGGGCACCGCGCCGGCGTTCACCACCGCCTCCGCGGTGGCGAAGAAGCTCACGGCGGGAACGACGACCTCGTCGCCCGGGCCGACCCCCAGGGCCCGAAGCGCGATCGTGAGCGCATCGGTGCCGTTGGCGACGCCGATGCAGTGCCGACGGCTCAGGTAATTCGAAAAGGCATCCTCGAAGGCCTCGACCTCCGGGCCGAGGATGTACCGACCCGACTCCACCACCTTGCGCTGGCGCTCGAGCACCTCGTCAAGCAGCGGCTCGAGCGCGGATCTGGTGGCGAAGAGCGGGATCGGCGGATGCCCTACTGCCATCGCTCGAGCAGATCCTCCTCGCCGACTTCCCGAACCTGCCGCGCCGGCACGCCAATGACGACGGCGCGCGGCGGGACGTCCTTTGTCACGACGGCCCCGGCCGCTACGAACGCCTCCTCACCGATCTCCACCCCGGGGCAGAGAAGCGCGCCCCCGCCGATCCGGCACGCGCGCCGCAGCTGAGGGCCTCGAAGCGCGGCTTCCGGAGGGTGGCGTGCCATCGTGTGGTCGTTGGTCGTCGTCACGCCGGGCCCGATGAATACGTCGTCCTCGACGTCCATGAACGAGGTCAAGTAGCAGTTCGTCTGTACCCGGACCCCGTCTCCGATCCGTACGTCGTTGTCCACTGCCGTTCCCCGCCCGATCACGGTGCCGCTGCCGATCACGGCTCGCTCGCGGATCTGGCACTGGTCCGCGGCAATTGAATCCGGGCCGAGAGTCGCCCCAGCGAAGACGATCGCCCCGGCGAGCACTGCTGACCCGTCGCCGAGGACCGCCCCCGAGACCTCCTCACGGGGCGCCGACGATCGTTCCCCTAGCAGCGGTGTCTTGCCGATCACGGCGCCATCCTGGATGCGGACGTTCGAGCCGATCCTGGTCCCGGCGTGGATGATCACGTTACCGCCGATCTCGACACCGGACCCAACGTCCACATCCTCTCCGAGCAGAAGGCCGGGCGCCAAATCCGATGGGCGAAGCGCGCGGCTCATATGTCCAATGGCCTCGGCCACATCGATAGCCTAAGCCGGGCGAGGCGGTCGCATGTAGCGCAGGCGCTTTCCGGCCAGCCTCGCTGCACAGGCTCCGTACACAGGCGACAACGAGCCGGCGGCGGACCACACACGGTAGGATGCTTGCGGCCAGGGAATCGGGACCTCCAGGAGGTGCGATGCGCAGGGGCTGGTTCGCCCTCACGCTGCTCGTAATGCTGTCGCTGACCGCGGTTGCGTTCGGCGGCCAAGGGCAGCCCGCGTCCGCCAGCGGCGCCCGCAGCGCTCAGTACCTGGAGAATGCGCCCGCCGGTCAAGCCAAGCGGAGTGCGGGCCAGCGCGCGGGTGGCGCCACCACATTCGTCAAGCGAGGGAAGCGCTCCAGGGGACTTACGACGGGCTTCCTCGACCCGCTCTTCAAGTCCGCCGATCCGACGGTGCGTGCGACGTGGCTCGACGCGGCGGTGCAGGATGGTGCCGGGATCGTCCGGATCAACGTTGCGTGGTCGAGCGTGGTCGGGTCCACGCCGCCCGCCCGTCCCACGGATCCAGCCGACCCCGACTACAGCTTCAGCTCGCTCGATCAGGAGGTCCGGGATGCGCGCGCGCGCGGCCTCGACGTCCTGCTGACCGTCCTCAGCGCTCCCAAGTGGGCGACCGGAAAGCACCGGCCCGAGGGCGTGCCTCCCGGCAGCTGGAAGCCGGACCCCCGGGCCCTCGGCCAGTTCGCCCAAGCTCTCGCCCGCCGCTACTCGGGAAGCTTCGGCGGGCTGCCGCGCATCCGGTACTTCGAGGTCTGGAACGAGCCGAACCTGACCCTGTACCTGGCGCCGCAGTGGAGGGGCAAGAAGCGAAAGTCGCCGCAGCTCTACCGGCGGATGCTGAACGCGTTCTACGCCGGCGTGAATAAGGCACAGCCGCATGCCAAGGTGATCGGCGGGGCAGTGAGCCCATTTGGCGATCCGCGCAAAAATCCGCTGAATCCTGCCAGGCCTAGGATTCGGCCGCTGATCTTCCTACGCGATCTGTTCTGCCTCAACCGCCGGATGAAGCCGGCCAAGGGCTGCCGCGGGAAGCCGCACCTCGACGTGCTCTCGCAGCATCCGATCAACTCCGTCAATCCTCCCCATTACCACGCGATCAGCCCTAATGACATCCAGGTCGCGGACTTCCACAGGGTCCGTCGAGTGCTGCACGCGGCCGAGCGCGCCAACCACGTGCGCCCGCGGCGACATCACGCGCTCTGGGCGACGGAGCTCTTCTGGTGGACCGACCCGCCGACCGCCGGAAAGGTCCCCGTACAAAAGCACGCGAAGTGGCTCGAGGAGTCGCTGTACCTGCTCTGGAAGCAGGGCGCGAGCGCCGCCGTGAATCTCGAAGTCCGTGATCCGCAAAGCCCGCGCTCCGGCAATCCGGCTACAGGCGTGTTCTTCTACGACGGCACCAAGAAGCCGGCCTACCAGACCTTCCGGTTCCCCTTCGTCACCCACCGGCAGTCGAAGAGGGGGGTGGGCGTCTGGGGCAAGGCGCCGCTCTCGGGGACGCTCGAGATCCAAAAGCATGGCGGAAACGGATGGAAGACAGTGAAGACGCTGGAGGTTCGTGCAGGTGCGGTGTTCACGTCCTCGATCAAGCTGGGCCGCAGCGCGGAGCTTCGGGGGAAGATCGGCGGCGAGACGAGCCTTCCCTGGCATCAATCCGGGTAACCAAGCACACTGCCGCCGCACGGGAGAGGCACCTTGCGGGCTCGCGCCGCGCAGTCGAGCTCCGCAGGAGCTGACGCGCGAATGCCATCCGCGCCCGCGCTATCCTTCGCCCCACCTCGCGCCCCTCGCCAGCAAGCGAGGGGCGAGGTCTTTTTTTCGAGGAGGGTGGGCGGGAGCCGCTCCGGAGCACCGCCCGCCCGAGCCCAAGAGGGGAACTAGCAGTAAATGGCCCGCGGAGACGTTCGAGTCGCAGTGACGCTCGCTTGCGAGCAGTGCAAGCGGCGCAACTACCAGACCAATAAGTCGCGGCGAAACACGCCCGACCGCATCGAGCTGCGCAAGTACTGCCGCTGGTGCGGGCGCCATACCCCGCACAAGGAGACCCGCTGAGCGAGGGTTGGGCTAGCAGTGGCGAAGACGCGAGCACAGCGAAAGGCAGAGCGCAGAGCGCGGGAGCAGCGCGCCGCGCGCGAGGCGCAGCGCTCGCGCGACGCCGACTCCAAGGCTCAGGCCCGGACCCAGATGCCCGAGACGGCCGAGGTCGCAGAAGCGGAGCTCGCCGAGGAGGGCGCGGACCTCGATCAGCTCGCGAAGGAGAGCCCGGACGGAGCGCAGACCCAGGAGGCCCCGCCGAAGAAGGAGCGGCGGAAGCTTCGCCCCCCGGCCCCGTCCCGGGCCGACGTCGGCAAGCCCGCCGAGGACTCGGCGGTCGCTGAGGCGCCCGCCGAGGACAAGATCAGCCGCCGGGCACGTCGGCGCGAGGAGAAGGAGCGCGAGCGCCGACGGCGCGAGTCGGCGAAGCGGCGCGCGGCCCCGACCCAGCCCGCCGAGCCGCGCCAGCGCGGCCGGGTCATCGGCTTTCTCATCTCCTGCTGGGCAGAGCTCAAGCGCGTCCAGTGGCCCGACCGGGACACGCTAATCCAGG
This sequence comes from Actinomycetota bacterium, assembly GCA_046729615.1. Classification (GTDB taxonomy): domain Bacteria; phylum Actinomycetota; class Thermoleophilia; order Solirubrobacterales; family 70-9; genus AC-56. Next base: position 19,681 of record JBKPHA010000046.1, read on the forward strand.
CCTCCACCGTCACGGTGATCTTCATCGCCGTTGCCGCCGCCTACCTCGGCGCTCTGGACGCACTATTCAACTGGCTCATCCAGCGCCTGATCTGATGCCCAGGCCGAAGGCCCCGATCACACCACATTGAGAGGGACTGCAGATGTTTCGCTGGTACGTCATCAACACCTACTCGGGACACGAGAACAAGGTCAAGCACAACCTCGAGCACCGCATCGAGACAATGGGCCAGCGCCAGCGCGTGCGCCAGGTCGTCGTGCCGACCGAGCAGGTCTCCGAGCTCAAGGACGGCAAGCGGGAGATGGTCGAGAAGCGCACCATGCCCGGCTACGTGCTGGTGAACATGGAGATGACGGATGACGCCTGGAACCTGGTCAAGAACACGCCCGGCGTCACCGGATTCGTCGGCTCGCGCAACAAGCCGATCCCGCTGTCCCAGCCCGAGGTCGACCGGCTGCTCCACCGCGAGACCGCGGAGCGCCCGAGGGCCCGGGCCCAGTTTGAGGTCGGCGAGGCCGTCAAGGTGATCTCCGGCCCGCTGTCTGACTTCTCCGGCGAGATCGCGGAGATCAACGAGGATGCGGCCAAGCTCAAGGTACTGGTCTCGATCTTCGGCCGAGAAACGCCGGTCGAGGTCGGCTACGACCAGGTGAAGAAGGTCTAAACCGGCCCGACCAGGTACGGCTAGCGGATCTTCCTCCCCCAGTCGGGGGATCGAGATCTAGCCGATCGGACTATTGATCCGACGGGGAGTCGCGTCGATACTTGGCGTGGGGAACTGTGTCGGCCGCGGCAACTCGGCCGCATGGATCCAGAACGATCCGACGATGCACAGAGCAGGTGGGCATAGACGGCGGCCGGTTGCGATCGCGGCAGCCGTCGCCACCGTGCTTTCGCTCGGATTCGCCCTGAGCGCGCAGGCGCTTGCCGCCACCACCGAGCGGATGAGCGTCTCGAGCAACGGGACCCAGGGAAACGGCGACAGCCAGGACTCCTCGACGAGTGCCAACGGCGCCGTCGCCTTCCTTTCCGCCGCCTCGAACCTGGTTCCCGGCGACAACAACGGAACGATCGACATCTTCGTTCACGACGGGAACACTACGGAGCGGGTCAGTGTCCCCTCGGCCGGACTCGGGGGCGAGTCCAATGGCGACAGCCATGGCCCATCGATCACCCCGGATGGCCGCTTCCTCGCCTTCCGCTCGAATGCCTCGAACCTCGTCCCCGGCGACACCAACGGTCACACCGACGACTTCGTCTATGACCGCCAGACCGGCGCCACCGAGCGGGTGAGTGTCGCTACCGACGGGACGCAGGGAAACGGCGAATGCGTCGAGCCGTCGATCAGCGCCGACGGCCGCTACGTCGCCTTTCGCTCGTTCTCCTCGAACCTGGTTGACGGTGACACCAACGGCGTCTCTGACATCTTCGTCCACGACCGCCAGACCGGCACCACCGAGCGGATCAGCGTCGCGAGTGACGGAACGCAGGGAAACGGCGACAACTTCGGCCCGTTCTTCAGCGCCGACGGTAGCGCCGTTGCCTTTCGCTCCTACGCCTCGAATCTGGTGGCGGGCGACACGAACGGATCGGCGGACATCATGGTCCACGATCTGCAGAGCGGCACCACCGAGCGGGTGAGCGTCGCAAATGACGAAAGCCAGGGAAATGGCGACAACTTCGGCCCGTCGCTCAGCGCCGACGGCAACCTCGTCACCTTCCGCTCGGCCTCCTCCAACCTCGTGTCCGACGACACCAACGGTGTCGATGACATCTTCGTCCGCGACCGCGGGAAGGGGACCACCGAGCGGGTGAGCGTCTCCACCACCGGAGTCCAGGCAAACGCGGGAAGCGACGGCCCCTCGATCAACAGCGCCGACGGCCGCTACGTCGCCTTCCGCTCCACGGCATCGAACCTGGTCTCCGGCGACACGAATGGAAAGGACGACATCTTCGTCCGCGATCGCCAGACCGGGACCACCGAGCGGGTCAGCGTCGCGAGCGACGGGGCCCAGTCCGACGGCCACAGCTACGCGCCGACGATGAGCGCCGGCGGCCGCTACGTCGGCTTTTGGTCGCGCGCCCGAAATCTCGTGAGCGGCGATACCAACACCTCGGCCGACGTGTTCCGCCGCGACTTCGGCGCCCCATCGTCCGCACCACCCGCGCCCACCTTCAGTGGCACCGATCCCTTCTCGCCTGCCAACAACAACTCACCCTATATCCAGGGCTCCGCGCAGGACGGATCGACGGTGAAGCTCTACATGACCGCCGACTGCTCGGGCACGGCAGCCGCCACCGGCACCGCCGCCGACTTCGCCTCCCCGGGGCTCGCCGTCTCCGTCCCGGACGATTCCTCGACCACCTTCCACGCAACCGCCACCGCGAACGGCGCGACCTCGGCCTGCTCCGCCGACTCGATCACCTACGTGGAGGCGACGCCGCCCAGCGGCGGTCACATTACGACCAACTTGCCCGTATTCGGGCTCAGCTCTCCGTTCACCGTGGAATGGAGCGGGGCATCCGATTCAAGCGGCGTGGCCGGCTACACGGCGTACGTCCGTACCGCCCCCTACGACAGCGGATTCGACCTGGCCACGCAGTTCGCGACCAGCTCGGGGCCTGGCAGCTACAGCTACCCGGGCGACCCCGGTCACACCTATTGCTTCTCCGTAACCGCGACCGACAACCGCGGCTACACCTCCAGCCCGAGCGCCGAGACATGCACGGCCATGCCGGTCGACGACCCCCTGCTCTCCGGCTCGGGCTGGACCCGGGACTCAAATCAACTCGGCTACTACCAAGGCACCTCCTCGACCTCCTCCACCAGGGGAGCGACGCTGACCCTGGCGGGCGTTCAGGCAAGGCAGATCGGGCTCGTCGCGACCATGTGCCCCAACTGTGGGAAGGTGCAGGTACTCCTGGGGAGCACTTCCCTGAAGACGGTGAACCTCACCTCGAAGAGCCGCCAAACCGAGCGGGTGATCACCGTGGCCAGCTTCAACAGCGTGCAGACGGGGACGGTGACCCTGCGCGTCACAACCTCGGGCAAGCCGGTGATCATCGATGGGCTCGGCATAAGCTGGAACTGAGGAAGCCTCCGCCGGCGTTCGGCGATACAGCGAGCTTCGCCCCCCGCGGGCCTGGCGGATCGGCGAGGGCGCGATCCATTCGGCTCATGTTCGTCGCTGTTTCGCCACAGATTCGCGTTGATCCGTGCGCCCTCGCTGCCCATCGTGGGCGCATGGCGAGCGCCCGGTGGAAGATCCACCGCAGAAGTGGAAAATCCGCCTTCGGCAGCGGCGTCACCGGCGCCTGGCAGAAGATCCACCGCATAGGTGCGAGATCCACCTGCGGCAGGCGCCGCCACGCGCCGGATCTCGCCGTTGCTGCGCTCGCCGCCAGCCAGCACGGCGTCGTGTCGGTCGCCCAGCTGCTCGAGCTCGGGTTGACGCACCGCATGATCGAGCGCCGGGTCGCCTGCGGATGGCTTCATCGAACCCACCACGGCGTCTACGCCGTTGGGCACACGAGCATCTCGCACGAGGGGCGCTGGATGGCAGCCGTGCTGGCATGCGGAGTCGATGCCGCGCTCTCGTATCACTCAGCGGGCGCGCACCTGCGAATTCGCGACACGAGCACCGCCCTGATCGACGTGAGCTCTCCGGGGAGGATCGGGCGTTCGCGCCGCGGGATCAAAGTTCACAGCGGCGACACGCTGTCCCCGACGGACGTCACCGTCGTCCGGGGGATCCCCTGCACCACCGTGCCGCGCACGATCTTCGATCTCAGCGCGGTCCTGGACCGCGATTCCCTCGAATACGTCCTCCACCGAGCGGAATCCGGGCCGTCGCCGGTCGATTTCAGCGAGCTCGCGGCGCTGCTCGACCGCTTCCCGAGGCGCCCTGGGACTGCTCGGCTGCGGTCGCTCCTGGGTCGCCCCTCCGGACTCAACGACCGGCAGGCGAAGAGCAAAATCGAGCGCGCGTTTCTGGCGCTCTGCCGGAGGGCTCGGCTGCCGGAGCCGCGGGTGACGCTTGGATTCCACTTCCGCTTCCAGCGGGCGGACTGGAGGTCGACTTCACTTGGCCCGACCGGAGGCTCGCAGTGGAAACGGACAGCGCCACCTTCCATGACACGGTCCGCGCGCGCCGCAACGACCCGGCACGGGACCGGGCGCTGATGCTCGCCGGCTGGCGGGTCGCCCGCTACACGTGGCGGGACCTCACGGCGGAACCCGCACGAGTCGCATCAGAGGTAAGTGCGTTGCTTGAGCTCCGGCCCCCGCTCGCGCCCGGCAGATTCCACCGCATAGGTGAATTTGAAGCCGGTCGCCCTTGGAGCATGGCCTGGCTCTTCACCGCGCGGCAGATATTCCACCCCATGGGTGGATTTGGTGCCGCTCGCGTGGGAAGCGTGCGCGGATGGGGGTTAAAGCTGCGCCGGCGGCTCCTTTGGGTGCCTGTATCCTCAGCCGCCGCGTGGCGAAGAAGGTCCTCACGATGATCAAGCTCCAGATCCCGGCCGGGGCGGCGAACCCCGCGCCGCCGGTCGGTCCCGCGCTCGGTCAGCACGGCGTGAACATCATGGAGTTCTGCAAGGCGTTCAACGCCCAGACGCAGCAGGACGCCGGGACGATCATCCCAGTCGAGATCACGGTCTACGAGGACCGCTCGTTCGACTTCATCACGAAGACGCCGCCCGCCGCCGTCCTGATCAAGGAGGCGATCGGCGCGGAGAAGGGCTCCGGCGAGCCGAACCGCGAGAAGGTGGGCCGGATCAGCGCCGCCCAGATCCGCCAGATCGCTGAGCGCAAGATGCCCGACTTGAACGCCAACGACCTGGACGCGGCCTCGAAGATCATCGCGGGCACCGCCCGGTCGATGGGCGTCGAGGTGGAGGGAGAGCTTTGACGACGACGGTAGACCACCAACCCCGCCGCCGCGGACGCGGGAGCAGAATCAGAATGCCCGAGCGGAACGCGAGGGCAATGGATTCGAGCGGGAGCGGAGCAGGCGGCGGGCGATGAGTCGCCATAGGGGCAAGCGCTATCGCGCAGCGCTCGAGCAGGTCGACCGGGAGCGCCGCTATTCGCCCGCCGAGGCGATCGCGCTGGTCAAGCGGACCGCCTCGACGAAGTTCGACGAGACGGTCGAGGTCCACGTCCGGCTCGGGGTGAACGTGCGCCACGCGGAGGAGCAGCTTCGCGGGACGCTAGCGCTGCCCCGCGGGCTCGGCAAGGAGGTGAAGATCGCGGTGTTCGCCGACGGCGACGCTGCGCGGGCCGCTGAGGAGGCCGGCGCTGACCACGTCGGGGCGCAGGACCTCGCCGACCGCGTCAACGACGGCTTCACCGACTTCGACGTGGCGATCGCGACGCCCGACCTGATGGGGCCGGTGGTCTCGAAGCTGGGCCGCATCCTCGGGCCGCAGGGCAAGATGCCGAACCCCAAGGTCGGCACGGTCACAACCGACATCGGCAAGGCGGTGAGCGAGGCGAAGGCCGGCAAGGTCGAGTACCGCACCGACCGCCAGGCCGTCGTGCACCTTGCGATCGGCAAGGCGAGTTTCGACGATCGCGCGCTGCTCGAGAACTACGCCGCGGTGATCGACGAGATCGTCCGTGCGAAGCCGGCGGCGGCGAAGGGCCGCTACATCCTCTCGATCACGCTGGCCACGAGCATGGGTCCGGGGGTCCGGGTGGACGAGTCGCGAGTCCGTGAGGCCGAGATCCTTGCCAGCGCCGCAGCCGCGGGCGGCGAGGAGGCCGTCGCCGCCGAGGCCGGCGAGGCCGCCGCCACAGCCTGATCAGTCCAGTCGCCACGGCCTGATTCCGCGGGGCCGCTCAAACCTCCCGGCGGTTGACCCACGAGGTCTCGCGGGGCGCTAAGTTTTCTGACTTGGATCGGGCGGCACGCCCAAGGAGGAGGCCATAGGTCCCGACATCGACGTAGCGCTCGTACGCGGTTTAACGGAAGCACGCCTCTCCCGGCGCTCCTTCGTGCGCGGCGCGGCGGCAGGCGCCGCGGCCGTCGGACTCGCCGGTTTCCTTGAGGCCTGCGGGGTCAGCGGGTCGAAGGGAACCGGCGCGGGCGCGAACGTCGACTGGGACGCCTTCTGGAAGAAGCAGCACAAGCAGGGCACGCTCGACTGGGCTAACTGGCCGCTCTACATCGACACGAGCCACGGGCAGCACCCCAGCATCGACCTGTTCACCAAGCAGACCGGGATCAAGGTCAACTACAAGCCGGTCATCCAGGACAACGCGTCCTTCTTCGCACAGATCCGGCCGGTGCTCGAGGCTGGGCAGTCCATCGGCTACGACCTGATCGTGATCTCAGACGGCTGGGAGCTCACCCAGCTGATCAACAACCGCTGGCTCATCCCGCTCGATCAGAGCCGGATGCCGAACTTCGAGAAGTACGCGGCTCCGACCGTGCGCAATCCGACCTTCGACCCGGGCAATCAATACACGGTGACGTGGCAGTCCGGGCTGACGGGCATCGGCTATGACGCCTCGAAGACCGGGCGCGAGATCACCAGCGTCCACGACCTGTTCGACCCCGCCTTCAAGGGGAAGGTCGGGATGATGTCCGACGACACCGAGCTGGGCGCAGTCGGGATGCTCGCCCTCGGCATCGAGGACCAGCCGAACTCGACTCCCGACGATTGGCGCCGAGCCGCCGACCTACTGATGAAGCAGCGCGACGCGGGCATCGTCCGCCAGTACTACGACCAGAGCTACATCAAGGCGCTCGAGGACGGGGACACCTGGATCAGCCAGGCCTGGTCAGGCGACGTCTACCAGGCCAACCACTCCGGCTTCCCGAACCTCAAGTTCGTCGTCCCGAAGGAGGGGGCCATGCTCTGGCACGACAACGCGATGATCCCGCTGCACGCCGCGCACCCGGTCGACGCGATGGAGTGGATCAACTTCTATTACCAGCCGAAGATCCAGGCGATGATCGAGGACTGGGTCTGGTACCTGTGCCCCGTGCCCGATGCCCGACAAGTCATCGCGACGAAGCTCGATGACCCCACCGTGGCCAACAGCCCGTTGGTGTTTCCGCCGCCGTCGATGCAGAGACGCTTCCGCGACTACTACGACTTCAAGGGCGTGAACGACCACGACGAATACACCTCGATCTTCGATCCGATCATCCAGTCATGAGCGCCCGCGCCGCGCGGCTGCGGCGAGGCGCCGTCCCGTATCTGCTTAGCCTGCCGGCCGGGGCGTGGCTCGCGGCCTTTTTCCTGATCCCGCTGGTCGCGATCCTGGCGCTCTCGCTGATGGTCGGAAACCCGGTCAGGGGGTTCACCCTCACCTGGAACTTCGGCATCTACCCCGACGCGATCAACCAGTACGCCACCCAGTACGGGCGATCGTTCCTCTACGGGGGCCTCTCCACGCTGCTCAGCCTTTTGATCATGTATCCGGTCGCCTACTGGATCGCCTTCCACGGCGGCCGCTACAAGTCGATCCTGCTCTTCCTGATCCTGCTGCCGTTCTTCGTCTCCTTCGTCATCCGGATCCTGTCGTGGCAGTTCATCCTCGCGGACGAGGGGATCGTCCTCGGCACGCTCAAGGACCTGCACCTGGTGCCCAGCGGTCTGCATGTCCTCTCCACACCGAGTGCGGTGGTCGCGGGTCTCACCTATGACGCGATGCCCTTCATGGCGTTGCCCATCTATGTCTCCCTCGAGCAGATCGATCGGGCGGTGGTGGACGCGGGCGCCGACCTCTACGCGAGCCCGCGCGAGCAGTTCCTGCGGGTGATCCTGCCCCTCTCTGCGCCGGGGGTCTATGCGGGCGTGCTGCTCGTCGCGATCACCAACATCGGCGACTACGTGAGCGCCGCGATCCTCGGCGGGCCCAGCACGACGATGATCGGCAACATCATCCAGACCCAGTACATCCAGAACTCCGACTATCCGTTGGCCTCGGCGCTCGCGCTCATGCTCATGGTCGTGCTCCTGGCCGGGATGTACCTCTACGCCCGCACCTTCGGCACGCGAACCCTTCAGGAGTACGCGTGAGCGCGACGGCGACCGCGACCGCGGACGCGGCCGGGGTCAAGCGACGTCGGGGACGGCGACGGTGGACGCAGTTCATCCTGCCCACCTACGTCGTCCTGGTTCTGCTCTACACCCTGGTCCCGATCGGGGTCATGGTGTTGTACGGGTTCAACCAGGCTCCGGCGGACCGGCTGACGTTCGCTTGGAACGGATTCACGCTCGACTGGTACGCCCGGCTCTTCGAGATCTCGGACCTCACCGACGCGCTCATCCACTCGCTGGAGATCGCGTCGCTCAGCACGCTCATCGCCACCGTGCTCGGCACGCCGATGGCGATCGCGCTCGCGCGTTACCGCTTTCGGGGGCGCAGTCTCGGCGACGTGGTGATCCTCGCCGACGTGGCAGCGCCGTCCGTCGTGGTGGGGGCGTCGCTGCTCGGATTCTTCGTCTATCTCGGAGTCCCGCGCGGGTTCACGACGATCCTCATCGCCCATGTCGCGTTCAACATCGCGTTCGTGGTGGTGGTGGTCCAGGCTCGAGTGATCGATCTCGACCAGGCGCTGGTCGATGCGGCGCAGGATCTCGGTGCGAACCCGTGGGTCGCGTTCTGGAGGGTGACGTTCCCGCTGATCTTCCCGGGCATCCTGGCCGCCGCCCTCCTCGCGTTCGCCCTCTCGATCGACGACTTCATCATCACGAGCTTCGTGGCGGGGCAGACGCTGACGTTCCCATTGTGGGTCTACGGCGCGGTCAAGGTGGGCATCCCGCCACAGGTGTTCGTCATGGGCACGCTCATCTTCCTGACCGGCGTGGTGTTTGCGGTCGCCGGCGTGATGCTCCAGCGCCGCCGGCCGGCCCTGGGGCGGTAGCAGCGCCCGGCTCACGCCGTGAGCTAACATCGCTCACCGACTTGCCGAAGACCGTCGGCTGGGCCGGCTGAGCGGCCCGGAAGACCGACGTAGGTGAGGTTCGTGCCGATGCTTCGAGCCCGCCTGCGCGCGGGCTTTCGTTTTGAGGATCGACAGATGAACAAGGAGCAGAAGGCAGCAGCGGTAGAGGAGATCGCGGAGCGGCTCGGCGAGGCCGAGGCGATCTTCGCCGTCGACTACCGCGGAATCAGCGTTCCCGAGGCGGCGGAGCTGCGCGGTCGGCTGCGAGAGGCCGATGCGACCTTCCGGGTGGTCAAGAACCGGCTCGCCAAGCGGGCGGTCGAGAAGGCGGGAACTGACGGGCTACAGGACCTCCTCGAGGGGCCGGTCGCCCTGACGTTCGTCAAGGGCGACGCCGTCGTCGCCGCGAAGGCGATCGCGACGTTCGCGCGGCAGCACGAGGTTCTCGAATACCGCGGCGGGCTCATGGACGGCAAGCCGCTCGAGCCCGACCAGTTCCAAGCGATCGCCCGCCTGCCGGCCGTCGACGTGCTGCGCGGCCAGCTGGTGGGCGTCACCGCCAGCCCGCTGACCGGGCTCGCGCGCGGGCTCGCGTCGATGCTGTCGGGGCTCGCCGCCGGGCTCGGTCAGATCGCCGAGAAAGGCCTGGTCGGCGATAGCGAAGCGGCCGCGGCGGAAGAGGAGCCGGCCGCCGCTGAGACGGCCGAGCAGCCGGGGACCGAGGCAGAGACTTCAGAGGAAACCGAAAGCGACGAATCCCCTGAGGAATCCGAGGCGCAAGCGGAGGATTCCGAGGGTGCCGATTCCGAGGAGGAAAAGTAGTGGCAACCAAGTCCATGTCCACCGAGGAGTGGATCGATGAGCTCAAGAGCATTTCCGTACTCGAGCTCTCCGAGCGCATCAAGGCGCTCGAGGAGGAGTTCGGAGTGTCGGCGACCGCGGTCGCGCCTGCGGCTCCGGCGGCCGGCGCGCCCACGGACGGCGCCGAGGCCACGGAGGCCGCGCCGGCGGCGGTTGATGTGGTGCTCACCGCTCCGGGCGAGAAGAAGATCCAGGTGATCAAGGCCGTCCGGGCGGCGACCGGGCTGGGCCTCAAGGAGGCAAAGGCGCTTGTCGACTCGGCTCCCAAGCCGGTCAAAGAGGGTCTTGACCGCGAGGAGGCCGAGCAGCTCAAGGCTCAGCTAGAGGAAGCCGGCGGCGAGGTCGAGCTGAAGTA